>QHCD01000080.1 GCA_003244255.1 Pseudonocardiales bacterium | reverse complement strand
CTCACCCTTGTGAATAAGCTTCCAGGTGCGGACGCCGACGACACGTCGGTGCGGATGGAAGTCCGCGACGACGGTGGACGGACCGATCTCGAGCTCGACACCGGCGACGCGTTGATCATCGTCGAGGCGAAGCGCGGCTGGCTGCTGCCGCGCCAGCCACAGCTCGCTGCGTATGCGCCGCGCATCGCCGATCGCGGCTCGGGAGTCCTCGTCACCCTGTCGTCCGCGTCGGACGACTGGGCTGCGGCTTCCGTCCCGTCGGATGTGAACGGTGTCCCGGTCCGGCATCTGTCGTGGGCCGTAGCCCGCAGGCTGCTCGCCGCCAGGGCACGCCAGTCCCGCGGACAGGAACGGTTCTGGCTCAACGAGTTCTCCGCCTATCTCAAAGGAGCGCTGCGGATGCGTGACGTCGCGGACAGCCGGACCTACTCGGTCGCGATCAGTCAGGCGCGCCCCGAGCGGGGAGCGAAGCGGACGTTCCGCGAGTGGGTCGTCGACGAGGGCATCTATTTCCATCCGTTCAAGAAGGGATGGCCGCGCCAGCCGCCGAACTTCCTCGCGTTCCGGTGGGACAAGCAAGTCCAGCGCATCCAGCGGGTCGTCTCTGCCGAAGTAGTCCCATCGCTCGCGACTGCCCTGCCTGACATTCCATCGTCGCCGACGTCGGACGTCCCGCATGCGATCTACCGGCTCGGGCCGCCGCTGCCGGGCACACCAATCCCGTCCGGCAAGCCGTACCGGGCGAGCCACAGGTGGGTGCTGCTCGACCAACTGCTCACTGCCGGCTCGCTCGCCGCGGCCATGGAAGGAACGAGGAGACTCGTCGGCCGCGAGCTGCCCAATGACGCTGATGCAGAGGACGAGTGACCAGACACCCAGGCTGGGTGCCAGGCCTGTGGGCCGCCCGGGGATCGAACCCGGAACCCGCGGATTAAAAGTCCGCTGCTCTGCCAGTTGAGCTAACGGCCCGGGAGGACGCAGAAGCCGGTTCGACGTCGCGCGACCCTCCGTGCGAAAGTCTCTCAGACCCAGGCTCGTGCAGTCGCGGAGTGTCCGCGATGATGGCCGGGTGAAGCTGAAGCTCGACCTGCACGACATCTACAACCGCGGCGGCGACATCGACCGCGCGCTGCGGGCGATCATCGACGAGGCGGTCGCCAAGCACGCGCCACTGGTCGAGATCATCCCCGGCAAGGGATCGGGTCAGCTGAAGAAGCGGGTGCTGCGGTTCCTCGACCAGAAGGAGATCAAGGCGCTGTACCACCGGATGGAGAAGGACAAGGACAACTTCGGCCGGGTCTTCGTGCACTTCCGCTGGAAGTAGTGGAGTAGGTCCGGCACCCCGTTGCCCCCGAGTCAGGCTGTTACGACGTGATGGCCGGCCTGAGCGGAGCCATCGGTGAGAACCAGCGGCCCGCCGGCGGTCACGGCAACCGTGTGCTCCATGTGCGCCGCGCGGCTGCCGTCGGTGCTGCGCAGGGTCCAGCCGTCCGCATCGATGCGGTAGCCGTCGACGCCGCCGGCCATGAACCAGGGCTCGATCGCGATCACCAGCCCGGCCCGCAGCGGTAGCCCACGGCCGGCGCGGCCGTCGTTCGGAATCGACGGCGCCTCGTGCATCTCCCGGCCGATGCCGTGCCCGCCGAAGTCGGTGTGCAGTCCGTACCCGGCCGCCCGCGCCACCCCGCCGATGGCGGCGGAGACGTCGCCGATGCGGTTGCCGACGACCGCAGCCTCGATCCCGGCCCGCAGCGCGGCCGTCGTGCACTCGACCAACCGGGCGTCCCCGGCGCGCGGCGTGCCGACCGAGAAGGTGATCGCCGCATCGCCCGTCCAACCGTCGACCGCGGCGCCGCAGTCGATGCTCAGCAGGTCGCCGTCGCGCAGCCGGTAGCCGTCCGGGATGCCATGCAGGGCGGCGTCGTTGACCGACGTGCAAATGACGCCCGGGTAGGGCGTCGGCGCGAACGAAGGGTGGTAATCGAGGAAGGTCGGCGTCGCGGCGTGGTCGCGCAGCACACCGCGGGCGACCTCGTCGAGCTCATGCAGCCGCGTGCCGACCTGTGCGGCCGCGCGCACCGCCGCGAGGACCGCCGCGACGGCGCGCCCCGGCGGCCGCATGGCATCGATCTCCCCCGGCGTCTTCAGCTCGAGCATGACGCGACGCTACTGACAGCGCCGTGAACGGCTGCGGTCAGGTCGCTCTGGTGCGGCTCCGCATCGCCTCGGTTGCGAGCTCTAAGAAGGTCTCGACGGAGCAGCGGTGCTCGGCCGGCAGGGCGTCCCGGGCCTCGGTCACCGCATCGGCCATCCCGACGTAGACCCGTCGGATGAGCCGGGTGCCGGCGGCGGTCAGTGAAACAAGAACACTGCGCCGGTCGTCGGGGTGTGGCCGTCGGCGGATCAGTCCAGCCGCGCTGAGCCGATCGAGCAGGGCCGTGACGCTCGCCGACGTCAATCCGAGCTGCTCAGCGATACCGCTCGGAGTCATCGCGCCGTCATTCAGCAGATGGCCGAGACAAAGCAATCCGGAATGGTCGAGTCCGAGCGCCTGCGCCTCGCGATCCCTGTACTGGTCGACGGATCGGAGAAAGCTGCGAGCAAGCGTGCCCATTTCATGCGACCCCGCTGCGGTCACTCGTTGTCCTCGCTTCATCACGCAGATAGGACGGTTCTATCTCGACGATCGAGATACTTGACAGCCTACTAAACCAAGTGGATCCTTCTCGCCGGGACAGGCATGCGGTACGCCGTCCCGACAGACGTGGGGGTCACGTCGGGGCGCGCTGGCATCGCTCGTGAGGGTGGTGCCGATCGCGACGTGGGGGCTACGGCTCCGCGAAGTGTTTCGGGGCACTACGACGACGGCGTACCGCATTCCCACCATCAGTCATCTCACCTCTTTGATCGCTCTGGAGCGGACTATGTGGATTCGTCCCTGGTTGGTGCTGGGCGCCGCGGCTGCGGCCGTCGGTGGGCTTGCCGTACCGGCCGGTGCGAGTGCCGGTGTCAGCGCCGAAAGCCGCACTCCGGTCGTCGTCGTCAGCCACCTCAACAACCCGCGCCAGCTTACCTTCGCCCCGGGCGGCAGCCTGCTGATCGCCGAGGCCGGCCGCGGCGCCAGGCATCCAGACGCGAGCCGGTGCAGCAACGGTCCCGAGGGCCAGACCTGCATCGGGGCCACCGGGTCGATCACGCGGATCGAGCACCCATGGTCCGCCTCGCACGTGGCGCCGGACCGTGTCGTCACCGGGCTGCTCTCGGGCGGCGCGGCCGACGGCGGCCAGGCGACCGGTTCGGACGGCGTCGCATACCAGAACGGCGCCATCCTGGTGCAGATGACGTACGCGCCGCCGGCCGCGATTCCAGCCGGCCTGCCGGCCTGGCAGCTGGGTCACCTGCTGCGAGTGGTCGGCAGCCACAAGCGTCTCGACGGAAACATCAGCCGGATCGAGTTCGAGCAGAACCCAGACGGTCTGCAGGTCGACACCAACCCCTATTCCGTCGTCACCGTGGACGGCACGACGTCGATCTCCGCGGACGCCGCGGGCAACGATCTGATCCGCGTGCACGACGGCGCGTCGCGCCTGCTGACGGTCCTGCCGTTGCACGGCTGCGGGGGAGTGCGGACCCAGCGCTGCGATCGGGAGTCGGTTCCGACGTCGCTGACCAAGGGCCCGGACGGCCGCATCTACGTCGGCGAGCTCGCGCACTTCGAGCCGCAGGTGGCGCGCGTGTGGCGGGTGTCGCCCACCAGCGGCGCGCTGCTCGGCTACTACGGTCGTGGCGGCACGCTCTGCCCCGGCACCGGCGGATTCACGACGATCACCGGCGTCGCCTTCGGACCCGACGGCAGCCTCTACGTCAGCGAGCTGATCGGCGGCCCCGACGGCAGCGGCGACGTCGTGAAGATCAGCCGGAGCTGTCACCGTTCGAGCGTCGCGGTACCGTTGCCGGGCGGCGTGGTCGTCGGCAGCCGGGGTAACGTGTACGTCTCGGCGTTCAGCATCTCCGATGCCGACGGCGCGGCGGGCCCCGACCCCAGCGCACCGCCGCTCCCGCCAGGTCAGGTGTGGCGCTTGCGCTTCTGACCTCACAGCCGGCCGGCGCCGGTCGTCCTCCTCCCCGTGGGACGGCCGGCGTCGGCTCTCGTCGGTCAGTGGTGGTGCGCGAAATCGGGCTGGCGGGGATCGCCGGGATGCTCGAAGCCGTGGGCGCTCGTGACCAGCTCGCGGCGGCGGCCTTCCAGCCACCGCTGGAAATACGCCGCCTGGGCGGCGGTCCGCAACTCGGCGGCGATCCCCGCCCGCACCTCGTCGTAGGACGCCGTCGACTCTGCGACGACGTCGTCGACGAGCGCCAGGTGCCAGCCGAACGGCGACTCCATCGGTCCGACGACGTCGCCGATCCTCGCCGCCCGCACGGCGGCCGCGAGCGGAGCCGGCAGCTCACCGATAGGCCGGTCCCATCGTTCGCCCACCCCCGCGAGCCGGTGGATCGCCGCGGTCGCGGCGGCACGATCTGGGCTCAGCAGGTGCCGCAGCCGGGCGCGGGCTGGACTTCTCCAGCGGTCGGCATTGCGGGAGTAATAGTCGACGACGTCGCGCTCGGGCACCACGAGCTCGGCGGTCACCCGGTCCCGCAACGCGCGCGCCAGCGGATCGCGGGCAAGCACCGCGGTGGCGAGCGTCCCCGACATCACGTCGGTCCACCGCGGACGGTCTGAGTCCGAGGCGCCGACGCCGAGCCGGCGCGCTTCGGCCCGCACCAGTTCCTCGGTCAGCACCAGCTGCGCGACCCATCGCCGCAGCCGTCGCCACTCCATGTCGCCGCGCGGTGGCAGCTTCCCCGCCACCGGCGAGGCGTACACCCGCTCCAGCGCCTCGTCGACGACCGCGACGGGCACGTCGACGCCGTCGACCGTGCCGGCGGCAGGGACTGCCTCGGCGGTGTTCATGCCGCCTCGGCGGTAGGGATTGCCTCGGCGGTGTTCATGCCGTGCCGGCGGTAGGGATTGCCTCGGCGGTGTTCATGCCGCCTCGGCGGTAGGGATTGCCTCGGCGGTGTTCATGACACGACGAGCGGGACGGTCTCGGTGTAGAGCACCCGCCCGGCACACATCACCTTTGCCGTGAGCCACGTGGTCGACTCGCCCGCGCCGACCGGCGGCTCAGCGATGAACCGCACAGCCGTGCTCCCTCCGGGCGCAAGCCCGAAGGCCTGGGTCGGCTCCCGCACGACGCCCCATGTTCCCCACGGGCTGATGATCGTCACCTCGCCGTGCAGCGGGCCGCGCGCCGAAGCGCCGATCACCACGTCGAACGCGGTCCGTCCGCCGAGCGGCGCGTGCACGGCGTCGGTGCCGATGCTCGCCGAGAGCTCGTTGGTCAGGTCGTAACGCTCGCCGATCGAGACGACCGTCAGGTCCTGCACCGCCTGCCCGTCCGGACTGTCGGCCGTCGCCGCGACGACGTAGAGCCCGGGTGGCGCGTCGGGTGCCGGTGTGATGGTCGACTCGAAGGCCGCGAACGCACCGGGTGCAAGGTTCGCGAGGTGTTCGGCGCGATCGGCGGTCCAGCCGCCGGGCAGGTCGATGCGGATCCGGGCGTGGATCTCGGAGTCGACGACGTCGGAGGCGGCCGTGATCCGCAGCGCGAACGGCCCGGCGGTCGTGAGCTCGCTCGGATGCGTGTGCACGGCCAGCGGGAGGTTGCCGATCGGCGCCGGCCCCTTGTTGTGCATCCAGTACCGCGTGTAGATCGGCTGTACCGGTTCCCGGCCGCGGACGAGCACCGCGCCGGGCGCCGCCGGTCTGGCCGGCGTTGCCAGCACGGTGGCGATGTCACATCCACCGAGTCGGGTGGGCGGGCCGGACGCATCAGCGCTCGGCTGCTCCAGCAGATCGGCGGCGCGCAGGTCCTCCAGCAGCACCGAACCGGCGAACTCGGCGGTTGCCGGGCGGCCGTGGGCCTCGTAGACCCGCAGGGTCACGCCGTCTTCCGCCGCGGGCCTCTCCGTACCACCGCGCGCCTGCGGATTGCCCGTTGCCTTCAGCGCCGCCAGTACGACGTTCGTCGGCGAGACACCTACCAGCGTCGTCGTCGGGTCGAGGGCTCCGACGCCCGGCGCCGCCCGGACGGCGGTCAATGGATGGTTCAAGGCGTGTCCACTGTGGACAAAGCCGGCGTCGCGCCAGTCGCCCTCGCCGGCAACGAACGCGTACTCGAAGGTGTGCGACCAGTGCTGGAGCTGGAATCCCGAACCGTCCGGCACGGTGCGCTTCGGCGGGTCGATCCAGACCGCGGACGGCCACCCGGTGCAGGAGCGCAGGAGCGAGAGGTGCAGCGCGCCCGTGGTGTCGACGACGAAACCCGGCGTGCCGGCGTTCAGCACTGCAAACGACCGGCCGGCGAGGCTCGGTTCGCCGTCCGGCACCGCGGCGAGCTCGGCCGGCTGGTCGACGTCAATCGTGGCGTCGGCGAGATCGTCCACCAGCGCCGCGAGAGCGGCCTGCGTGCTCTCGGCGTCGACACCGGCGACGACGAGCACCGGCAGATCTCGGGGGCCGCGCACGTCGGCGTTCGGCCGGAATGCGTGTGCCAGCGGCAATCGCGCCGGTACCCAGACGCGAGCCTGGCCGTCGCGGTCGAGCAGGGCCCGCAGCTCCCGTGCGTAGCCGGGGTCGGCGGCGGCGAACACGGCGTCGGTGAAGGCGTTGTCGGCGGGTGCGCCGACGCTGATTCGGACGTCGGGCAGGTTCGAGTCGAAGTCGAGCGCGCCGTATCGCTCTCGGTCCGGCGACGACGCGGTGGCCGTGACGCCGGACCTGCCGAGAGCAATGACGACGTCGTCCAGCCCGCCGGCCGTCATCAGCTCGGCGTCGGCAACGACCTCGGCGACGCCGATCGCGCGCGTCGTCGAACCGATACGCACCCGCACAGTGGATCCCGTCCCGAACCAGGTGTAGGCCGGATTGTCCAGCGTCCAGGGCGATTCCGCGGCATTGACGTCGGGGTTTCCGAGTCCCCGGCCGATGACGCCGTTGCCGACCTCGGACACCGGGAGTCCGCCCGGCACGTCTGCGGCGAATCGCATCCGCAGCAGCTGGTCGGAGCCGGTGAAGCCGTCGATCGTCGTGCTCACGTCGATGCGGCCGGTCCCGTCGAACAACCGCAGCTCGGTCGTGTACGTCAGGCTGGCGAGCGTTCCGCGAGCCACGATGCGCTCTCCGATCGGGCTCGACTGCACGCCTACGCTCGCCGTCGAATCGGCCGAGCTCAGCACCGGGCCGCGTGGCAGCAGGTGCCACGGGCCCTCGCCGAACGTCGGGTGGTCGGCGTGCTCGTCGTAGAGCCGGAACTCGTTGCCGAGCGATCCCGATACGACAAGCTCCGTGCCGCTCTGCTTGTGCACCAGGCTTTCGATGCCTCCACCCCGGCCGGCATCGAGCCGGACCAGGTAGGCGTCGCTCTCGGCGGCCGTGCCGTCCACTGTGGACCATTCGGCGACCGGTTGATCGGTGCGTCGCAGCCAGAACGTGCGGAACCCAACGCCCGGGACATCGCGGGCGAGAAATCGCAGCCGCGCCCCGCCCGCTTCCGCGACAGCGGCGAGCGCCTGCCCGGACGCGTCGACGACATAGGCGGCATCGAAGCCGGGATCGACGGGCACGACCACCGTATCCGTGCGCGGCCACGAAGACGGATTGAACACGACGACGGGAACATCCGCGGGCGCGCCACGCGATGTGTTCACAGTGGACGCAATGACGTGCAGCGCCGCCGAGCGCGACGTCGTCGCGATGTCGTGCGCCTCGCGCCAGCCGGTGAGCAGATCGAGATAGACCTGATCGGAGAAGCTGCCGGTGATGCCGTCGTGATGGGCGCCGTAGGCCAGCTGCCGCCATGCCTTGTCGAACGCGGCACTCGGGTACTCGCTGCCGGCGAGGATGCCGGCCAGGGTCGCGAAGCACTCCGCTTCGCAGAGCAGGTTCTCCGCCGCGCGCTGGGCCTGTTTGACGTCGATGTAGGAGACGTCCTTGCCGGTGTAGATCGGGTTCATGTCGCGGGTCTGCGGCCACAGGGCCGTGCCGTCGTGCGACTCGGCCCGCACCGCCGCGAAGAAGTCCTTGGGCAGCCCGCAGACGAAGCGCGGCCAGGCGTAGCGCGCATTCCAGTCGCGGGCCACCTCGGTCACCCACTGCGTCGGCGGCGAGTAGTCGGTGCCGACAGGCAGCAGCACGTTCTTCGTCGCCGCAACCGACGCCAGCCGGGCAAACGACGCGTACGTCGCCGCGCACGCCTCCTCGAGCGTCGTCGCCGAGGCCATGTCCCAGCCGGATCCGTAGTGATCGGCCATGTAGCTCGTCACCAGCCCGCGGCCCGACGGCGAGAGCCAGCGGAACTCCGACGGGAACTGCATGCGGCTCGGGTCTTTCGGCTCGCCGCCGGGATTGCGGATCGGTCCCCACTGGTGGAACGGTCCTCGCGCCCACGAGCTGTTGGCGAGACCGGCGTCGGCCATCATGCCCGGAAACTGCGGGTCGTGGCCGAAAACGTCGAGCTGCCAGGCGGTTTCGGGCGCGCCGCCCATGATGTCACGCTGGAAGCCGATTCCGTAGACCGCATTACGGGCGGTTGATTCGGCGCTGGTCAGGTTCGTGTTCGGCTCGTTGTAGGTCCCGCCGAGCAGCTCGACCCGGCCCTCGGCGAGCAGCCGTCGCAGGGTCTCGCGCTCCTCGGGGTAGACGTCCCAGTACGGCTTGAGATAGTCGAGCTCGGCCAGCACGAACGTGTAGTCCGGGTCGCGCCGCGCCGCCTCGGTGTGCGAGCGCACCAGGTCGAACCCCGCCTGCTGATAGTCCCCCCGCGTCGTCTGGGCGTCGGGCAGCTCGTCCCAGCGCACCGTGTAGGCCGCTTGCGTGTTCCACCACACCGGGTCGTAATGGAAGTGCGGCACCATCCACATCGTCCAGCCGGGTTCGGCGACGACGACCTCGGCCTGCCGTGTTGCCACCTGCGAGCCGCCGGCATCGCTCGCCACGACCGATACCACAACGGCGGATCCCGGCGGTATCGCCTGCCAGCCGGCGATTGCGACGTCGACGACCTGGACGCCGTGGGCAGGGGGCGCCGTCGCCACGACCGGAGTCGATAAGCCACCGCCGTCGACGACCAGGCCGGCGGGTATGTCGGTCGACACCCCGACCCGGACGACGAGCAGCAGTTCACCAGCGCGCTCGAGGAAGCAGTACGTCGACTCGACGCTCTCGATCCGCACCGGTCAACGCTATCGGTCAGGGCTATCGATCAGGGCTATCGATCAGGGCAGGAAGACCGGGTCCCCCGCACCTGCGTCCTCGAGGGTCTTCAAGATCGTCTTGTCCGCGCCGTCACCGTCGGGTGGGGCACCGTCGTGCGGTGACTTGCCATCCGGATACGGCTCGGCGTTGGCGCCGGTGTTCGGCGCCTGCGGGCTGCTTCCGCTCTCGCCGATCCGAGTACCCGGCGGCAGCTCGCCGCCATGGTCCCTGGCGTACTGCAGCTCACGCTCGACCTGGTCGTGAATTGCCCTGTCGTGCAGGGCGGCTGGGGTGTAGCCGGCGGAGGGGATGGCGTCGGCCTCGCGGCTGGCTTCCCGGAGCTGCTCGGGAGTGAGGGAGTACCGATCCGGACCGATGCGCAGGTTGCTCTCCGCGCTGGCGCGCGCGCCGCCGTCGGCCGTCTCGTCGGTCGCGGCCGGGATGCCGAGGAACTTCGCTATCGGGTGGTGCCCGGCGTCGGGATAGCCCGCATGGCTGCCGCTCGCCGGATAGAGGATCGGGTGCAGCCTGCCGTCGGCCCCCGGTTCTTTCGCGACCTTGCTCCGGTCCACCCGATTGGCGGCCCCGTGCGTGTAGTAGAGCGCCGCGGTCGGCTTGTCGTTCTTGTCGAGCTGGACGCTGAACAGCTCGACGTCGCCCTCGTGGTGATCGAACGTCTTGGGGTTGAAGCCGTAGAATACTCGATAGACGAGGTACTTCTTCCCGCCCTTCGTCACGATGTTCGTGTCGATCGGCGCCTTCCACGACGTCCCGTTGCGCAGGTCGTTGGGGATGTCGAGGTAGAGCTGCCCGTCGCCGTTCACCTTGACCGTGCTCGCGTCGAGCGCCTTGCGGATGTCCTCTGGCATCGCCGTCTCGTCCGGATGGAATCTCAGGTGCGGTGCGTATTCCCACGCCAGCGCGACGGGCTCGATGTTGATAGCGCCCGGCCCGGCCGGCAGGCCACCGAGACCGCCGGTGGCGTCGGACTTTGCGCCGTTGAGTTGTGCGGCGGTGGACCTGTCGGCCGCCTCGATCTCGTGGCAGATCTGCTGAGCCTGCTGCGTGGCCTGCGCCCTGACCTCCTCGTAGTGCCGCTGCGCGCTGGCGGCGGCACCCGCCAACGACGCGAAGTCCGGGTCGTGGGCCCGAATGTTTGCCGGCATCCCGTCGATCTGCGACTGCGCGTGCGCCGCGGCGAGCCGCGCCTCGCGGACCGTCGAGGCCAGCGCCTTGACCCGGTTCTGACCGGACGTGAGCAGATCGGCGAGAGCGGAGACGGCGTCGCTGGATTCGGACATGACGGCGGCGCTGCCCTGCGTCGACTGCGCCTGCGACTGCAGCGCGAAGTCGCAGGCCGAGAACGCGAGCCCGGTCCACAGCACGCCGCCGCCAGATGAGGTGATGCGACCGGCCAGCGAGCCCAGCTGGGCGGCAGCCGAACTCATCGTGCTCGCGGCGTCGTGCAGCGGCGCGGGCTCACCCTTGGGCCAGGGCAGGCCTTCGACGTCAGGGGCGCCCACCGCCGGCTCCCTTCGCGACCGTGCCGTCGGTCTCGCAGTACAGGCTCGCCCCGCTCCGCAGCGCTCTGCTCGTGTGGGTCAACGAGGTGGCGACACGACGGAGCGCCGCCGGCCAGGTGGAGGCGAAGTCGTCGAGAGCGGCTGCCGTGGCCGGCGGGGCCCCGCCCCCGGCGATGCCGGCGACATCGCCCGCGACGCCGTCGATGTCGCTGCCGACCGAGCTGACGACGCCGGACTGCCCGACCATTCCCTGCGGGGCAACGGTGAACCCGGCCATCTGCGGACTCCGATCGTGGTGGGCCGGTTGCCGGATTTGGTGCCGATCGGGATATTTCCCATCCGTGCCCGATAACACCTCGAACGTGCGATCTGCACCCGGTCGCCGCAGCCTGGACATCTGTGTAATGATGTAATTAAGATTACTTACGGAAGGAGCTACAGATGGAGCGGCACGAGAATCACGGACACGGGTGGCGCGGCGGGTCCGGGCACCGGGGCGGGCGAGGAGGTCGTCCGGGCGGCCGTGGCGGCTGGCAGCAGTCCGACCTGCCCACAGCCGACGATGCAAGCGCGTGGTTCGCCGGGCGGCTGCCCGACGACTGGTTCCAGGGCGCGCCACAGGTCGACGTCGACCGCGACGAGATCGTCGTCGTCGGAACCCTCGCGCCGGTCGAGGCGGTGCCGGCCGAGTCCGGCGAGCCCACTGCGGAAGCGACGGCGGCAGCGGCGGCCGGCCGCGCGGCGCGGTTCCGCGAGGACACCCGCGAGCAGCGGATCGGGATCGCCGAGCAGGCGCAGGCGCGGTACGGCCGCCGAGTCGCCTGGGGCGTGCAGGTCGGCGACGAGCGGTTCCTCTACTCGACGTCCGCCGTGCCGGTGATGACCCGGCTGCGCCAGCCCGACCGCCAGGTCCTCGACACCCTTGTCGACGCCGGCGTCGCACGGTCCCGGTCCGATGCGCTGGTGTGGTGTGTGCGGCTGGTGGGGCAGCACGCCGACGGGTGGCTCGACGAGCTGCGCGCGGCCATGTCGTCCGTCGACGAGGTACGGACCCGCGGGCCGGGCGTCTGACGGTGACCGGCGGAGGCGGTGGCGGCGAGCTGATCTTCGTGCTCCCCGGGCCGAGTTCACGGCGACCTCGTAGTATCGGGCGGAACGCACCATGCGCGAGGTGTCGGCCGGGCCGGATTCGGTCGGCGATCGACACGGTTCGTGCCGGATGGACCCGCCCGTGTCAACCTCGCAGGAGGTCCCCGCGTCGTGACCGACGTGCAGTCGCCGCCGCAGACCGGGAACGGCGGACGTCACCGTCGCGGCAAGCGGCGGCTGTGGCTGCGCCTGCTGCTCTGGACCTCAGGTGCCTTGGTGTTCGTGCTGGTTGCGGCCGCGCTGATGGGCTTCTTCACCTACCGCCACTACGACGCTCGCATCCACCGTATTCCGCATGTCTTGAAGCCGTCGGATCCGCACATCGTGGAGCCCACCCGCCAGCTGAACGCGGACAACTTCCTGCTGATCGGCAGCGATACCCGCGAAGGTAAGGACGCGGGCTACGAATCATCGACGGGGCAGGTCGTAGGTGCGCGCTCCGACACGACGATCCTGGCGCACCTCTCCCCCGACGGTGGCAAGGCGACGCTGGTCAGCTTTCCGCGCGATTCATGGGTGCACGTCCCGGCCTGCGCGGAAGCCGGCGGCAAGATCCATCCGCCTTATACCGGCATGTTCAATTCCGCTTACGCACTCGGCGGTCCCGCGTGCACGGTCGCACTCGTGCAGGCGCTCACCGGCATCGAGGTCACGCACTACGCCGAGGTCGACTTCGTCGGTTTCAGGAACATGGTGTCCGCGCTCGACGGTGTCCCCGTGTGCTCGCCGACCGCGGTCTACGACTCGGAGAGCGGGCTGCGGCTGCACAAGGGCGAACAGGTGATCACCGGTGCGCAGGCGCTGGCCTACGTCCGGGCCCGGTACGGATTGGGCAACGGCTCCGACCTCGGCCGGATCAAGCGTCAGCAGCAATTCCTCGCCTCGATCGTCAGGGTGGCGACGAGCAGCAAGACGCTGTTCGACCCCGGCAAGCTGAAGAAGTTCCTCGACGCCGCAACCGCTTCGCTGACGCTCGACAGCGGCACTCACCTGAAGGACCTCTACAGCCTGGCGAAGACGCTCGAGCACCTCGATCCGGCGCACACGAACTTCTATACCGCGCCGATCGCCAATCCCGACTACACGCCGCCGGGTTACGTCGACGGCGGCCGGGTGCTGCTCGACACCGCCAAGGGCAAGCTGCTCTGGACGCAGATCATCGACGACTCGGCATCGGTCACGGTGGTGGGCTCGGGCAGCTCGGCCCGCACCGTGACACCGACTGCGACGACCCCGCCAGCCGCGACCTCGTCGCCGACCGGCGCACCGGCGCCGAACGGATCCGGCAAGCCGTCCGCATCGGGCCGGCCGACCCGGTCGGCCCTGGTCGCCGCGCCGACGCCGAACTTCAACGCGGCCACCCACAACTGCACGCTTTAGTGACGGGGGCGCGGCGCCCGTGCACTGGGGTCGGAGGACGTCTCTGCGCGTCTCGTGGTGGACATCCCTTCGGGCTCAACCGTGCGGCCGACCCCGGGGACTCGAGCCACACAGCCGAGCCAGCTGGTCCAGCGTCTGGGTGATGCCGCGACGATTGCGTTCGGGGAATCCCAGCAGCTCCAGGATCCGCGCACGGCCGCCGCTGATCGTCGAGTAGTCGAAGGTCTCGGTGACCCGGGTGCTCGCGTCGTCAACGGGCTCGAGTTCGTAACGCCAGCGATGGCCAGCGAAGTGGCGCCAGGCGATCAGCTTGCCGTCCTCGAACTCCACGACCCGGTTGGTGACGCGGTAGGAGATCCCGAGGCGCATCGACATGCCGAAGGTCGAGCCGAGCTCCAGCCGCTGCGGTCCGGAGACGGACTGCTGCACCGAACCGGATCCATCGACCTCGTGGTGACGGCGTGGATCGGCCAGCACGTCGAAGATCCGCTGCGCCGGTGCGTTGACGACGACGCTCTCCGAGACCTGCCGGTTCTCGCTCATGACCCGACAGTAGTGTCAGCCGAATCGGCCGGTGATGTACTCCTCGGTCTTCTTCTCGTTGGGGTTGGTGAAGATGCGCTCGGTGTCGTCGTATTCGATCAGTCGTCCCGGCTGCCCGACGCCGGCCAGGTTGAAGAACCCGGTGCGGTCGGAAACCCGCGCGGCCTGCTGCATGTTGTGCGTGACGATGACGATTGTGTAGCGCTCCTTGAGCTCGCCGATCAGGTCCTCGATGGCGAGGGTGGAGATCGGATCCAGCGCCGAGCAGGGCTCGTCCATCAGCAGCACCTGCGGTTCGACGGCGATAGCGCGCGCGATGCACAGCCGCTGCTGCTGTCCGCCCGACAAGCCCGCTCCCGGCTTACCCAGCCGGTCCTCCACCTCCGCCCAGAGGTTCGCGCTGCGCAGCGACCGCTCGACGATCGTGTCCAGCTCGGCCTCTTTCCACCGCCGCTGCAGCCGCAGGCCGGCAACGACGTTGTCGTAGATAGACATGGTGGGGAAGGGATTCGGCTTCTGAAAGACCATCCCGATCGTGCGCCGTACGTTCACCGGGTCGACGTCGGCGGCATAGATGTCCTCGCCGTCGAGCATGACCTTGCCCTCGACCCGCGCGCGCGGAATCACCTCGTGCATCCGGTTCAGGGTGCGCAGAAAAGTGGACTTGCCGCAGCCGGATGGCCCGATCAGCGCCGTGACTGTGCGCGGTTCGATGGCGATCGACACGTCCTGGACGGCAAGGAACTTGCTGTAGAAGACGTTCAGCCCGGAGACGTCGATGCGTTTGGCCATAGCGAATCAAGGACTCCTCGTCAGCCGCGTACGCGGGCGAATCGGGCAATGAAACGGGCGACGATGTTCAGCAGCATCACGATGGCGATCAGGGTCAGCGCGCCCGCCCAGGCCCGCGTGATCGCGGTGGCGTTGGCCTGCTGCGCCTCGTTGTAGATGAAGACCGGCAGGCTGCCCTGCGAGCCGCTGAACGGGTTGTAGTTGATGGAGGCCGACGTACCGATCACCAACAGCACCGGGGCCGTCTCCCCGAACACCCGCGCGATCGCCAGCATGACGCCGGTGACGACGCCGGGCAGCGCCGTCGGCAGCACCACCCGAACGATGGTGCGCCACTTCGGCACGCCCAGAGCGTAGCTGCCCTCGCGCAACGAGTCCGGCACCAGCTTCAGCATCTCCTCCGAGGTCCGCACGATGGTCGGCAACATCAGGATCACCAGCGCGAGCGAGCCGGCCAGGCCGGAATAGCCCTGGTGCAGGTCGAGAATCCACAGCGCATAGATGAACAGGCCGGCGACGATGGAGGGTAGCCCGGTCATGACGTCGACGATGAAACTGACCAGCTGGCCGAACTTCCCGCGGCTGTACTCGACCAGATAGATCGCGACGAACACCCCGAACGGGACGGCGATAATCGTCGCGATCGCCACCTGCTCGACGGTGCCGATGATCGCGTGATAGGCGCCCCCGTTGGGATCCTGCTCGGCCACGTTGCGCATCGAATGGGTCAGGAAGGTGACGTCGAAGCGGGTCAGCCCGCGGTGGATCGTGTAACCAACGATGCCGACGAGTGGCACCAGCGCGACCAGGAACGCCACGCCGACGAGCAGCGTGGCGAACCGGTCCTTGGCGTGCCGCCTGCCCTCGACGGCCCACGCGACAGCCGACTGGATGACGACATAGGCCGCCACCGCGAGGACGAAGTAGTCGACGGTGCCGGAGAGCTTCGTGACGGCGAACGCACCAGCCGTTACGGCGAATACGGCCACGGCGACGGCGAAGAAGCTCCAGGCCGGTAGCCGGTTCCCTCGCAGCGGCTGGCTGCGAAGGGGCGACGGCGCTATGCCCGCGGAGGTCGTCATGCCGCCGCCGCCCGGAAGTCGCGGCGCCTGGCGACGATGGCGCGAGCGATCAGGTTCACCAGGAGCGTCATTGCAAAGAGCACCAGTCCGGCCGCGATCAGCGCGCCGCGGCCGACCTTGCCGGCGTCGCCGTAGTAGACGGCAATCTCGGCGGCGATGGAGTTGCCCTGGATGTCCAGGATCTTCAGCGTGACCTTGAAGGTGATCGGCAGCACAAGTGCGACGGCGATGGTCTCGCCGAGTGCGCGGCCGAAGCCGAGCACGGTGGCGCTGATGATGCCCGGCCGGCCGTAGGGGATCACCGCCGTGCGCATGACCTCCCACTTCGTCGCGCCGAGAGCCAGCGCCGCCTCGACGTGTTCCCGTGGCGTCTGCAGGAAGACCTCTCGGCTGATGGCCGCGACGATCGGCAGGATCATGATCGCCAGCACGACGCCGGCGACCAGCAACGACTTGGTGTAGAAACCGGTGCTGCTGAAGATCGGGATGAAGCCGAAGTACTTGTGCAGCAGGCCCTGGAACTTCGCCATCGCCGGCACCAGGTAGATCAGTCCGAACAGGCCGTAGACGATGCTCGGCACGGCGGCGAGCAGATCCACCATCGCCCCGAGCAGCTGGGCCATCCGGCGGGGAGCGTAGTGGCTGATGAACAGCGCGACGCCGACAGCCACCGGCACGCCCATGATCAGTGCCAGCGCCGAAGTGATCAGCGTCCCGGCCGCGAGCGGTGCGATACCGAACTTCGGCGGGTTGCCGTCAGGATCCCAGCCGGTGAAGGTGAGGAAGTTGGACTTGTCCTTCGCAATCGCCGGAACCGCCTTGGAGACAAGGAAAGCGGCGATCGCGATGATGATGAGCAGCAACAGGATGCCGGATCCGCGGGCGAGCTGCCGGAAGATGACATCGCCCCGGCTGCTGCGCCCCACCGCGAGGGAGCTGGCAGACCGACGCGGCGCGACATGACCGGTTCCGATCGTGTCGCGCCGCTCGTCGTCGTCCATCGAGTGCGTGTCCGTCGAGTTACCAGCTCAGCCGATGACGGCGAGGGCCGCCTGCACCTTGGACTGTACGTTGGTCGGCAGCTTCACGTAGCCGTTCTGCGGCAGGATTCCCTGGCCCTGGTCACTGGCGAGGTAGGTCAGGAAGCCCTTGATCAGCGACACCTTCGCGGCCGGGTTGCCCTTCTGGCAGACGATCTCGTAGGTGACCAACACCGACGGGTAGGCATTCGGGTCGGTGTTCGCGTAGTCGAAGCTCAACGGGAGGTCCTGGCCGCTGGCGCCGGCTGCGACCGTCGCCTTGGACAGGAAGTTGACCACGTTCGCCGTCGTCAGCTCGACGAACTTGCCCTGCGCGTTGCCGACCTTCGCGTAGCTGATCTGGTTCTGGGTCGCGTAGGAGAGCTCCATGTAACCGATGCCGCCGGGCGTCGACTTCACGCCCTGCGCCACCGCCGACGTGCCCTTCTCGCCCT
Organism: Pseudonocardiales bacterium; assembly: GCA_003244255.1. Classification (GTDB taxonomy): domain Bacteria; phylum Actinomycetota; class Actinomycetes; order Mycobacteriales; family QHCD01; genus QHCD01. The sequence continues at coordinate 5,480 of QHCD01000080.1, read as the reverse complement.
GACCTCCGGGCGCCGGCCACTGCTTGTTGGCGCCGTAACTCCAGTCCGCCTTCGCGTCGTTGGCGAGGTAGTTGCTGAAGTTGAAGGACGTGCCGGAACCGTCGGAACGATGGAAGGCCTGGATGCTCGCCGGTGGCAGTGTCACGCCCGGGTTGTCGGTCTTGATCGCCGAGTCGTCCCACTTGGTGATCTTGCCGGAGAACATCTTCGCGAGGTTCGACGCCGAGAGGTTGAGGGTCTTGATGCCCGGCAGGTTGAAGCCGACCGCGATCGGGCCGGGCACCATCGGCAGGTCGATTGCCGGTCCCGCCTTGCAGCGCTTGTCGGCGTCAGGCTTCTCGGAGGAGGTCAGCGGGAAGTCCGATCCGGCGAAGTCGACGGTGCCGTCGGTGAAGTTCTGCACACCCTGGCCGGACCCGCCACCGCCGTAGTCGATGGTCGACCCCTTGCATGCGGTCTGGTAGGCCTTCGTCCACGCGGACATGGCATTGGTCTGCGCCGTCGAGCCGGCCAGCTGCAGGGTGCCCTTCGCGCAGCTGATGGAGCCTCCGGTCGTGCTCGTCGACGACGCGCTCGGCGAGGAGCCGCCCGACGCGGATGACGGCGAGGTGCCGCCGGCCGACGAGCTAGGCGGATTGCTGGTGGAGTTGTTGTCGCTCCCGCAGGCCGCCATGGCGAGGACGCCAGCGACGGCGAGGCACGACAGTGCGACGAGCCGGTTGGACTTCACGAGCAGCGTCCTCCGCAGGTCAAGGAGTGCACCGGCCCGACGCCGGCGTCACTGCGGACGCTAAGCAGGCGAGGTAGCGCGACGGCCGTGCCGTGGTGAACGGGGCATGAACTCCCGCCGACCGTCACTGCGACGCAGCCGATCGGCGGGGTAACCAGCGGGTGAATCGGCCCGCGTCCAGACCGGATCGGGCTATCGGGTGACGGCGATCACAGCGGCTGCGCCGACGGTGCACCGGCATCGGGCCGCGCGAACTGTGCGTCGATGCGGGTGCGACCGAAGCCGAGCCGGTCGTAGAGCCGGACCGCGACCGGGTTGGACTCCTCGACGTAGAGCAGCACCGCCGGTACTCCTCGGTCGCGCAGGTGTCGCAGGCCGGCGAGCGCGAGTGCCTGACCGAGCCCGATCCCTTGTGCATCAGGGGAAATACCCAGCACGTAGACTTCGCCGACGCCGTCGGGATGAACCTTGGTCCAGTGGAAGCCGAGCAGTGCGCCGTCGGACTCACGCTCGGCCAGCAGGAAACCGGCGGGGTCGAACCACGGCCTACTCATCCGGGCCTGCAGGTCGCCGGCGCCCCAGCGGCTCTGCTCGGGATGATCGGCGAAGGCCCGCCGGTTCAGCTCCAGCCAGGTGGCGTCGTCGGCTCCGGGACGGAAGCCGCGCAGTCGTACGCCGTCGGGCAGGACCGGATCCGGGAGTCCGTCGAGGGAGTCACTGCGCATCTGCAGCAGCGCGCGCACCTGCCGGTAATCGCGAGCCGCGGCCAGCGCCACCGCGGCCGGAAGCCGACCGTGCGCCCACACCAGCGGGCGGGCGGAATCTGCTTCCAACGCCGTCAGCAGCCGCGACCCGATGCCGTGCCGCCGATGGTCGGGGTGCACGACGAGTTCGGCGTCGCGGTCGGCGCGGTGGGCATAGCCGGTGAGCTCCGAGCCGAGCCGCAGCAACACGTGTCCGGCGTCGTCGGCCTGCTCGAGGGCCAGCTGTCCGGCCTCGGAGAGCGGTTCGACGCCGTCCGCGCGGGTGGCGTGCTCCAGCAGCGACCGCACGTCGTCGGCCTCGACGGTGGTCAGCCTGCGGGGGGTCGGCGGCGCGGTGTCGGGCACCGCCGCACGCTACCCGAGCCGGGACGCCGCCGCGTCGATCGGCTCGACTGCGCGGGTCGCCGTCACGTCGGAGACGGCCGGTGCGCGGACCACCTTGTACCCGACACCGCGCACCGTGCCGATTAGCGCCTCGTGCTCGGCGCCGAGCTTGGCGCGCAGCCGCCGGATGTGGACGTCGACGGTCCGGTTCCCGCCGTAGTAGTCGTAGCCCCACACCTCTTGCAGCAGTTGGGTTCGGGAGAACACCCGCCCGGCATGCTGGGCCAGGAACTTCAGCAGCTCGAACTCCTTGTAGGTCAGGTCGAGCAGCCGGCCGCGCAGCCGCACGGTGTAGGTCTCCTCGTCGACCACCAGGTCGCCGAGCCGGGTCAGCGAGCTGGCGCCGTCGACCGCGGCGCGACGTCCGACCGCGAGCTGCAGCCGCGCCTCGATCTCGGCCGGGCCGGCGCAGGCGAGGACGACGTCGTCAACCCGCCAGTCGGCCCGCAGCGCGGAGAGCCCGCCCTCGGTGAGCACGGCGATCACCGGGCACGCGACGCCGGTGGTGTCGAGCAGCCGGGTCAGCGAGCGGGCGGCCACCAGGTCGTTGCAGGCGTCGACGATCACGGCGTCGGCCGCGGTCGAGGAGAGCAGTACGACGACATCCGGCGGCACCCCGCGAACCGTGTGGGGGAGCAGGTCCAGGGCGGGCAGCACGGCCACCGGATCATCGCGGCCGGTCATGACCAGCAGGTCCATCCCACTCCCTTGCCGTGGACGGAAACGCGAAACGGAACCCTGCAGCGCCGCCGCAGCTCGCACCGGTGCGCACTGGATTCCGTCGTGGGCAAGGATAACGCACATGGCCGCGGTTCCCGTTCTCGCTTCCCGCGTGGGGCGAGATGTCGCCCTGGCGACCGCCGACGGCCTGGTTCTCTGGGCCACGCACGTCGAGGGCCCCTCCCGCGAGCTCGTAATCGTCGTGGCGCATGGTTTCACCGGCGGGCGCGACCGGCCCGGCGTCCGGCGGATCGTCGAACGGTTCGCGCAGGACGCCGGCGTTCTGGCCCTGGACTTCCGCGGGCACGGGCGGTCGGCGGGACTGTCCACGGTCGGTGACGTCGAGGTGCTCGACCTGCGGGCCGCTGTCGAGACCGCCCGGCGGCTCGGCTACCGCCGGGTCGCGACGGTGGGCTTCTCCATGGGCGGCTCGGTGGCCGTGCGGCACGCCGCTCTCTACGGCGGCGTCGACGCCGTCGTCACCTCCTCCGGGCCGGCCCGGTGGTTCGAGCGCGGTACTCCCGCGATGCGCCGCGTGCACTGGATGTGCGAATCGAGCGTGGGCCGCCGGGCCGCCCGCCGGCTGCTGCACACCAGGATCGCGACGCGGTGGGACGTCATCCCGGACGCGCCGGTGCAGCTGGTCGGCGCGATCGCCCCGACGCCGCTGCTGATCGTCCATGGCGACCGGGACGCCTACTTCCCGCTGTCACATCCGCGTGCCCTTCGCGCCGCGGCCGGTGAGCCGAGCGAGTTGTGGATCATCGAGGACATGGGGCACGGCGAGGACGCGATGACGCCGCGGCTGCAGGGTGACGTCGCTGGCTGGATCGCCCGCGCGACGCGCCTGCGCGGATGAGCCACGCCGTCACCGTCGCGGGCCCGAAGCGCGCCCGCCGGGACCAGGCCGCTGCCGCGCTGATCGCGGCCGCGACCGGAGCGATGCTCTGGCGGGTGCCGGTGGCCGCCGGCTGGCCCGGGCTGATCGGCTCGGTCGGCGCGGCCCAGGCGTTGCTGGTGGTGTGCTGGATGGCCGGGCTCGCGCTGCCCGGCAAGATCGGCACCCTGCTGCTCGGAGACGGTGCCGCCGTCGCCGCCGACGTCGCGGTCCTGACGCGCCACCAGGCCAGCCTCGCGCCGCTGGCCGGCGTGATTGCGGTGGCGTTCCTGGTGATGCTCCTGCACCAGCTGTGCCGCGGGGTGGTGCGGGTGCGCATGACAGCGTCGGTGTCGGGCGTGGCCATGCTCGTCGTCGCCGACTGTGGGCTGGCCGCTCTGCTGGTGCTGCATCGTGTCGACCGGGGTACGCCGGTCGTATCAGCGGCGGTTCTGGCGATGGCCGCTGCGCTGGTGGTCGCCAACCTGGTCGACCTGCTCGCGCCCGTTGCCCGGTTCGACGACGACGTCGCCGCCGGCCCGGCGGCCCCGCTGCTGGCGGCGATCGCGGGTGCTACCGCCGCGATCTGGCGGCTGCACGGCGTCAGCGACTTCGGTGTGATCGGCGGAGCCGTCTTCGGTGGACTGCTCGGCCTGTGCTGCGGGTTGCTCGCGGTCGCGGCGGCGTACGTCGCGGTTTCTGCCCGCCCACGCAAGGCGCCGTTCACGTGGCTCGCCGTGCCTGCCCTGCGGGTACTCGTCCCGCTGGCCATGACGACGCCGGTGGCGTATCTGCTGGGCCAGCTGGTGCTGTGGTGATGCGCTGATGCGCAAGCTCCTCATCGGCCTCGGGGTGCTGGTCGTCGTGCTGATAGCGGCCGATCGGGTCGCCGCCGTGCTCGCGGCGCGCGCCGTCGCCGAACGCGTTCAGTCCGACTTCGGCCTCGCCGATCGGCCGGCGGTGACGGCGCACGGCATCCCGTTCCTCACCCAGGTCGCTCGGGGGAAGTACTCCGACGTGCAGGTGCGCGCCGACGGGTTGCACACCGGCGAGCTGTCGCGGGTGAGCGTCAACGTCCGGTTCCGCGGCGTGCACGCCGGGCTCGCCGACATCGTGCGGCAGCAGATCTCATCGGTCCCGGTCGACCAGGTCGCCGGTTCGCTCACCATCCCCTACGACGTCGTCGCGGCCGTGAGCGAGATCCCCGGACTGTCGATCACCCCTACCGCCGACGGCCTGACCCTGCGCGGCACCGTATCCGCGCTCGGGCAGTCGATCACCGCGAGTGTCTCGGGGCGGGTCACCCTGGTCGGCGGCGACATCGTCATCACCCCTGGATCGGTGGCCGGTGCGGGATCGGCGCTGCCCCCACAGGTGGCTTCGGCGCTCGCCAGCAGGTTCAGCATCCACATCCCGGCCGGCTCCCTGCCGCTCGGGCTCACGGTCGACGACGTACGCGCCGGCTCTCACGGCCTGTCGGTGACCGCCCACGTCGACCAGGTGGTGCTGCACACCGATGGATCGGTCACTTCCCGACTCAATAAGTAGGGATTCCGCTGAGCGCGCGCGGGTTGTAGGGTGACGATCATGGGCGTGCTGCTGACATCCCGCCGGACGGTGGATCTGTGCCGGCTGCACGCCGGCCTGTGTCGCCTCTCCTGATGCTTCTGCGGTCCCGGCGTTCCGCGCGTACCGCGCACCGAATAATCCCCACCACTGCGCATCAGCCAAGGAGACTTCCATGAGCCATGCCGACGTCCTGGTGTCCGCCGATTGGGCCCAGCAGCACCTGACCGATTCGAACGTCGTATTCGTCGAGGTCGACGAAGACGTGTCCGCATACGACAAGGGCCACATCGCCGGCGCCGTCAAGCTGGATTGGAAGCAGGACCTCCAAGACGGCGTCCGCCGCGACTTCGTGAACAAGGAGCGGTTCGAGAAGCTGCTCTCCGAGCGCGGGATCAGCAACGACGACACCGTCGTCCTCTACGGCGGCAACAACAAC
>QHCD01000079.1 GCA_003244255.1 Pseudonocardiales bacterium | reverse complement strand
GGCTCGGCGGTGCTCATGCCGCCGGAAGGTAGCAGCCGCGCATTGGTTGCGAGACTCAGCCGGCGATGCCGGCGCCGCTGCCGGGGAGCCCGTGGGCCGCCACGACGACGACCAGCGCACCGATCAGCAACGCTGGCCCGAAGGCGAAGTCGCTCCTCCAGCCGGCTCGTCGCCCGATCAGCAGCGCGACGGCGAACAGCCCACCGCACCCGAACCCGATGAGCCCGGCCAGCAGCACGGCGGCCCAGCCGAACGGCCCGAGGTAGAGCGCGAGCGCGCCCGCCAGCTTGGTGTCACCGAACCCCACACCGCCGCTGAACGCGAGCACGAAGAAGATCGCGAACGCCACGGCGGCGGCCAGGATCGCGCGCACGAACGCACCGCCGTCGTGGTAGCTCAGCGCGAGCAACCCGAACCCGATGACGCCGGCGACGTACAGCGGGAACGTGACTCGGTTGGGCAGCCGGTGGCAGTCGACGTCGATCACGGCCAGCACCACGGCGCTCGCCGCGAGCCAGCAGTAGACCGGAAGATCGGGTGCGAACCCGCGGCCCGCCCCGACCGCTCCGAGCGCGATGACGGCGAGCAGCGTCACGACGATCCGGCGCCGTGCGCCCGCTGGCCGTCCCGCCAGCGCACCGCGCCACCAGACACCCCGCCACCAGGTACCCCGCCAGGTGGCGTCGGCATCCGGCACCGTCACGGTCAGCGCCGCGAGCAGCGGGCCGAGGACGACGCCTCCTCCCGCCGCGGCGACCGCGGCCCCGACGTGCACATCGCAGACCCTAATGGTGCCCGCGCGCTGCGGTCGGAGGACGTCTCTACGCGCGCCTTGTCTCTGCCCCACGCGGCGGGGCAGAGACAAGCGTCTCGCGGTGGACATCCGTTCGGGCTCAGCTGGGCGCCGGCGACGGCGGTCAGGCCTGCGGCAGCGCGGCGCGCATCGCATCTATCGGTGCGGACCGGCCGGTCATCTTCCGCACCTGCCCGATCGCCTGGTGCAGCAGCACCTCCCGCCCGCCTACCACGTGGCGCCCGGCGCGGGCGGTCGACTCCGCGAGCGGCGTCGGCCACGGCGTATAGACGACGTCGAGGAGTGTCCCGTTGCCCGTCCACCATGCGGCATCGGCCAGCCGGTCGGCCGCACCGGCCGGCAGCGCGCAGATCACCACCGGGGCGCGGAACAGCTCGGTTCGGTCCATCCCGCGCAGCACCCTCGGACGCATGCCGAGTCGCTCGGCCGCCGCCCGCAACTCCCCCGCCCGGCCCGGTTCGCGCACCAGCACGGTCGGTTCCGGCTCGCCGAGTTCGCGCAGGGCGGCGAGCGCTGCCCGCGCCGTGCCGCCCGCGCCGAGGATCACCGCGCCGGTGGCGTCGACGACCCCGCCGTCCCGCAGTGCACCGAGGACGCCGTCGATGTCGGTGTTGTCGGCGTGCCAGCCGTCGTCGCGGCGCACCAAGGTGTTGGCAGCACCGACGGCGCGGGCCCGGTCGCACACCACGTCGGCGGCATCGAGCGCAACCCGCTTGAGCGGCATCGTCACCGACAGCCCCGCGAAGTCGCCGCCCGCCAGCAGATCGCACAGCCGGTTGGCATCACACTCGATCGCGTCGTAGGACCAAGCCGACAGCCCGAGCGCCGCATATGCCGCGCGGTGGATCACCGGCGAGAGCGAGTGCGCAACCGGTGAACCGACAACGGCCGCACGCGGCACCGCTAGTGGTCTGTCTGGGATATGCGGCGGTGGATGTGGTGATCCAGGCGGATGCATCGCAAGGCGGAGGAGGAGGTCATAGCCGTGGCTATGGCCGACGACGACAACGCTGCGAGGCGCCGCCTGGGCGCCACAGGCACCGCCAGGTCATATCCCAGCCAGACCACTAGTAGATCCCTTCTGCCTTCGACTTCGCCTTCTGCTTGGCGAACGCGACCGGGTCATCGGTGAAGAACGAGTCCCCCGCCCGGTCCATCTTCACGAAGTACAGCCACGGTCCCCCTGGCGGATGCATCGCCGCCTTGATCGCGTCGAGCCCGGGATTCGCAATCGGGGTAGGCGGCAGACCAGCGTGCCGGTAGGTGTTGTACGGCGAGTTGATCTTCGTCTGTGCCTCGGACACCCGGACATTGTTACGGCCGAGTGCGAAGTTGATCGTCGAGTCCAGTTGCAGCGGCATGTGTCGCGCCAGCCGGTTGTCGATCACCCGCGCGATCTTGCCGAAGTCGGTCGTGATGCCTTCGGTCTCCAGCAGCGACGCCACGGTGAGAACCTGGTACGGCGTGAGCCCCTGGTGCCTGTCCGACAGCGAGCTTGTCGCCACCTTCTGCATGAACTGACCGACCATCATTCGCAGCACGTCGGTCGCCGTCGCGCTCTGCGGGATGAAATAGGTGGCGGGGAACAGGAACCCTTCGAGCCGGTCGCCTGCAAACGCCGGCAGTCCCAGCTGCGCGGGTTTCCTCGCAGCCGCCTGCAGGTCGGTCAGCGAGATGTTGGTGTGCTGCGCCAGCCGCCGCAGGGTCAGCGCCACCGACATGCCCTCAGGGATGGTCACCTGGCCCACCCTCGCGCTCGGGTCGAGCATCAGCGCGAGCGCGGCCGTTGCGCTCATGTGCTTGTGCATGCGGTAGGTCGCGGCCTGGATGTTGCGCGAGCGCGGATCGTCCTTGGCGGCGCTGATGAACGCACGCTCGCTCTTCACGACGTCCGCCTTGACCAGCGACTGCGCGATGTCGACGGCCGTCGCGCCGACGTCGATCTCAACGTAGATGCTGCCCGTGCCGCTGCCCTCGTAATCGGGCACCGTGCGGAACTCGTCGATGATTGCCCGGCCGCCGAGGAACGCGCCCACGGCGAGCAGGATCACGACCACCAGCGCGATCGCCGGACCGCGCCGCCGGTGCGAGCGATGACGGCGCTGTCGGCGCGGGCGGGAGGACTGCTCGTCCTCCATGCCCAGGATGGAGAGCTCACTCATGGTCGGCTCCGGCGCCCGCGTCGGATCCGCGTCCGGGTCGCGTCAACGCTCCGCTCCCTCCCGGTCCGCCGGCAGACCCCGTCGAATCGAGCCACGCTTGAAGTATCAAGACGGCGGCCACCTGGTCAACGACGGCACGCTGGCGGCGCGCCGACATCCCCTGTTGGGACAGCGTCCGGGACGCCGCGACCGTGGTCAACCGCTCATCGGCCATCCGCACCGGAACCGGGGCAATCCGCTCACGCAGCGCGGTCGCATAAGCACGCGCAGCATCAACGGCCCCGCCCGACCGGCCGGCCAGCGTCCGCGGCAGCCCGACGATGACCTCGACGGCGCCGAGCTCGGCCACCAGGGCGGCGAGCTCGATCAGGTCGGCGCCGGTCCGGGCGTTCCGGCGCAGCGTGACGACCGGGCTGGCGAGCACGCCGCCCGGGTCGCTCCGGGCCACGCCGACTCGAACGGAGCCGACGTCGACGCCGATGCGGACCCCTGGCGACATGGTCATCCGGGCGCCGTCATCGGGTACTGGTCACCCGCTCACCGACGTAATGCTCCGCGGCCCGTAGCGCGGCGTCGATGCCCGCCGGATCGCTGCCGCCCCCTTGGGCGAGATCGGCCCTGCCCCCGCCGCGGCCGCCGATCGATGGCGCCAGCGCCCCGACGATGTCGCTCGCGGATATCCCCCAGGCGCGGGCCGTCTCGTTGGTCGCGGCGACGAAGGACACGCGGTCGCCGTCGCCGTCGGAGAGCAGTACCACGACGGCGGGCCGATCGGTGCCGAGCCGGCCGCGTACCTCGCCGGCCAGCCCGCGCAGGTCCGCGGCGCCGACACCGGCCGGCGCGCGATCCGCGACGAACGCGACGCCGAAGACGTCACGAGCCGAGGCCGCGAGCTGCGCCGCTCCGGCGACGGCGGCCTGCGCGCGGACCGCGGCGAGCTCCTTCTCAGCCACGCGGAGCCGTTCGATCAGACCGTGGACACGGTCCGACAGCTCTTCGGCCGGCGCCTTCACGGCCTCGGACAACGCGGCGACCAGCGCGTGTTCACGGGCCAGGAAGCCCAACGCATCGGCGCCGACCAGTGCCTCCACCCTGCGGACACCCGAGCCGATCGAGGAGTCGCTGACCAGCTTCACCAGGCGTAGCTGCCCCGCGCCGAGGGCGTGCGTGCCACCGCACAGCTCCCGGGAGTACTCGCCGCCGATCTCCACGACCCGCACCCGCGGCGGGTACTTCTCGCCGAACAGCGCCATCGCTCCCAGCGCGCGGGCAGAGTCGAGGTCGGTGACGAACGCCCCGACCGGCAGGTCGTCGGCGATGCCGGCGTTCACCTCTGCCTCGACGTCGGCCAGCGCCGACGCCGGCACCGATGCCGGCGTCGTGAAGTCGAAGCGCAGCCGGCCGGGCGAGTTCAGCGATCCCGCCTGCCGGGCCGACTCACCGAGCGTCCCCCGCAGGGCGCGGTGCAGCAGATGGGTGGCGGTATGTGCCCGCGAGATCGCCCGCCGCCGCACCGGATCGATCGCCGCATCGACGACGTCACCGACCCGCAGCTCGCCCTCGGTCACCCGGGCGCGGTGCACGATCAGCCCGGTCAGCGGGCGCTGCACGTCGACGACGTCGAGCACCGCACCGGGTGCGCGCAACGTGCCGTGGTCGGCCTGCTGACCACCCGATTCCGGGTAGAACGGCGTGGCATCGAGCACGACGTCGACCTCCGTGCCGGCCGGAGCGGAGACGACATTGCTGCCGTTCGTCAACAGCGCGACAACCGTGGATTCCGTCGCGGCGTCGGTATATCCGGTGAAGGTGCTCTCGCCGTGTGCATCCAGCACCGACCGGAGGGTGGAGACGTCGGCGGGCCCGGTCCTGCGTTCCATCGCGTCGGCCTTGGCCCGCCGCTGCTGCTCCGCCATGAGCGTCGCGAACGCCGCGCGGTCGACGGCCAGCCCCTCGTCGGCGGCCATCTCCATGGTCAGCTCGAACGGGAAGCCGTAGGTGTCGTGCAGGGTGAAGGCTTCGTCGCCGGACAGCGTCGTCGATCCCGACGACTTCGCCTGCCGCACCGCGCCTTCGAAGATCGTGGTGCCCGCGCGAATCGTGTGCCCGAACGCCTCTTCCTCGGTCTCGGCGTAGCCCGCGATCCGCTCGAACTCCGTCACCAGCTCCGGGTACGACGGTCCCATGGCGTCGCGTGCGGCGCCGACCAGCTGGCGCATCACCGGATCGGCGCAGCCGAGCAGCCGGACCGCGCGGATCACGCGGCGCAGCAGCCGCCGGAGCACGTAGCCGCGACCCTCATTCGACGGCGTCACGCCGTCAGCGATCACCATCGTGGCGCTGCGCACGTGGTCGGCGATCACGCGGAACCGGCGGTCGTCGTCGAGGTCGGTTCCGTAGCGGCGACCCGTCATCGACTCGGTGAGCTCGATCGTCGGCCAGAGCAGGTCGGTCTCGTAGACGTTGTCGACGCCCTGCAGCAGGAACGCGACCCGCTCCATCCCGAGGCCGGTGTCGATGTTCTTCTGCGGCAGCGCGCCCAGCAGCGGGTAGTCGTCCTTGGCGCCTCCCGGACCGCGGAGCTCCTGCATGAACACCAGGTTCCATATCTCCAGGAAGCGATCCTCGTCGACGATCGGGCCGCCGTCTGGCCCGTACTCGGGTCCACGGTCGAAGTAGATCTCCGAGTTCGGCCCGCACGGACCGGGCACGCCCATCGACCAGTAGTTGTCGGCCATGCCGCGGCGCTGGATGCGCTCGTCGGGTAGTCCGGCGACCTTCTTCCACAGATCGACTGCCTCGTCGTCGTCGTAGTAGGCGGTCGCCCAGATGCGGTCGCCGTCGAAGCCGTAGCCGCCGTCGCCCTGCGGCCGGGTGATCAGATCCCACGCGAACGCGATCGCTTCTTCCTTGAAGTAGTCGCCGAAAGAGAAGTTGCCGGCCATCTGGAAGAACGTGTTGTGCCGCGTGGTCAGACCGACCTCGTCGATGTCCTCGGTCCGCAGCACCTTCTGCACGCTGGTCATCCGCGGCGCCGGCGGCGTCTCCTGACCGAGCAGGTATGGCTTCATCGGCACCATGCCGGCATTGACGAACAGCAGCGTCGGATCGTCGTAGATCAGGGAGGCCGAGGGCGCTGCGAGGTGGCCCCGCGACTGAAAGTAGGAAACGAACCGGGTGCGGATTTCATCGCTTCTCATCGTCGCGCGAAGTCCTCCGGCTTCGCTCCGAGCTTGCCGTCGATACCGGCACCCTCGCGCAGTTCGTGTTCGCGGTCCGACGCGCTCTCGCGCATGTCGGCCACGAAATCGCGGACGGCGGCGATGGCCGCGGCCAGGGTGTTCTGCAGGCTGCCCGCTACTGCCTGCGGCGAGAGCTGCGCGCGCGCGCGAGCCACCCGGCGGGTGACTGTCGTGCCGACGCCGATACCGACTGCGAGCCAGAAAATCCGGCGGATCATGAGCGAGCACCATGCCTGCGGCGGGACCGGCGCTCGGCCTTCATCGCGCGTTCGGCGCTCGCCTTCCGCCGGTTCGCCGCGGCATGCCGGATGCCATAGGACATCGCCGCGACCTTCACCAGCGGACCACCCACCGTGGACGCGAAGACCGACGCCACCGCGGCCGCGTTACTCGACACCGCCTGGGCGTTCTGGGCGATGCCGTCGACCCGCTCCAGCTGCCCGTTGAGCGCCTCGACCGTGGAGTTCGCGTTGAGCAGGATCGGGTCGATGTCCTTGTGCACCTGGCGGATCGCGAGAGTGGCTTCATCGAGCGTCCGGCCGAGCTTAAGGACGGGCACGGCAAGGAGGATCACGAGCAGCGCGAAGGCACCCGCCGCGATCAGCGCAGCGATCTGCGCACCAGACATGCGGCACTCTCCTCGGGACGTGCGGTACTCGCGCGGGAGGGGCCCGCGCCCGGCCTTGCGACCCTACCCCGAAGCGTCCGAAGCCGAGCTGGCCAATGTAGTCCGGCTGGAACGGCCGATTTTGAGCTCGACGACGACAAACCGGGACTGGGCCCAGTTGAAGAACAGCAGGTCGATGTGGAAGTCGTTGCCTCCGACCTCGAGGTGATATTGCCGGCCGACGAACGCGAACCCGTGACCGAGTTCGAGCAAGAACGCCTGCAGCCGGTTCATCAGCGCTGTCTCGAGCTCGCGCTCGGAGACTCGCTCGGTCAGGCCGAGGAATTCGAAGACGTAGGGGTCGCGGACCAGCTGCTGCGCGAGGTCAGAGTCGTGGGCGGGTAGGCGCACCGCGAAGTTCGACGGTGCGGTACCGATCCGCCGGTGCAACTGGCTGGAAATCTGGTGGGTCAAGACGTTGCGGCTCCAGCCGTGCTCGACCGCGGCCGCGGCATACCAGTCCCGGCTGGGCCGATCATCGAGCTTGTCCAGCAGCACCGTGATATGGCCCCACGGCAATCGTCCAACGGCCTGTTGGACGATTGCGGCCTCTGGCCAGCTGTCGGCGAGTTGCCGCATGTAGAACAGGTTGCTGCGAGACAGTCCCCGCATGTTCGGGAACTCGGCGCGCAGATCGCCGGCGAGCCGGTCGATGACCTTGGTGCCCCAGCCCTCGGCCTGCTGTCGGTCCAGGATCGCCTCTCCGATCCGCCGGTACAACGCGATCAGTTCGGTGTTGGCGGCCTGGTGAGCGCGTACCCGGGCGGTACGGACCGCCTGTTTGAGATCATCGAGGACCTGTTGGTAGTCCGCGGGCAGGGCAAGATCGGTGGGGCTCACCAGGCCATGATCCCGGCTGCGCCGAGGCGCGGTCATAGGCCGAGCCCTCCGGCGGCGTTGTCGGTGAAGACGCTGCCGCGGCGAATGTAGGACCGGGCGACCTGCAGGGACCGCCAGCGGCCCTGATCCATGATGGCGCGTTCGCTGGCGCCGTTGGCGGCGGCCTGGGTGGCGAACCCGGAGCGGGTGGAGTGGGCGGTGAAGAACCGGTGGCCGTGGGCGGGCGAGAGTCCGGCCGCCGTGGCGCGGCGGATTACCGCGTCCCGGATCGCCGCGTCAGATAGGCGGGCGTCGGGGCCGTGCCGGCTGGCGCCCAGCGACCCGAGTTGCCCGCGGCGGTCGACCGGCCGGAACAACGGGCCGGTGAGATCGTCACGGTCACGCCCGAGCAGAGCCGCGAGACGGTCAGTCCACGCCTGCACCGCGAGCACCGGGCACAGTCGGGGCGGGAGGCGTAGGGGATGCCGACGTAGGCGCCCTCGGCGTCGGGGTCGGTCTTGCTTCGGGTGATGTGCACGATCAGCCCGGCCGGGTCGAGCTTGAGGTCATCAATGTCCAGCGCGGCGAGTTCGCTGCGGCGCAGCGCGGAGGTGAACGCGAGCAGCAGCAGTGCCCGGTCCCGGGCCTCGGCGGTTCCCTGCCTGGGACCGAAGGTGCGGCTGGGGACCGTGTCGGTGGCGGCAGTGATGCGTTCGACGTCGGAGGTCCACAGCGGCGGGGCGCCGCGGCGGGCAGTGCCGTGCTCGCGGCGTAGCCCGCGCAGTACCTCCCGGACCGCGGGGTCGTCCGTCGGATCGGCGTGCCCGGCCAGCACGTGGGCCTTGGCGATCGCCGACAGCCGGCGGGTCAGCGTGCCGACCCGTGCGGCGGCGGCCTGATCGACCAGGTAGCGGGCCAACTCCAGCGGCTCTGCCGGCATCAGCACGATTCCGTGTTCAGTTGCCCACGCGGACCAGTGCCGCCAGTCCGCGGCGTAGGCACGCCATGTGTTCGCTGCCAACGACCCGCGCAGCGCGGCGGCCACCTGATCGTCCAGCGTTGCGACACCAGCAGCAGCCGGCCGATCAGCACGCTCCAGGTCTACATCGACCAGCTCGACGGGCGGGATGCTCACCCCCCAGCCTGTCGGAACGGGCCCGTCACGACCGGTCCGACACGCCGGCAGGACCATCCCGATAATGGGGGCTTATCGGGGTCGTGGGAGGCCGAACCTCATCGCCAGATGCGCAGCCGGGTCGAGGTCACCGGAGTTGATCCAGCTGCTACACGATGGCGGCCGGCCAGATGGTTTCGACCATCCCGGCCAGCGCGTCCAGGTGGGGCTGGGCCTGCGCGGCCAGGCCTCGCTCAGTGGCACCGAACAGCCTGCGCAGCTCGGCGAGTGCCCGCCGCGCCCCCGCCGCGATCTCCGCCGGCTCCAGAGGCGCATCCGTACCTGCCCACGCCTCACCCCACAACGCTGATCCCTCCCGGCTGATCCCTTCCCGGAAGATCAACTCCTCGACCTCGCCGCGGTGCAAGCCGAGTTGCGTACTCCAGTCCGCCAGCACCTCCAGGTATCGGCGGTAAGCCGGCGACCGCCACGACTCGATACCCAGCTTGATGCCGGCATGCTGGACAAGCCATCGACGCACGACCGCGTCCAGCACCGGGGCCGTTCCCGCCGTGCCCTTCCCGGCCTCAGCGCAGAAGTACAGGTACTTCGTGCCGAACGCCACGCCTAGATATCGCAACGGCTGCGACGCGACATGTTCGAACGCCGCCAGTCCGCCCTCTCGCTGGGCGATCCCCGCGATTTCGGCCAGCCGGTCCGCAGCGTCGGGGTTCTCTCGCAGAACGCGCGCGGTCCGGTACGGCCCATACCCGACCGGTCCGTACCCCCAGATCATTGCCGCCAGGAACGCCCGCACTGCGCCCTCCGCCGACCCGCTCGCGTCACGGGCATGGTCGGTCGCCTCGCCGCGACCCACCCGGTCCGGCAACGACCGCAGGAAGTCCCGGTACGACTCGAACTCTTTCTCCCACGACACCCGAGACCACCGCGATGCTGGCTGCGGCGGCCTGCCGTGCTCTCGCCACCGCCGCGCCGTCTCCTCCAACACCGCCGGCACCGGCAAGCCGCTCGAACCTGAGCTCCCCGCGTCGTCCACGACCACAATCCACCCCCTCGCCTGCCGCCGAAGCCTCCGGCTCGCCTACCACAGCGAAACCGACAAGCCCAGACCATGCCGACCGCCCTATGGGATAACATTATCCGGCGTCCTTGCCGCAAGGTGTGGCGCTGGGCTCGCCGATCGGGTCATGTGTTTCGCCGGTTAGGTCATCGTAGACGGCGGACACGATTTCTGGCGCCCCGGCATCGAGCTGAAACAGCGCCCGGTGCCGCCCCTCGTACCACATGGCGGCGTCACGTCGATGGTGTGAAGGTAGAGGGCAAGAAGGGCCTGCTGGTCGCGCCGCTTGCGCAGGTGGGTCCTGCCGAATGCCGACCATTCGTCGAACGACCACTCTGGCCGCGCCCGCACGGCCTTGACACTGACCTGTGCCACGTTCGCCCAGTCCGCCTGCGAGTACCGACGGTCGGCGCGGGCGTTGTCGGCGCGAACCTTCTCGTAGTCCATCGGCGGTAGATCGTCGCGGCGCCACACCCTAAACGTGGTCATAGTTCAAGGTGTAGAGGAACCATTCAGCTAGCTCACACGAGCGCGTCATAGAGCTGCTTCAACAGAGGAAAGTCCGCAGCGACGTGGCCCGAGTCGTGATCCTCGGTCGTGGTGGTGACAAGCTGAGCGAGGTCATCGTCGTCGAGAGGAAGGCAGTAGCCGCGACGGTCTAGTGCGGTATCACGGCAACGCTGGAGGAACAGCTCCTTGTTGGTGAGAGTGCGGCACACGAGCAAACCGACTTGTCCACGCAAAGGACTGAACCGACCGGTGAGCTGGTCGAGTTCGGGATTCATGGGGTCGCCGGTGTAGTTCTTGCACTCGACGTAGACGTGCGAGCAAGGCACATGATGGCGGGTGAGCCAGTCGAAGAAGCCTCGCCGCGCTACGTTGGTATAGCGGATGTCGATGCGCTTGCGTCCCCTGTGGATTGGGTGCTCGATCTCGGGCTCGGTCAATGCCGAGTAGAACAGTGCGGTCAGGAGTCCCTCAACGGCGCGATGGAAGGCGTCGGCGTGTTCGCGTCCTGGTGGTATGGCACGGACAACTCCGAGCAGCGCGGTCAGGTCGACTTGCGCGGTTCCCGTGACGTGGCTGATCTGGTCGTGGTCCAGCGGTGGTGAGACCCACTCACCTTTTTGTCGGCGATAGTCGTCGAGTGCCTCTCGGTGGGTGTTGGTGAGTTCCGCGACGGCGTCCTTGCCGGTGCCGTACTTCTCTTTGATTGCCTTTTTAGTCACACGCGGCCCACTTCTAAGCACCTGCACCAGTTCGCTGCCGGGCCGATCGAGTTCCTCTTGCTGAAGCACAGGTATCAGATAATTGCCGTAGTACTCACCCGCATCGAAGTCCATCTGGATTCGCACCAGCGCTTTGGGCACTAGGATCAGTCTGTGGCCGTTTCCCACGGGCAGTTGCGTAAACGCTTCTTCCCACTGGGCGGTGGCCGGGTGCCACACCGGTCCGGACGCGACCTCCTGGGTTGGTATGCCGTGGTAGCTGGCCTGGGCTTGGGTGTAAGCGATAAGTGGACCGCGCAGCACGTTGGTGGTGATGTCACTGACGATGTCTCGGCCGACGCCGGGGACAAGCAGCACACTGTCCTCGAGATCGCGTAGCAGCCCGGTTCGGGCCGCGCGACTGGCCGACAGGGCGTCGGCCACGCTCTCGCCCGAGCCATGCCCCAAGCCGTGACCACGGGCGGTACCGACGCTGAAACCCAGGTGCGTCTCATTGGGCTCCCGCAGCCGAGACAGCAGTCTCCGAACGCGCCCCGGGTTACCGGCCTTGATGGCAGCGAGAACTTCGCTGAAGAACGTGGTGAGTAGCTCGCGGCACTGCTCGCCCCAGTCGGTGTGCAGTAGCCGGATCGCGCGCGGGTCGAGGAAGACCCGCACGTCGCCGGTAACGTCCACGTCGACGAAGTCCAACGTGGGCTGCGTACGGCCGAGTCGGTAGTGGTCACTGACCCGGGACATCGTCGCCTTCTAGCTGCGGCAACAGCGTTCCATCCTGCCGCGACGGTTGCCGTTGGGTCCGCCGGTCGGCGGCGTCCGCGCTTTGCAGCACCTCATGGATCGTGCGCGTCTGGTTTGCGTCGAGACCGTAGAGGTCGTAGGTGAGCTGGTCGATGAGCCGGTTCGTCGTTTTGATCTGAGAGTCAATTCGGGTGCGGTCGCGAGGTGTGCGAACTCGGCCGGCGGCGGCATGTGAATCGATCATGCGTTGCGCGAGCTCGACCATGCGCTGATGCCGGGGATCCGTCGGGGCAATCCGGCGGATGGGTAGCTTGGAGATGCTGTTCCAGAAGTACTCGAGGATGCCGCCGCTCTTGAGCTTGCCGATGTAGCGGAAACGGTAGGTGAGCAGGCTTGAGTTGAGCAGGCCGAGCAGGTAGCGCACGTCTTCGGGTTGGCCCTTGTCGTAGAGGGCGGTGGTGTCGGTCAGACCGAGCAGACTGTGGGTGGTGTCGAGTGCGAACCGGTTGTCCGTCGCCAGGTAGGGGCAGTAGATCTTGTTTCGGTTGATGTACTGCTTGTGCAGCGGCCAGGTCCACTGCCACCACTGGCAGTTGCCGCGTTGGTAGGCGGCTCTGGCCTCCAGCTCGGCGCGGTGCGCACGTAAGTGGGCTTGGGCGCCTGCCGGGAGCTGGGAGAACGCTGTGAAGGCTTCGGTGTAGAGCAGGTACCGGCCCGTGGTCGCGAAGTGATATCGCTGGATGTCGGAGTTTCGGACCCGTTGGTAGTACGCCTTTTCCGGCAGCGCCCAGGCGTCGATGGTGGCCTGGTCGAGGCCGCCGAAGACGGTGTTCCGGCCGGTCTGCATACCTTGCCCGACGTGGAGGACGCTGCCGAGGGGTTCGCCGGCGTCGTCGATTTGATCGAGTAGCGCCTGGGCGGTGTCGGTGGTGAAGACCCACGGTCGGGCGGTGAACCGGTTCTGCGGGACGGAGACCGTGTGAAAGCCATCCTCGCCGATCGCCGCGGCGGTGAAGCCGGCGGGCAGGTGCCGCGGCTCGTAGCGGGTGACCCGAGCGGGCGTGATCTCGGGTGCCTTGGTGAGGTGGACGATGGCGGTGGTGATCCCGATCCCGTCGAAGACGTACGCGTTGCGGAAGTCGATGATCTGTCGGACGCGGGTGTGGTCGGCGAGCCAACCCCGTAGCTTGTCGGCCTTGTAGGCCTCGAGGAAGGCTCGGGAGACGATGAAGGCGACTTCGCCGCGGGAGATGTCGACGGCCTTGGCTAGGAAGTAGATCAGCACGTCGGTCTTGTCGTTGTAGACGTCGGCGTAGGCGGTCTTGAGGTAAGCCAGTCGAGGGTCTCTCTTGCCCCAGGTGTCGTCGACGCTCAGGTAGGGCGGGTTGCCGATGACCGTGTCGAAGCCACCCGCGGCGAAGACGGCGGGGAACGCGTCGGGCCAGTTGAAGACGTTGACGGGGTCGTCGTCCCAGGTGATGCCGGGCAGGGTGTTGGTGGCGTAGTAGTCGTCGGCGATGAGGCTGTTGCCGCACTTGATGTTGTCAGCGAGGTCAGGTAGCAGCCGCCCGATGGCCAGTTCGGTCTGGGTTTCGCCCTCGATGACTTTCAGCAGCAGCGAGAGCTTGGCCACCTCCACGGCCTGCGGGTCGATGTCGACGCCGTAGATGTTGTTGATCAGGATGCGTTTGCGTTCGGTGGTGGTCAGCCGCCAGGCCCCGGTTGGTGTCTGGTGGATCTGCCGCGGGGCCCGTTTGTAGGCGAGATAGCGCTGCAGGTGCCAGTCCAGTAGGTGCTGGTAGGCGGCCACGAGGAAGGAGCCGGACCCGCATGCCGGGTCGACGATATGTAGCTGTTCTGCCTGGGGTGGTGTCTTGCCGGCGAGCATCGGGTCCAGGGTGGCTCGCACGATGTAGTCCACGACGAAGGAAGGCGTGTAGTAGACCCCGCCGGCCTTCTTGACCTCCGGCTTGTCCTCGACGGTGACTCGGCTGCCGTGAAGCTGGATCGTCTTTCCAAGGAACTGCTCATAGACCCGGCCGAGGATGTCCGCGCCGATGACCGAGAACTCGTAGGGGCTCTGCGGGTAGTAAAGACCGCCGATGATCTTCTTCATGACCTGGTCATCGACGCGCAGCTGCGGGGTGAGCCGATCGGGTTCCTCCTCGCGACCTTTCTCGTCTGAGAAGTGGAACAGCCCGGAGTTGTAGCGCTGGTCGGCGGCGCGGAAGAGCTCGAGCAGCTTCGGGTAGACGTCTTTGCCGGCGGCGGCGTGGGCCAGGTCGTTGCCCTCCAGTCCGCGGTCCTCGCAGATCCGTAGGAAGACGATCCGGTCGATCGTGGCCTGCACGGCGTAGCCGAGGTCGTGCCGGGTCAACGCCAAGTGTCGGTTGCGTAGCGCGATGTTGCGGGCAAGCTGTTCACGCCATGCCTCGATGTCGGCGAGGAACGTCGCATCGACCTCGGCGGTCCCTCGTCGTCCAGTGATGGCAATGGCGTACCGGTCGAACGAGCCTCGCAGCACGGCTTCGCGGGAGAACACCGCAGCGATCTCGTCCCAGCGGCTGGCGTACTCGTCGGCGGTCAGGTAGAGCAGCCGCGCGGTGGACGCCTTGTCGGTTGGGTTGGGGCGGACCCGGCAGTCGTAGACGGCGAGCTCGTCGAAGTCGGTCAGGATCGACAGCGGCAGCTTGGCCGACCAGGCATAACGGCGGAGCTGGTAGGCCGCCGCGGTGTCGGTCTTGAGGCGCACCGCTGGCTTCTTGGCTTCCACGAAGAACTTGCGGGTGCCCCCCGCTCGGAAGCAGTAATCGGGGGCCTTGGCCTGTCCACCGATGCGGATGGTGTCCTCGTGGACAACGTCCTTGTAGGCCTCCGCATAGCCGTCTGCGTTGTTCATGTCCCAGCCCAGTGACGCGAGCAGCGGGTCGAGAAACTCCTGCCGAAGCTGGAACTCCTTATAACCCGGCCGCAGGTAATCGCTGCGGTTCTCAGTGAACCGGTGCACCAACTCGACGACGACGGCCGGAAGCGTCACCTCCTGGTAGGCCTGGCTCACGGTGCCTCCTCGAGTTCAGCCCCGCCCCGTCGAGCGAGGGTCGACGCTCTAGCCGCGCTGACGCAGCGTACGACTAGCCACTGTTCGTAACCACTCGAAGCCACGAGGGCCGCTAGATCGGCGACCGTATGAGCTCGCCGGTCGCCGCTGCCTCGTCGATGCCCTCACAGAGGTGCGAGCGAAGGCCCTGTGCTTGGCGCCATGGGTGAGTACGACGTCCATACCTTACGTATGATGAAACGGATTATCACTACTTGGCGGGCGCCGGTCGATCGTCGGCGGCGGGGCCTACCGTGACCCGCATGGACCTCGGCCGCGGGTGGGATCTCACCGACACGCAAGCCCGGCAGCTGCGGGTCCTGGAGTGGCTGTACGACGCGGCTGGCGGGGGTGCCGGCTGTTACGTGGACATTCAGCCGCTGGTCGAGCAGGACGGTGATGCTCCGGTCGGTGCCGCCTTCACCCAGCTGCGGCGGGAGGGTCTCGTCGACGAGCCGGTCACAGTAGACGAGCTCGCGGCTCCGGTGCAGAGCGCGCTTACCAGCGCCGGCGTCGAGGTGGTCGAGCAGGCCCGGCGCCGACGCGGCGACCCGACCGCCCGCCGGCCGGCGGCCCGAGACGCGCTGCTGCGGTGGTTGTACGACTGCAATGACCAGGGCAACCCCAGCCCGGTGCTGAACGGCTTCACCGAGTCACGGTATGCGTCCTTCTACGGCGATCCCTTCACTTTGCAGGAGATCGAGGCAGCCTCGGAGTGGCTGAAGGAGCAGGGATACCTGAGCGGAACGGGCAGCTGGGGCCACGGGATCCCACGCCCGACGTCACCGCCGCCGGCGAGCAGCTCGTCGAGCAACGCAGGTCGGTCAACGATCCGACCTCGGCCGGCAGCATCCACCACGTCACCTACACCATCACCGACTCGCAGGCCGTCAACGTCGCCCACGGCAGCCCGGATACGCAGCAGACCGCGACCATCACGATCACCGGTGGGCAGGAACAGCAGATCCTCGTCGTGGCCGACTACCTCGAGCAGGCTGCACCGCAGCTGGGCCTGCCGACGGAGGAAGCAGCTCGCATTCCGCGGTTGGTCGAGGAGTTGCGCGCCGCCGCGCAGGAGCCGGCAGCTGACCGAGGCACGGTGCGGCAGCTGATCGACACCGCGCGGCAACTCGGCATCGCCGCCGGCGGCGTGCCTCTGGGCGCCGGGCTTCTCGCCCTCATCGACCAGGCTGCGAAAGCACTGGGGCTGTCATGACCGCGGTCGAGGTCGTCGCCGCCGGACGGCCAGCCGCGCCCGCTGCGAGCCACGCGCTTGCCGGCGAGCTGCTGGACCAAGTCGCAGACGAACAGCCGGTGCTCACCGGGTTGGGTGGCCCGGATCGGCTGCTGGCCGCGGCCTGGTTGTTCTCCTACCGCTCGGCGCGCACCCGCGCAGCTCCGGGAAATCGTCCTCGTCCCACTCGTGGTCCGGTGCCGCCGTCGCGCCGGCCGGGTGCAGGTCGACCTCGCGAGCGCGCAGCTCGACCCGGCGGATCTTCCCGGAGATCGTCTTGGGCAGCTCGGCGAACTCCAGCCGCCGGATCCGCTGGTACGGCGGGAGGTGCTCGCGGGCGTACCGCAGGATGTCGGCGGCGGTGTCGCGGTCCGGCGAGCGGCCCGCCACCAGCACGACGTATGCCTTCGGCACGGCGAGGCGCAGCGGGTGCGGCGACGGGACGACGGCGGCCTCGGCCACGGCCTCGTGCTCGATCAGCACGCTCTCCAGCTCGAACGGGCTGATCCGGTAGTCCGACGCCTTGAACACGTCGTCGGCGCGGCCGACATAGGTGATGTACCCGTCTGCATCGCGAGACGCGACGTCGCCCGTGTGGTAGTAGCCGTCGCGCATCGCTTCGATCGTGCGCTCGTCGTCGTCGCGGTATCCGGTCATCAGTCCGAGCGGGCGGTCGGCGAGGTCGAGCGCGATCTCGCCTTCATCCCCAGGCTCGCCGGTGAAGGGGTCGATCAGAGCGACGACGTAGCCCGGCAGCGGGCGGCCCATCGACCCCGGTTTCACCCGCTGCCCAGGGGAGTTTCCGACCTGAGCTGTGGTCTCCGTCTGGCCGAAGCCGTCGCGGATCGTGAGCCCCCACGCGCTATTGACCTGCGCGATCACCTCAGGGTTCAGCGGTTCGCCGGCGCCCACCACCTCCCGCACGGGCACCGGCCACTGCGCGAGGTCGGTCTGCACCAGCATCCGCCACACCGTCGGCGGGGCACAGAACGACGTCACGCCGCACCGCACCATCGCGTCGAGCAGCGCCGGTGCGTCGAACCGCGTGTAGTTGTAGATCAGCACGGTTGCCTCGGCGTTCCACGGAGCGAACACGTTGCTCCACGCGTGCTTCGCCCAGCCGGGCGAGGAGATGTTCAGGTGCACGTCGCCCGGTCGCAGGCCGATCCAGTACATCGTCGAGAGGTTGCCGACGGGGTACGAAGCGTGCGTGTGCTCGGCCAGCTTGGGCTTCGCCGTCGTGCCGGACGTGAAGTAGAGCAGCAGCGGGTCGGATGCCCGCGTCACGCCGTCGGGTTCGAAATCGCCTGGCCCGTCGAGGGAATCGGCGTAGCGCAGCCACCCCTCCACCGGTTCCCCGACCGCGATGGGGGTGTATCCACCTTCGACATCGGCGAACTTCGCGGCATCGGCGGAGCCGACGACGACGTGCCTCGCCGCGCCCCGAGTGACCCGGTCCCGCAGATCGGCCGGTTGCAGCAGGGTGCTCGCCGGGATGATCACGGCACCGAGTTTCATCACCGCGAGGATCGTCTCCCAGAGCTCCACCTGGTTGCCGAGCATCAGGATCATCCGGTCTCCGCGCGCGACTCCGTGTCCGCGCAGCCACTGCGCAAGCTGGTCCGAGCGGCGTGCCAGCTGCGCGAACGTCAGCTGCCGTTCGGTCCCGTCCTCTTCGACGATCCACAGCGCGAGGCCGTCGTTGTCCCGTGCCATCGCATCGAAAAAGTCGATGGCCCAGTTGAACTCGCCGAGGACAGGCCAGCGGAAGCCGCGGTACGCAGCGGCGTAGTCCTCGCGATGCGTGAACAGGAAATCGCGAGCGAAGCGGAAGTCCTCGCCAGCGGCCATCGGTGCCTCCCCCGGCTGCCGCGCCGCGTGGCGCGGCGGGGATTCGTGGGGCGCAGCCTAACGCCGGACGCCGCGCTGCTGCTCGGGTGCCACCGTGTCCTCGATCAGCAGCCCGAGATCGCGCCAGCGGCGGACCAGGCCCATCCGATCGGCGCCCAGTACGGCCGACATGGCCCGCAGGTCCTCAGTCCGCAGCACGATCCGGTCGGTGGCCCGGCCGCGTCGATCATTGCGGATGGCGGCAACGTAGTTGCCGAGCACCATTGCCGCGCGATCGGAGACCGGCGCCGACCCGAGTGCGGCAAGATCGACCACCAGCAGCGGCGCCGGGCCAGCGGCACGCGGTGTGCCGTCGAGCAGCGTCGATGCCGGGATGTCATACAGCTCTGCGATCTCGACCAGCCGGGGCACCGACACCGTACGGTCACCACGCTCGTAGCAGCCGACGATGCCGGCCTTGAACCGACCGTGCGACCGGCTCTCGACGTCGCCGAGGGACCAGCCGCGGGATTCCCGAGCCCGGCGCAACCGCTCGCCGAGGATTCGGAGCAGGCTTGCGTCGCTCACGGGTGCAGCCCGCTCGCCGCCGGCACGACGAGGTCCCTAGTGGTCTGTCTGGGATATGACCTAGCGGGCATGATGCTTCTCCGTTATCGGTGCGGGCCGTACACAAGCAACCGCCGGCCGGGTCCCCCTGTCCGGCCGGCGGTTACACTGTGTGGTGCCGCAGTCCCCCCGGTACGCCGGACAGGCATCCCCCGCCGGCAGTTACGACTGTAGGTAATCGCGGCCCCGGTTGTCATCCCTTTCGGTAAACACGAAGGGGTGAACTACTACTCTCTGTAGTCACCACACCGCAGCCGTTCGACTACACTGCGTCACCGCAGGCCCGAATGTGTCGCTGGCCGGCGGCAGCGCGGCGCCGTCAGGCGGCGGGACGGCGCGTCTTAGCCGGAGTCGTCGCGCACGATCCGGCGGAGTCGGGCGACTCGATCGACCAGTTCCTGCTCGGCGCCGTGGGCGCCGGGCCGGTAGTAGTCCCGTCCGACCAGCACGTCCGGTGGATACTGCTGCGGCACGACGCCGGCGGCGTCGGCGTGGGCGTAGCGGTAGCCAGCGCCATGCTCCAGGCGCTGGGCTCCGGCGTAGTGCGCATCCCGCAGTCCAGCGGGCACCGGACCGGACCGCCCGGCGCGAATGTCGCCGAGCGCATCGTCGATCGCCGTGATCACGGCGTTCGACTTCGGCGCGGTTGCCAGGTGGATCACGGCCTGCGCGAGGCTGATCCGCCCCTCCGGCAGCCCGATCATCGCGACCGCGTCAGCGGCGGCCATGGCGAGCGGCAGCGCCGTCGGGTCGGCCATGCCGATGTCCTCGCTGGCGAGGATCACCAGCCGGCGGGCGATGAACCGTGGATCCTCGCCCGCCTCGATCATCCGTGCCAGGTAGTGCAGGGCGGCGTCGACGTCGGACCCCCGCACCGATTTGATCAGCGCGCTCGCGACGTCGTAGTGCTGGTCGCCCGCGCGGTCGTAGTGCACGGCCGCCTTGTCGACGGCTGATTCCAGCGTCGGCAGGTCGATCACCGATCCAGCCCGGGTCAGGACGGCGCCTGCCGCGGCCTCCAGCGCGGTGAGCGCCCGGCGGGCGTCGCCGCCGGCCAGCCGCACCGTGTGCGCGAGCGCGTCGTCGTCGATCGACAGTTCCCCGGCGTAGCCGCGGGGGTCGGCGAGCGCGCGGTGCACGAGCGCCTCGACGTCGGCGTCGGTCAGCGGCTCGAGGGTGAGCAGCAGCGACCGCGACAGCAGCGGGCTCACGATGGAGAAGAACGGGTTCTCGGTGGTCGCTGCAACCAGCGTGACGACGCGGTCCTCGACGGCGCCGAGCAACGAATCCTGCTGCGTGCGGGAGAACCGGTGCACCTCGTCGATGAACAGCACCGTCGGCGTGCCGCTGAAGCCGAGCTCGCGGCGCGCGGAGTCGATGACCGAGCGGACGTCCTTCACCCCGGCCGACACCGCGGAGAGCGCAACGAAGCGGCGGCCGGTGGCGCGGGAGACGACGTGCGCGATCGTCGTCTTTCCTGTACCGGCCGGGCCCCACAAGATCACCGAGATCGGTGCCGCCATGCCCCCGGCGGCGTCAACCAGCCGGCGCAACGGACTTCCCGCAACCAGCAGGTGCGCCTGACCGACCACCTCCTCGAGCGAGTCCGGGCGCATCCGCACGGCCAGCGGTGCCTGCGCGGCCAGGGCGTCGCCGGCCGCGGCGTCGAACAGGTCGGTTTCCCTGCTGGCGGCCACGCCCAGCGAGGCTACCCGTGACACGGGACCGGGCCGCGCCCGCCGGCAGGGCGACCTGCGGAATGCCGGCGCAGTGGCAGTACGTTGCGCCCGCAGGAGCTCGAATCAATCGCTCGACAGACGCGCAGGAGAGGCAGACGGATGCAGCACCGTCGTATCGGCGACATGCGGGTCAGCGCCATCGGTCTCGGCGAGATGCCGTTGTCGATCGAGGGCCGGCCAGACGACCGCGACCGCAGCATCGCCACCATCCATGCGGCGCTGGAGGCCGGAGTCACCCTTATCGACACCGCCGATGCCTACTCTCTCGGCGGCGAGGAGCACGGACACGGCGAGACCCTGGTGGCCGAGGCGTTGGCGTCCTACGGCGGCGACACGTCGTCGGTGCTGATCGCGACCAAGGGCGGCCACCGCCGGCCCGGCGACGGATCCTGGACCGTGCACGGCAGCCCGGACTACTTGAAACAGGCATGCGAGGAGAGCCTGCGGCGCCTCGGCGTCGAGGCGCTCGGGCTCTACCAGTTCCACCGGCCGGACCCCGAAGTTCCCTACGCCGACTCGGTCGGTGCGCTGAAGGAGCTGTACGACGCCGGCAAGATCCGATTCGCCGGTATCTCCAACGCCAGCCTCGCGCAGATCGACACCGCCCACGGCATCCTCGGCGGCGCACTGGTGAGCGTGCAGAACCAGTTCTCGCCGTCGTTCCGGTCGTCGCTGCCGGAGCTCCGCCGGAGCGCGGAACTCGGTCTCACGTTCCTGCCGTGGAGCCCGCTGGGCGGGATCCGGACCGCGCCGGATCTGGGGACCACAGCCCGGGCGTTCCAGCAGGCGGCCGACGTGCGCGGCATCAGCCCGCACCAGGTGGCGCTGGCGTGGGAGCTCGCGCAGGCGCCGGTGGTGATCCCGATTCCCGGCTCGTCCCGGCCGGAGACGATCCGCGACTCGGCGCTCGCCGCCGACCTGACCCTGACCGACGGCGAGATCGCTACGCTCGACGCCGCCTAGCCGCCGGTTCCCCTCCCCGCACGTGTTGATCATGCGCTTTCGGGACGCGACACGCCGTTTTTCCGTCCCGGAAGTGCATGATCAACATCGGGGGTGGACTCGGCAGCCGGTCCCATGGCCCAAGCCTCCGCGGCGGGCCGTGTCAGCTGTACCGGCCGGAATCGGTGTCGGTCCGGCGCCAGGCGGCCTTCTGCACCAGCAGCGTCAGCGTGCCGGCGAGCACGATGCCGGCCAGGTTGATCGAGAGCTGCAGCGCTGAGCCACCCGCGCCGCCGGGGTTGTCCAACGCCAGGGCAACGGCCGCGTTGCCCGCCGCCGGCACGGTCGTCACCGAGATCGTGACGCCGATCAGCGCACTGGACTTGGCCGAGGTCAGCGACAGCACGCCGGCCGCTCCGGCCAGCACGGCGACGACGAACGAGAACTTGTCCGGATGTGAGATGAACGCCGTGAACGGCCGGCTGCGGTCAATCATCTGCACGGTGACGAAACCGGTCGCACGTGCGAGCAGTGTGACCAGCCCGCAGATTCCGATGGCGACGGGAAAGCCGATCAGCAGTGCCTTGAGCGAGCGGCGCATCACGTCGTAGCGACGTTGGACGACGGCGACACACAGGCCGGCCAGCGGACCGAACTCCGGCCCGACGACCATGGCGCCGACGATGAGAATCGGTTCGTCCAGCAGGACGCCGACGCCGGCGATCAGCGTCGCGATGGTCAGGAACGCGAGGTAGGACCAGGACAGCGTCGACTCCTCGCTGGTCGTCTCCTCGACCTGCTCCCAGACGACGGCGTCCTGGCCGTGGCCCGGCGCCTCGTGCTCGGCCCGATCGGCGGCCGCGGAGAGCATGGTGTCGACGGGCTGCAGCGCAATCGCACCGCGGTCGGGCACGCCGAGATCCATGAGCCGGCCGATGATGCCGTTCGCCGCCTCTCGGGCGACGTCGGCGAGGACCAGGTCGCCCGCTGGCGCCTGCGCGACTGCGCGCAACACGACCACGTTCGCGACCCCCCGCTCTGCATGCAGCACCGATTCCACTTGCGGGGTGAGGTCGTCGGGCGAGATGACCCGCAGGTGCAGCACGCCCGCGAGTCTCTCAGGCGACCCCGCCTCAGCGTGTGTCCCGAGCCAATCGCGCTGCGCGACGCCGGCGCTGCGCTGCTAAGCACCAGCCCGTCCGGTAACCGGGCGGCGCTCAGCCGGGGGGATCGGCCTTTGGCCTGGCGTCGACGCCGGCCTCCTTGCGTTGCTCCGGCGTGATCGGTGCCGGCGCGCCGGTCAGCGGGTCGAAGCCCCCGCCGGACTTCGGGAAGGCCACCACCTCGCGGATCGACTCGACGCCGGCCAGCAGCGCCGCCCAGCGGTCCCAGCCCATCGCGATCCCGCCGTGCGGCGGCGGGCCGTATGCGAACGCATCGATCAGGAAGCCGAACTTCTGCTGCGCCTGCTCGGCGTCCAGTCCCATCATCGCGAAGACGCGGCGCTGCACCTCGGCCTGATGGATACGGATCGAGCCCCCGCCGATCTCGTTCCCGTTGCAGACCAGGTCATAGGCGTCGGCCAGCGCGTGTTCGGGATCGTCCTCGAAGCGGTCGATCCAGTCCGAATTCGGCGAGGTGAAGGCGTGGTGCACCGCGGTCCACCGCCCCGAACCGACGGCGACGTCGTCGGTGCGGTCGGTCCGCTCGAAGAGCGGCGCGTCGTTGACCCAGCAGAATGCCCACTGGCTCTCGTCGATGAGCCCGCCGCGACGCCCGATCTCCAGCCGGACCGCGCCGAGAAGTGGACGCGCGTCGGCGGGTTCGCCGGCGGCAAAGAAGATCGCGTCACCGGGCTCCGCGCCGGTGGCCGCGAGCAGGCCGGAGCGTTCGGCGTCGGAGAGGTTCTTCGCGACCGGCCCGCCGAGCTCGCCGTCGTCACCGACGAGGACGAAGGCCAGCCCCTTGCCGCCGCGCTGCCGTGCGAAGTCCTGCCAGCCATCCAGGGTTCGGCGCGGTTGCGACGCTCCGCCGGGTTGGACGACGGCGCCGACATAGGCGGCCCGGAAGACCCGGAACGGCGTGTCGGTGAAGTAGCCGGTGAGATCGACCAGCTCGCAACCGAACCGCAGGTCCGGCTTGTCGGTGCCGTAGCGCGCCATCGACTCCGGGTAGGGGATGCGCCGGAACGGCCGGGTCACCTGATGGCCCGCGAGCTCCATCCACACCCGCGCGACCAGCGCCTCGGAGAGTTCGATGACGTCGTCCTCGGTGACGAAGGACATCTCGATGTCCAGCTGGGTGAACTCGGGCTGCCGGTCGGCGCGGAAGTCCTCGTCGCGGTAGCAGCGCGCGATCTGGAAGTAGCGCTCCATCCCCGCGACCATCAGCAGCTGCTTGAAGATCTGCGGCGACTGCGGCAGCGCGTACCAGGAGCCGGGCCGCAGCCGCGCGGGCACCAGGAAGTCGCGCGCGCCCTCGGGTGTCGAGCGGGTCAGCGTCGGTGTCTCGATCTCGACGAAGTCGCGCTCGTGCAGGAAGTTGCGGGCGAGGTGGTTCAGCTCAGAGCGGATCCGCATGGCCCTGGCCGGCCCGGTGCGGCGCAGGTCCAGATAGCGGTAGCGCAGCCGTGCCTCTTCGCCGACCTCGACGTGGTCATCGAGCGGGAACGGCAGTGGCGCGGACGTCGACAGGATCCGCAGGACCGCCGCCGTCACCTCGATCTCGCCGGTAGGCAGGGCCGGGTTCTCGTTGCCGGCCGGTCGCTTGCCCACGGCGCCTTCGACGGCGATGCAGTACTCCACCCGCAGGTCGTGCGCATCCTCCTCGCGGAAGACCACCTGCACGACTCCGCTCGCGTCCCGCAGGTCGACGAAGACGACGCCGCCGTGGTCGCGCCGGCGGGCCACCCAGCCGGCCAGGGTGACCTGCTCGCCGACCTGCTCGGCGCGGAGCGAGCCGGCGGTATGCGTGCGGATCATGTGAGCTTCTCCTGGAGGTTGTCGACGAGGTCGGCCAGCGGCACGGCGACCTGCTCGCCGCTGGCGAGATCCTTCAGCTGGGCGACGTCGCCCCGAAGATCTCGCTCCCCGACGATCACGGCATAGCGGGCGCCGGACCGGTCGGCCGCCTTCATCGCCCCCTTCAGCCCGCGCCCGCCGTAGACCATGTCCGAGGACACCCCCGCGGTGCGCAACGTTGCCAGCACCGGCACCATCCGCCGGTGCGCGTCATCGCCGAGTGGTACGACGAAGACGGCGCAGCGAGGGGCGTCGTCGACGGCGATGCCCTCGGCCCGCATGGCGAGCACGGTGCGGTCTACGCCGAGCGACCAGCCGACCGACGGCAGCGACGGCCCGCCGATGTCGCTGGAGAGCCCGTCGTACCGGCCACCGCCACCGACCGCCGACTGCGCGCCGAGTCCGTCGTGCACAAACTCGAACGTGGTGCGGGTGTAGTAATCCAGACCACGCACCAACCTGGGGTCGTCCACATAGGACACACCGAGGTCGGCGAGAAGCGCGCGCACTTCGTCGTAGTGCTCCTGACACTCCGCGCACAGGTGGTCGGCGAGCAGCGGCGCCCCGTGCAACTGCTTGCGCACCTCGGCTCGTTTGTCGTCCAGCACGCGTAATGGGTTGATGTCGACCCGGCCGCGGGTGTCGTCGTCGAGGTCGAGGCCCCGCAGGAACTCCTGCAGTCGTTGGCGGTAGGCCGGGCGGCACTGCGGGTCGCCGAGTGAGTTGAGCAGTAGCCGACAGCCACCGAGGCCGAGTCGCCGGTATGCCTCGGCCGCGAGCCACACCAGCTCGGCGTCCAGGCTGGCGTCGGTCGCGCCCAGCGCCTCGGCACCGACCTGGGAGAAGTGCCGGTACCTCCCGGACTGGGGTCGCTCGTAGCGGAAGAACGATCCCGAGTACCAGAGCTTCACCGGCAACTGGCCCCGGTGCAAGCCGTGCTCGAGCGCGGCCCGAACGACCGACGCCGTCGCCTCCGGTCGGAGGGTAAGCGACCGGCCGCCGCGGTCGGTGAAGGTGTAGGTCTCCTTGGTCACGATGTCGGTGGACTCACCGACGCCGCGGTGGATCAGCGCGGTGTCCTCGAAGATCGGCGTCTCGACGTAGCCGTAACCGGCCAGCTTCGGCCCCGCGGCGAAGGCATCGCGGACCCGAAGGAACGTCGCCGACTCCGGGGGAATCAGGTCGAACGTGCCCTTCGGCGCTGTGAAGCTCCGACTCACTGCCGGTTTCCCGAGGTCGCATCAGATGCCGCCTCGGCAACGGCCCGCAGGAACGGGTTGGTTGCTCTCTCCCGCGCGATCGTGGTCGAGTCACCGTGGCCGGGATGTACGACAGTGCGGTCGTCCAACGCCAGGATGACACGGGCGAGCGTCGTCACCATGTCGGCCTCGCTGCCACCGGGCAGGTCGGTTCGGCCGATCGAGCCGGCGAACAGCACGTCGCCGCCGAACACGATCGGGGTATCACCACCGGCCAGCGCGAGCAGCACCGAGCCCGGTGTGTGGCCGGGAGCCACGGTGACCGAGAAGCTGACGCCGGCGGATCGCAGCTCGTCGCCGTCGGCGAGCGCGCGCAGGTCGGCCGGCTCCGCGAAGCTGTCGCGGCCGAAGAGGGGCTCACCCGGCGGCACCCCGAGACCGCTCCACGGGTCCGTGAGTTGCCGACGGTCGGCCGGGTGGAGGTAGGCCGGGACGCGGTACTCGTCGCAGACCTGCGCCGCCGCCCAGGTGTGGTCGAGGTGGCCGTGGGTCATCACCACCGCGGCTGGCCGCAGCCGGTGGCGTCCGAGCATCCCGCGCAGAGCTCCCGCCGCGTCGATTCCGGGATCTACGACGACGCACGGCTCTCCGGGCGCCGTCGCGACCAGCCAGCAGTTGGTCGCCAGCGCGCCCGTGACGAAACCGGCGACGAGCATGCGGCTCCACCTTCTTCCCGCACCAGAATCGGCGCGCGGACTGGGGAAAGATCGGCAGGGTTGTTCCGACAGGTTACCGGGGCCACGGTTTGGCCTCGAATCGATTGTGGGTCGGGGCACCCGCGCCGTCGCGCATGATCTCGGGGTCTGCCAAGCGGGCAACGTATGCTCCCCGGAGCAGTCAGCCGTCCCCGAGGAGCGCCCGACCGTGCCGACCGAGAAACAGCGTCGCCAAGCTGCCCAGCGGCGGCTCGCCCGCCAGCTCGACCGCCGCCGGGAGGCCGCCCGCAAGCGACGCCAGCGCTCGATCATCGGAGGCACCGCCGCGGCGGTGATCGTGATCGTCGTCGTGGTGGTCCTGATCGTGGTGAACGTCGGCGGCAAGAGCACGCCGGCGGCCCAGCCCAGCAGCCCGTCCACCACGACACCGACCGCGACACCGACCACGAAGTCCGCGACGCCGACCGTCACCGCGTCGCCATACCCGACGCCCACGTTCGCGAAGACCGGCACCAAGGTGAGGACCACCAACGGGCCGTGCAGGTACGCCGAGAGCAGCACCCTGCGGGCCTCGCCGTACACCAAGGACGTCGGCCTGCCGCCGGATCCGAAGACCACGCCAGCCAAGGGAACCGTCACGGCGACGATCGCGACCACCGAAGGGCCGATCACGCTGACGCTTGAGCGCGCCATGGCTCCGTGCGCCGTGCAGAGCTTCATCTACCTGGCCAAGGCCGGGTTCTACAACAAGACGGCCTGCCCGCGAATGGTGACCAGCGGGATCTTCGTGCTGCAGTGCGGCGACCCGTCCAACTCCCAGAGGGGCGGCCCAACCTACGCCTACAAGCAGGAGACGACCGCCAAGACCGACTACTCAGCGGGCGTGGTGGCGATGGCCAACACCGGCCAGCGCAACTCGACCGGCAGCCAGTTCTTCTTCATCTACAAGGACAGCAACCAGAACGCAGCGACCAGCGCCGGCCTGGCCAAGAGCTACTCGGTCATCGGCAAGGTCACCTCCGGCCTTCCGGTGATCACCAAGGTTGCCGCGAAGGGTGTCGTGCCGAGCGACCCGAGCCGGCCCGGCGACGGCAAGCCGATCCTCGGCCTGACGATCACGTCGGTAAAGCTCACTGCCTAGACACCCCTCGGATCAGGTTCCGGCCGTGACGCGGTAGACGTCGTAGACACCCTCGACGCCGCGCACCGTGCGCAGCAGGTGACCGAGGTGCTTCGGATCACCGAGTTCGAACGTGAACTTGCTGACCGCGACCCGGTCGCGCGTCGTCGTCACGCTGGCGGAGAGGATGTTGACCCGCTCGTCGGAGAGCGCGCGGGTGACGTCGGAGAGCAGCCGGTGCCGGTCGAGTGCCTCGACCTGGATCGACACCAGGAACACCGACTCTGCCGACGGCGCCCAGCGGACGTCGACCAGCCGTTCGGGCTGCGCGAGCAGTGCCGCCGCGTTCGTGCAGGTTCGCCGGTGCACGGACACACCGCCGCCACGGGTGACGAACCCGAGGACGTCGTCGCCAGGCACTGGCGTGCAGCACTTTGCGAGCTTCACCCATACATCGCCGTCGACGGCGTCGACGACGACGCCGGTGTCGCCTGTTACCCGCCGGCGCGGCTTCGTGGGCATCGCCGTCTCGGCGATGTCCTCCGTGACGCCCTCGGGCCCGCCGAGTGAGGCGACCAGCCGGCTGACGATGTTCTGCGCCGAGATGTGCTTCTCGCCGACGGCTGCGTACAGCGCCGAGACGTCCGCGTAGTGCAGCTCGCGAGCGAGGGTCGACAGCGCGTCGCCCCCGAACAGCCGCTGCAGCGGCAGTCCTTGCTTGCGGGTGGCGCGGCTGATCGCATCCTTGCCCTGCTCGATCGCGTCCTCGCGGCGTTCCTTCGCGTACCACTGCCGGATCTTGGTCCGGGCCCGTGGGCTCGCGACGAACGACGACCAGTCCCGGGACGGTCCCGCGGTGTCGGACTTGGAGGTGAATACCTCGACGACGTCGCCGTTGTCGAGCCTGCTCTCCAGCGACACCAGCTTGCCGTTCACGCGGGCGCCGATGCATCGGTGACCGACTTCGGTGTGCACGGCGTAAGCGAAGTCGACCGGCGTCGAGCCGGTCGGCAGCGAAATGACGTCGCCCTTCGGCGTGAAGGCGTAGACCTCGGTACCGGCCAGGTCGAAACGCAGCGCGTCGAGGAACTCCGCGGGCTCCTTCGTCTCGCGTTGCCAGTCCAGCAGCTGGCGCAGCCAGAGCATGTCGTCGCCGGCCGGGATGGTCGCGTCGATGCCCTTGGCGTCCTTGTACTTCCAGTGCGCGGCGATGCCGTATTCGGCGGTGCGGTCCATCGGGTTGGACCGGATCTGGAACTCCACCGGCTTGCCCTCGGGGCCGATCGCGGTCGTGTGCAGCGACTGGTACATGTTGAACTTCGGCATCGCGATGTAGTCCTTGAACCGTCCGGGGACGGGCTGCCAGCGGGCGTGGATCACGCCGAGGGCGGCGTAGCAGTCGCGGACGGTGTCGACGAGTACGCGCACGCCGACAAGGTCGTAGATGTCGGTGAAGTCGCGGCCGCGCACGATCATCTTCTGGTAGATCGAGTAGTAGTGCTTGGGACGGCCGGTGACCGTTGCCTTGACCTTGGCGCTGCGCAGGTCGGCCGTTATGCCCTCGATGACGGCTTCCAGGTGGGTGTCGCGCGACGGCGCCCGCTCGGCAACCAGCCGCACGATCTCGTCGTACCGCTTCGGGTAGAGCGTGGCGAATGCGAGGTCCTCGAGCTCCCACTTGATCGTGTTCATGCCGAGGCGATGTGCCAGTGGGGCAAGCACTTCCAGCGTTTCACGTGCGGTGCGTTCCTGCTTATCCGGTGGCAGGAAGCGCAGCGTGCGCATGTTGTGCAGCCGGTCGGAGAGCTTGATCACCAGCACCCTCGGGTCGCGCGCCATCGCGACCACCATCTTGCGGATCGTCTCTGCCTGCGCGGCGTCGCCGTAGCGCACCTTGTCCAGCTTGGTCACGCCGTCGACCAGGTGGGCGATCGTGACGCCGAAGTCCTCGCGCAGCGCCTCGAGGGTGTAGCCGGTGTCCTCGACCGTGTCGTGGAGCAGGGCCGCGGCCAGGGTCGCGGTGTCCATGCCGAGCTCGGCGAGGATTGCCGCAACTGCGAGGGGGTGGGTGATGTAGGCGTCGCCGCTCTTGCGCAGCTGCCCTCGGTGATGCTCCTCGGCGACGGCGAAGGACCGTTGCAGCAGCCGGACATCTGCCTTCGGATGCGCGGCCCGGTGCGTCGCCACCAGCGGCTCGAGGACGGCACCGACAGCGGACGGGCTCTGGCCGCCCGCGATCCGGCGCGCGATGCTCGCGCCTACCCGACGCCGGTGCCCGCCCGCGACGGTGGCGAACCTCGGACTGTCCGGTTGCGGCGCGGCGGCAGCCGGCTCGACCGTCGCCGGATGCTCGGTCGGGTCGGTCGCGGGCTCGGCGACCGAATCCGGTCCCGCCCCGCCCGCGGCGACATGGCTGCTCAGCCGGCACCTCCGAGGGTTGCGATACGGCCCTCAGTCTACGGCGATAGGCCCAGCCCGGCACGCCACAGCCACAGCCACAGCGGGCTACAGCGCAGCCAGCGCGGTGACCGGTCGTGGTGCGATGTGTTCGCGCCCGCCGAGCGCGGGCAGCTCGATCAGCACGCACAGCCCGACCAGGATGCCGTCGGCGCGCACGATCAGATCTGCCGCTGCGGCAATCGTTCCGCCGGTAGCGAGGACGTCATCGACGACGAGCACCCGCCGTCCGGCGAGCACCCCCGCCGGCACCTCAACCCGCGCGGAGCCGTACTCCAGGTCGTAGCAGCCGCCCAGAGTTGGCGGCGGGAGCTTGCCCGCCTTGCGGATGGGCACCATGCCGCAGCGCAGCGTCGCGGCGACCGCGGCTGCGACGATGAACCCTCTGGCCTCGACCCCGGCGATCAGCTCGACGCCACCGAGCGAGCGGGCGTGCTCGGCGACGGCGCCGATGACCCGCGCGAACGCGTCGGCGTCGGCCAGCAGCGGCGTGATGTCCTTGAACAGCACGCCGGGTTTCGGGAAATCCGGGACGTCCCGGACGTGCGTCGCGATCAGCGCGGTGACCGGGCCGGACGGCTCGGGTGGCATGTCCCGGCGATCAACGCTTGCGCTTGTGCGGTGGCCGGCCACCGCGGCGTTGCTGTGGTCGGGCCCGGTTGCCGCTGCGCTGCGGACGGCTGCCCGGGCGTGGCGCGGCACCGGGCTTCGGCGCCCGGTCCGGCTCGGCTGCGGTGTCGTCGCCGAGTGCGTCCACCGCGTCGGCGTCGCGGTCGAGCACCGCGGTCGTGGTGCGTGCCGGGCCACGGCTATCGCCGGTCTCGGCCGTGGCCGCGGTCCTGGCCCGCGCCGCGCGCCGGAGGGCTACCTTGCGGCGCAACTCGACGTACTGCTGCTGGCGTTCCTTGAGGTCGCAGGCGATCGGCGTCGCGAGGAACAGGGAGGAGTAGGCACCCGATGCCAGGCCGATGAACAGCACCAGCGCGAGGTCCTTGATGGTGCCGACGCCGAGCAGCCCGGCGCCGACGAACAGCAGCCCGGCCACCGGCAGCAGCGCGATCAGCGAGGTGTTGATCGACCGCGCGAGGGTCTGGTTCACGGCGCGGTTCGCCGCCTCGGAGTAGGTCTGCCTCGCCAGGCCGAGGATTCCGCGGCTGTTCTCGCGCACCTTGTCGTAGACAACGATGTTGTCATAGAGCGAGTAACCCAGAATGGTGAGCAGGCCGACGACGGTGGACGGCGTCACCTCGAACCCGACGATCGAGTAGACCCCGGCCGAGATGACGAGGTCGTGCAGCACGCCGACGATCGCGCCGACCGATAATCGCCATTCGAACAGCGACGAGATGAAGATCGAGACGGCGATCAGGAAGACGATCAGCGCGAGTATCGCCTTGCGAGTGATGTCCTTCCCCCACGACGCGCTGACCTGGTTCTGGCTTATGTCGTCGGTGGACAGCGGATGGCCCTTGACCGTGATCTTGGGGCCGAGATCGGTCGACAGCGCCGACCGCAGCCTCGACAGCTCGGTTTCGGAGAGGACCTTCGTCGTCACGACGAAGGTGCCGGAGCCGCCGCTGCCGGCCTTCTGCACGCTCTCCACCGGCACGCCGGATCCGCCGACCGCGGACTGCACGTCGGAGACCGACGCCGTGCCGAGGGGGAACTGCAGGGTGTTCCCGCCCTTGAACTCGACGCCGAAGTTGAAGCCGCGGATCCCGATCGAAAGAAAGCAGATGACGACCGCGATCGCGGACATGATGTACCAGCGGCGCCGGTGCGGGACGAAGCCGACGTTGGTCTCGCCGGCGTAGAGCCGGGTGAAGGCCGACACCTCAAGAATCCTTCGGCTTGCGGGCACGGCGCGCGGCCGCGCGTTCGGCGGCCGAGGACACGGCCGCGGCGGGCCCCGCTCCACCCGTGGCCATGGCGAGCGCCGGCCGTGCCGTGCCGGCGCGGCTGAGCCGGCCGAGGCCGGACATGCGGGGCGAGGAGAACGACCTGCTGCGCGAGGCGACCGAGATCAGCGGGTGGGTGAACAGGAACACGACGATCAGGTCGAGGATCGTGGAGAGCCCGAGGGTGAAAGCGAATCCGCGGACGTCACCAGCCGCGAGGTAGTACAGGATCGCGGCGGCCAGGAACGAGACGGCGTCGGCGGACAGGATCGTGCGGCGGGCACGCACCCATGCCCGCGGCACCCCCGAGCGCATCGACTTGCCGTCGTGCACCTCTTCCTTGAGCCGTTCGAAGAACACGACGAACGAGTCGGCCGTGATGCCGACGGCGACGATGAACCCGGCGATGCCGGCGAGGCTCAGGCTGAAACCGACCTGGTTGCCGAGCAGCACGACGCTCGCGTAGACCAGGGCGGCGGAGATCAGCAGGCTCGCGATCGTGACCAGGCCGAGCGCGCGGTAGTAGATCAGGGAGTAGATGACGACCAGGACCAGGCCGATGCCGCCGGCGAGCAGGCCGGCCCGCAACTGCGCGGAGCCCAATGTCGGCGAGATGGTCGTCTCGGTGAGCGTGTCGAACGACAGCGGCAGCGCGCCGTACTTGAGCTGGTCGGCGAGGTTCTTCGCCTGGTCGGCGCTGAACCCGCCCGTGCCGCCGCTGATCTCCGTCGGGCCGTTGATGGCCGATACGATGCCCGGTGCGGAGACGACCTTGCCGTCGAGCGCGAACGCCACATAGTCCGCGGCAGGAGCGGTGGCCGCTTGGCAGGTGGTGCCACCGCAGTTGTGAGTGGAGGTGTAGTCGGACCAGATCTTCTGGCCGCCGCCCTTGAGCTTGAGCTGGATCGTCCAGGTCGCGATCGCGCTGGACCCGCCCGCTCCGTACTGCGCGGCCGCGCTGCTGATCTGCGTACCGGCGAGGATCGACGGGCCGAGCACGTACTTCTGTGCCGTCGGGCCTTTCCCATCGCAGCTGATCAGGGGCTTGTCCGGCGGCGTCAACTGCGCCGTCTTCAGCAGCGCCGCGCACGACTTGTTGTAGTCGGCGGCCAGCGAGGCGGGTACACCCGACGGCACCGTGACCGGCGTGCCCGGTGCTGTCGCGGTGGGTGCTGTCGCGGTGGGTGCTGTCGCGGTAGCTGCTGGCGATGTCCCCGCGTTAGGCGTGGTCGCGCTCGTCGTCGGCGCGCCGGTCGCCGTGGCCGTCGGCGACGGCGCGGCCCGTGGCGAGGAGAAGTGGGCCGGCGACTTGCTCGCCGTCGCACCGGTCGTCGGCCCAGTGGTCGTCGGCCCGGTGGGAGTCGGGGTGGTGGGAGTCGGGGTGGCGGGCGGCGGCGCCGTTGCCGTGGCCGTTGCGGCCGGGCTGAGGAGCAGCGGGCGGAAGTACAGCTTCGCCGTGGTACCGACCTGCCGCACCTTGCTCCGGTCGCCGCCCGGCACCGAGACGACGATCCGATTGTTGCCCTCGGTTACCACCGTCGCGCCAGTGACGCCACGCCCGTTCACGCGGCTCTCGATGATCGACCGCGCGGTGTTGAGGTCGGTGCGGTCGGGAACCTTGCCGCGAGCCTGCAGCGTTAGCGTCGTCCCGCCACGCAGGTCAAGGCCCAGCTTCGGCGCGTGCGTCGAGCCGAGGACGACGAACAGGTACATGAGCGCGAGCACACCGGCGAGCGTGGCGAAATACGGGGTGGCCCGCAGATGGGTCGATGGTGCGGCCACGGCGTCGTCGTCTCCTCAGGGCCTCGACTCAGGGCCTCAACTCAGGGCCCCATCCAGGGCAGCGGTGCGAACTGATCCCAACACGTCAGTATGGCCGATGTCAGTGGGTGCTTTCCCGCCCGGCGTCGTCGGGGCCGTCGGAACCAGCAGGTTGGTCGGCCGCGTTGCCGGTCTCGCCCTGCTGCCGTCCCACCGCCGCGCGCGCGAACCGCACGACGACGTCCGGCGCGACCTGCAGCTCGACCGTGTCGCCCACCAGTCCGACGACCGTCCCGAAGAGGCCCGACGTCGTCATCACGTCGTCGCCGACCGACAGCGTCGCCTGCATCTGCTGGGTGGCCCGCTGCGCTCGCGCCTGCCGGCGCATCGGGATCCCGATCAGCAGCACGAAGACGGCGAGCAGGACGATGAACGGCAGGGCGGCCTTCACGACGGGCAGCCTACGCGACGGCGACGGCGGCCTCGGCCCGCACGCATGCGACTGGGCGCCGGCAGAGGCGTCACCCGAACAGCGTCGGGCCCGCGTCGGGCCGTGCCGGTGCCAGCCCGAGGTGGTGCCAGGCGGCCGGCGTGGCGACCCGCCCGCGGGGGGTGCGGGCGAGCAGCCCGGCGCGCACCAGGAACGGCTCCGCGACCTCCTCGACGGTCTGGATCTCCTCGCCGACCGCGACCGCGATCGTGCTCACCCCGACCGGGCCGCCGTTGAAGCGGCGCACCAGCGCATCGAGCACGCTGCGATCGAGCCGGTCCAGGCCGAGCTCGTCGACGTCGTAGACGGCGAGCGCCTCGCGGGCGAGGGCGCGGGTGACGACACCGTCGGCCCGCACCTCGGCGAAGTCGCGGACCCGGCGAAGCAGCCGGTTCGCGATCCGCGGTGTCCCCCGCGACCGACCCGCGATCTCCGCGCCGCCGTCGTCGCACAGCGCGATGCCGAGCAGGCCGGCGCTTCGGTGCAGTACCTCCTCCAGCTCATCGTCGGCGTAGAAGTCCATGTGCCCGACGAAGCCGAACCGGTCGCGCAGCGGCCC
>QHCD01000078.1:10667-10813 GCA_003244255.1 Pseudonocardiales bacterium | reverse complement strand
CCGGTCACGAAATGCCCGATCCACGTCCCATACTGCGAAAGCACCGGCCTGTCAGTCCCCAGCTGGTGCGACAGGGCCTTGACCGCCGAGGGCGCCGCCAACGGACCCAGGATCGCCCGCGCCGGATCGCCCGGAAGCACCTGAGC
>QHCD01000078.1:0-10465 GCA_003244255.1 Pseudonocardiales bacterium | reverse complement strand
CGGCTGGCCTGGACGATCTCGTCCAGATCGGCGCCCTCCTGGGGGGTGTGGCTCTCCCCGCCGTGCAGCGGCACGAACAGCAGCAGCGCGGGGGCCAGCGCGCTCAGATGCTGGGCGTCGTGGCCGGCGCCCGACCACGTCTCCGACGCGCCGATCCCCAGCCGGCGCGCCGCCTCGAGCGCCTCCGTGGCCAGCGACGGATCGAGCTCGGTCGGCTCGCCGGCGCGGGTCAGGGCCACCTCGGCGCCGACTCCCCGCGCCTGCGCGATCTGCGCCACCCGCTCGCGGACCGCCGCCTCCAGCCGCGTCAGCGAGGCCGTCTCGACGCTGCGCAGATCGACGCCCAGCCGGGTCTGCCCGGGAATCACGCTCACCGCTCCGGGCACCACCGCCAGCGTCCCCACCGTGGCCACCGTCTCGGCCGGCTCCTCTCGGGCGGCCGCCTCGATCGCCAGCACGATCTCCGCCGCCGCCGGGATCGGATCCTTGCTGTTGTGCGGCTGCGACCCGTGTCCCCCGGCGCCGACGACGCGCACCCGCAGGTCGTCGGAGGCCGCCATC
This sequence comes from Pseudonocardiales bacterium, assembly GCA_003244255.1. GTDB lineage: Bacteria > Actinomycetota > Actinomycetes > Mycobacteriales > QHCD01 > QHCD01. The sequence goes on along the minus strand of QHCD01000078.1, from coordinate 9,904 downwards.
AGGGTGCCGGGACGCGCCGTGAACACCCCTCGCTTGGTGCCTGCGGACGCTACGTGCAGGCCGTAGGCGGCGTCGGGACGTCGACCCGCCGCCTCGAGCAGGCCCTCACCGAGCATCGCGCCGGCGCCGTCGAATCCCTCCTCGCCGGGCTGGAACATGAACAGCACGTCGCCGGCGAGATCGTGCTGGCGCGCGGCGAGCAGCCTGGCCGCGCCCACCAGGCCGGCCGTGTGCAGGTCGTGCCCGCAGGCGTGCATCGCGCCGTTCTCGCTGGCGAATTCCAGGCCGGTGCGCTCGGCGACGGGCAGGCCGTCCATGTCGCCACGCAGCAGCACCAGCGGACCGCCGCCAGTTCTGCCGCCGCGCAGGATGCCGACGACCGAGCTGACATCGTGACCGGTGCTGATCTCCAAGGGCAGGCCGTCCAGGGCCTGCAGCACGGCCTGCTGGGTCTGCGGAAGCAGCAAGCCGACTTCGGGGATGCCGTGCAACGTCCGCCGCAGATGCGCAAGTTCGTCCTGAAGGGCACTTGCTTCCGCACGTAGGCTCACGCCGGGTCTCCCTCTGTGGTCGGTGGCCTGTCCAGGCCTCTGGTCACCTAATCGTTCGGCCCGGCCACCGTCAATGTCGGGCTATCGAACGAGCGCCGCCAGATGCGGCGCCAGCGCCCGGAAAGCCTTGCCGCGGTGGCTGATCCCGTCTTTCTCGGCGGCCGGCATCTCGGCGGTGGTGCGCGTCTCGCTCGCCGGGACGAAGATCGGGTCGTAACCGAAACCGCCGTCGCCGCGTGGCTCACGGATGATGGTCCCGACGACGCGGCCGTGCTCGACGTGCTCGCGGCCGTCGGATGTGACGACGGCGGCGGCGCAGACGAACTCTGCTGCCCTGCGCTCGTCCGGTGTGTCGGCTAGCTGGGCCAGGACGAGCCGCAGGTTCGCGTCGTCGTCGCCATGTCCGCCGCTCCACCGGGCGGAGAGCACACCCGGCATGCCGCCCAGCGCCTCGATGCACAGGCCGCTGTCGTCGGCAACGGTGACAAGTCCGGTGCGCAACGCGCCCTCGCGGGCTTTCAGCAGCGCGTTGTCGGCGAAGGTCGCTCCGGTTTCGGCCACGTCGTCGTAGCCGGCGACGTCGGCCAGCCCGACCAGCTGGATCTGCTCGAAGGCGAGCAGGATGCGGCGCAGCTCGACCAGCTTGCCGTCATTGCGGGTCGCCAGCAGAACGGGCGTCACGATTCGAGTGCGGCGTGCTGCAGCGCGGTGAGTTCGGCGCAGCCGGCCACCGCGAGGTCGAGCAGACTGTCCAGAGTGGACCGATCGAAAGCGGCGCCTTCGGCCGTGCCCTGCACCTCGACGAATGCTCCCTCGCCGGTGCACACGACGTTCATGTCGACCTCGGCGGCCACGTCCTCCTCATAGCACAGATCCAGCCGTGGTTCGCCGTCGAGCACACCCACGCTGATGGCCGACACGGAGGTGTGCAGCGGCTTCGGCCGCGCGAGCGAGCCACGTCCGGCGAGCCAGCCGATGGCGTCGGCAAGTGCGACGTAGGAACCGGTGATTGCCGCGGTGCGGGTGCCGCCGTCGGCCTGCAGCACGTCGCAGTCGATCGCGATCGTGTTCTCCCCCAGCGCTGCGAGGTCGATGCACGCGCGCAGGGACCGCCCGATCAGCCGGCTGATCTCGTGAGTGCGGCCGCCGATGCGCCCGCGCACCGATTCGCGGTCGCTGCGGGTGTGGGTCGCGCGCGGCAGCATCGAATACTCGGCGGTGACCCATCCGAGGCCGCTGCCACGCCGCCAGCGCGGCACGCCCTCCGTCACGCTTGCGGCGCAGAGCACCCGGGTGGAGCCGAAGTCGATCAGCGCGGAGCCTTCGGCCCACTTCTGCCAGTTCCGCAGGATCGTCACGTCGCGCAGCTGCTGAGGCCGGCGGGCGTCGGGCCTGCTCGCGGGGAGCGCAGTCATGCCGGCGAGCGTATTAGGTCGGCGGCGAGCGGTCCGAGGAAGCGCCGGCCCAGGCGCGCAAGGGGCTCCAGACCGCCGGTCGCATCGAACCGGTGCCGCGGCGCAGGGAGGTTCTCGGCGCGCAGCAGGTCCCGCTCGGTCAGCACCCGGTAGACGTCCTTCGCGGTCTCCTCGGCGCTGCTGACGAGGGTGACGTCGTCGCCCATCACCAGTGACAGCACGCCGGTGAGCAGCGGGTAGTGGGTGCAACCGAGCACGAGCGTGTCGATACGCGCTCGCTGCAGGGGCTCGAGGTAGGACTGCGCAAGGCCGAGCACCTGCCGGCCGGTGGTCGTCCCGCGCTCGACGAAGTCGACGAACCGCGGGCACGCCGCGCTGGTGACGGTGAGGTCGCGGGCGGCGGCGAACGCGTCGTCGTATGCGCGGCTCGTCACGGTGGCGACGGTGCCGATGACGCCGATCCGGCCGGATCGGGTCGCGGCGACTGCCCGCCGCACCGCCGGCAGGATCACCTCGACCACCGGCACGTCGTACCGCTCGCGGGCATCACGCAGGCAGGCCGCGCTCGCGGAGTTGCAGGCGATGACGAGCATCTTCACGCCCGAGGCCACCAGGTCGTCGGTGGCGGCCAGGGCGAGCCGGCGAACCTCCGCGATCGGTCGCGGGCCGTACGGCACGTTCGCGGTGTCGCCCAGGTAGTGCAGCTCCTCGCGCGGCAGCTGGTCGAGGATCGCCCGCGCCACCGTCAGGCCGCCCACGCCGGAGTCGAAGATCCCGATCGGCCCGGCGGAGTCCACGGGCTCAGGGTACGAGGCCGGTGGAGTCCACCGGCTCAGGCGATGAGGCCGGTCGGTCGTGACAGCCCTACCGGTGATCAAGAGACCTGTCGGTGGCCGCGGCTACGGTCAGAGCGTGGCTCACGCGGCGCCGGCACGCGACGACGTGTCGATGTCCCGGCCGCGGCCCGGACTGTCGGTGTGGCAGGGGGCGGCGCTCTACGTCGGCGCGGTGCTCGGCACCGGTGTCATCGCGCTGCCGTCGCTGGCCGCCAAGACCGCCGGCCCGGCGTCGCTGGTGGCATGGGCCGGCATGGTGCTGCTCTCGGTTCCGCTGGCCGGCACGTTCGCGGCGCTCGGTGCGCGCTATCCCGATGCCGGTGGCGTGTCGACGTACGTCCGGCTGGCATTCGGCGCCCGTCCGGCGGGTGTGGTCGGGTGGTGCTTCTACTTCGGGGTTCCGATCGGCGCCTCGCCCGCAGCGCTGTTCGCCGGCCAGTACGTCGCCGCGGCGGCCGGCGGCGGACGCCGGACCGAGGCGCTCACCGCGGTCGCTCTGATGACCGTCGTGCCCGCGGCCAACGCGTTCGGTGTGCGGATCTCGGCCCGGCTGCAGCTGGGTCTGACGGTGCTGCTGCTCGCGCTGCTCATGACGGCGGTGGCGACGTCGGCGCCGCATGCGCGGGCCGCCAACCTGCACCCGTTCGCGCCGCACGGGCTCGCTGCGATCTTCCCGGCCGCCGCGCTGCTGATGTGGAGCTTCGCCGGGTGGGAGGCGATCACGCACCTGGCCGCGGAGTTCCGCTCGCCGGCCCGCGACATCCCCCGCGCGACGGCGATCGCGGTCGTGGTGATCGGCGTGATCTACCTCGCCGTCGCCTCGCTGACCGTGCTGGTGCTCGGGCCGAACGCCGGCAGAACCGGCGCGCCGCTCGCGGAGCTGCTCCGCCGTGGCGTCGGCGGGCAGGTCCAGGTGATCACGGCGGTCGCGGCCGTCCTGCTCACGGCCGGCACAATGAATGCCTACTACGCCGGCGTCGCGAAGCTCGGGGCGGCGTTAGGGCGCGACGGAGCGCTGCCCCGCTGGCTCGGCGCCGGCAGCAGCACCGGCGAGATCCCGCGGCGCAGCCTGCTCGTCGTCAGCACCCTTGCGCTGGCGATGTTCGGCGGTGTCGAGATCGCCAGCGTCGACCTGCGGCCGCTGGTGCTGATGATGACGAGCTGCCTGGTCACGGTCTACCTGCTGGGCACCGCAGCCGCGGTGCGGTTGATGCCGCCGCGCAGCGGATACCGCCGCATCTCCGCGGTGGCGTTCGTCGCGGTGCTCGGCCTGCTGATCGCCACCGGCGTCTACCTCGCGTGGGCGGCCGTCGTCACCCTCGCGGCACTGCTCTACCTGCGCTGGCACCCGCCGCCGGCTCAGGCCCAGAGTTGACCTTCCAGTGCCCGCTCGGCCTCAGCGATCGTCCCGGCGTACGCGCCGGTGGAGAGGTACTTCCAGCCGCCGTCGCAGACGATCAGGGCGATGTCGGCCTGGACGCCGGACGTTACGGCCTCGGCGGCGACGCCGAGCGCAGCATGCAGGATGGCGCCGGTCGAGATGCCGGCGAAAATGCCCTCCTCCTCGATCAGCGCCCTGGTGCGCAGCAGCGCGTCCCGCGCGCCGACGGAGAACCGCCGCGTGAGCACGCTGTCGTCGTAGAGCTCGGGGATGAAGCCCTCGTCGACGTTGCGCAGGCCGTAGACCAGCTCGCCGTAGCGGGGCTCGGCGGCGACGATCTGAATGCCCGGCACCCGCTCGCGCAGGAACCGGCCGGTGCCCATCAGGGTGCCGGTGGTGCCGAGCCCGGCGACGAAGTGGGTGATCGTCGGCAGGTCAGCGAGCAGTTCCGGCCCGGTCGTCTCGTAGTGCGCCAGCGCGTTGGCAGGGTTGCCGTACTGGTAGAGCATCACCCAGTCCGGGTGCTCGGCGGCGAGCTGCTTGGCGAGCGCGACGGCCTGGTTGGATCCACCCGCGGCCGGCGAGTCGATGATCTCCGCGCCGTACATCTGCAGAAGTTGTCGGCGCTCGATCGACGTGTTCTCCGGCATCACGCACACGAGGCGGTAGCCGCGCAGCCGGGCGATCATCGCCAGCGAGATCCCGGTGTTGCCGCTGGTCGGCTCGAGCACCGTGCAGCCGGGGCGCAGCCGGCCTTCCTTCTCCGCGGCGGCGATCATGTAGTAGGCCGCGCGGTCCTTCACGGACCCGGTCGGGTTCCGGTCCTCGAGCTTCGCCCACATCCGCACATCGGCCGACGGCGACAGCCGCGGCAGGCCCACCACCGGCGTACCGCCGACGGAGTCGAGCAGGGAGTCGTATCGCGCCATCAGCGAGGTGGGGTCAGCCGCGGGGGTGATCCACCGGCAACGGCCGGCAGGATCGTCACCGAGTCGCCGTCTGCGAGCGTGGTGTCGAGCGCTCCGGTGAACCTGACGTCCTCGTCGTTGACGTAGATGTTGACGAAGCGGTGCAGGTCGCCGGACTCGGTGACCAGCCGCTCCCTTATCCCGCTGTGCCGGGAGTCCAGATCGTCCAGGAGAGCGGCCAGCGTGTTGCCGCTGCCCTCGACGTTCTTCGCGCCGCCGGTATAGCTGCGCAGGATGGTCGGCACTCGAACGTCGATCGCCATCAATCGGCTCCCGGTTCCTCAGGTGGGTCGGCTGCGGTTGCGGTCTGTGCCGGCGTGATCTCGATCGGTTCCTCGGTGACGACGCCGTCGACTATCCGAAACGATCGCACCTCGTCTCGATGTTCCTCGCGGGTCGATACCAGCACATAGTGCGCGCCGGGTTCGGCGGCGCGGTCGACATCGGTGCGAGAGGGGTAGGCCCCGGTGGCCGTATGCGAGTGGTAGATCACCACGGGCTCTTCGCCGCGGTCATCCATTCCGCGGTAGAGCGCCAGCAGGTCCGCCGAGTCGTACTCGTAGAACGTCGGCGAGCGGGCGGCGTTCTGCATCGGCACATGCCGTACCGCCCGATCCGATCCTTCCGGGCCGGCGATCATCCCGCACGCCTCGTCGGGGTGGTCCCGTCGCGCATGCGCGATCATCGCGTCCCGCAGTTCGCGAGTGAGCTGGAGCCCGCTCACGCGCCACCTCTGTGCACGCCAGCAGCCTAGTTGGTCGATCGGGAGGCTCAGCCGGCACTGATGGTGCCGACCAGACGGTCCTGCAGGCCGGTCAGCCAGTGGTAGACGACGTACGGCGCGGCGGCGGACTCGTTGGGGCGGTGCCCGCCGAACGGGTCGCCGTCCTCGGTAACGCCGAGCCGGGTGCCGAGCAGCAACCGCAGGTCGTTCAGCGCCGCGAGCCAGGCGGCGCCGGACTGCTGATCGAGGATCAGCTTGCCGCCGGTCGGGAGCAGCGCCGAACCTACGGCTGTCGCTGCGTCGAGCTTGGCCTGCACCAGGTCCGGCTCGGTCAGCCGGCGCATCTCCGCGGCTGCCGCGGGATCGTCGGAGTAGGCGTCGGGCAGCAGCCGCGCCAGCGCGGGATCCTCCGGGGGCGCCGTCGGTCCCTGCGTGTCGAACGCGGCCCCCACCGAGTCGCCGACGTCCTCGCGCGCGTCGCCGTCACCGGGCCGGCCGGGCAGGCGCGCCCGCAGCTCGCCGCAGAGCTCGTCGAGCATCCGCCTAAGCAGCTCGGCCTCCGCTGCGTCGAGCGCGACGACGATGCCGCCGCGGCCCCGGCGTACCCGCGCCACCGGCGACTCAGTCCTGCCGCAGGGTCGCCCAGAGGCCGGCGCCGTGCAGCCGGCTCACGTCGTGCTCCATCTGCTCGCGCGATCCGCTGGACACGACGGCCTTTCCTTTCTGGTGCACGTCGAGCATCAGCCTGGTCGCCTTGTCCTTGGGGTAACCGAACAGCTGCTGCAAGACGTGCGTCACATAGGACATCAGGTTGATGGGGTCGTTCCAGACGATCGTCACCCACGGGCGGTCGGGGTCGGTCCGCTCGTCGACGATCGGCGCCTGGTCCAGCTCGGGGCTGGCAGTCGCGCTCTGGCTCATCACGTGCATGGTGCCACCATCGCGCGCGACCGGCGACCGCACTGGCCGACGTGGCCCATTACGCTGACGTGGTGAGTTCGACGGCGCTGCTGACCGATCGCTACGAGCTCACGATGCTGACGGCGGCGATCCGTGACGGCACGGCCGGCCGGCCGTGCGTCTTCGAGGTGTTCGCCCGCCGGCTCCCGGTCGGGCGTCGCTACGGCGTCGTCGCCGGTACCGCCCGGGTGCTCGACGCGGTCGCCGACTTCCGTTTCGACGCGGCCATGCTGGCGTTCCTGGCCGACGCCGGCGTGATCGACGAGCAGACCGGCGTTTGGCTTGCGGGCTACCGATTCGGTGGCGACATCGACGGCTACGCCGAAGGCGAGCTGTACTTCCCGCACTCCCCCGTGCTGACCGTGTCGGGCAGCTTCGCCGACGCCGTCATGCTGGAGACCGTCGTCCTGTCCATCCTCAACCACGACTGCGCGATCGCATCCGCGGCCGCGCGCATGGTGAGCGCGGCCAGCGGCCGGCCGGTGATCGAGATGGGCTCCCGGCGAACCCACGAGTTGGCCGCCGTGGTGGCCGCGCGCGCCGCCTACCTGGCCGGCTTCGCCGCGACGTCGAACCTCGCGGCCGGCATCCGGTACGGCATCCCCACGGCCGGCACCGCGGCACACGCGTTCACGATGCTCTACGACGACGAGCCCACGGCCTTTCGCGCGCAGCTCACAGCGCTCGGCACCGGCACCACGCTGCTCGTCGACACCTACGACATCACCACCGGCATCGCACATGCCGTCGAGGCAGCGGGACCCGAGCTCGGGGCGATCCGAATCGACTCGGGAGATCTCGGGGTGCTGGCAGCGCAGGCCCGCGAGCAGCTCGACCGGCTCGGGGCCACCGGTACCCGCATCGTCGTCACCAGCGATCTCGACGAGCACGCGATCGCCGCGCTGGCCGCGGCACCGGTCGACTCCTACGGAGTCGGCACCGCGCTGGTCACCGGATCGGGCGCGCCGACGGCGCAGATGATCTACAAGCTGGTCGAGGTGGACGGCCGGCCGGTGGCGAAGAGGTCGCTGGAGAAGCCGTCGCCGGCCGGGCGCAAGGTTGCGATCCGCCGGCACCGCCGCACCGGCACCGCGACCGAGGAGGTCGTGCGCACCGGCGCGCGGCCTAGCCGCGAGGACGGCGACGTCGAGCTGCAGGTCCCGCTGGTCCGCGGCGGGGAATTGGTTGCAGCGTGCGGCGACCTCGACACCGGTCGCGAGCTGATGCGGCGCCGGATGGTCAGCCTGCCCTGGGACGGTCTCAAGCTCTCGCACGGTGAGCCGGCGATCCCGACAACCTTCGAGCCGGCGTGACCGCGACCCGGTTCGACGCCGGTACGGCGCTGGTCGTCGTCGACGTGCAGAACGACTTCGCCGATCCCGCCGGCGGGCTCTACGTCGACGGCGGAGAGCAGATCATCGCCGGCGTCAACGACGCGGTTGACGCCGTGATCGCCGCCGGTGGCCACGTGTTCTACACCCAGGACTGGCACCCGCCGACGACACCGCACTTCGCGAAGGACGGCGGCAGCTGGCCGGTGCACTGCGTACGCGACACGTGGGGTGCCCGGTTGCACCCTGGCCTGACCGTCGACGGGCCGGTGGTCCGCAAGGGAACCGGCGGCGAGGACGGCTACTCCGGCTTCTCCGTCCGCGATCCGGTGTCGGGCGACGAGTCGACCACCGAGCTGTCCTCCTTGCTGGCCGATGTGGGCGTCCGGCGGGTGGTCGTCGTCGGGCTGGCAGGAGACGTGTGCGTGCAGGCGACCGCGCTGGACGCGCGGCGGCTGGGCTACGACGTCGTGGTGCCGTGGTCATTGACGCGGTGCGTCAAGGTGGCTGCCAGCGACGTCGAGCGCGCAATCGGCGACCTGCGCGACGCCGGGGTGGTCGTGGCCGCCGGCTGACACTAGGCGCCGTCGGTGTCCCGGTGGCCGCTGCGCCCGCCCTGCCCGAGCAGGCCGTCGAGCGGGTCGCCGGCGCCGGTCAGCGCCATCGCGTGTCGGCGGCTGCCGTGTGCCTCGGATTCCAGCCGCTGCAGCAGGTGCGGGTAGTGCAGCTCGAACGCCGGCCGCTCCGAGCGGATCTTCGGCAGCGAGGTGAAGTTGTGCCGCGGCGGCGGGCAGGACGTCGCCCATTCCAGCGAGTTGCAGTAGCCCCACGGGTCGTCTGCCTCGGCGATCTCGCCGAAGCGGTAGGAGTGATAGACGTTGTAGAGGAACGGCAGGATCGACGCACCGAGCACGAACGACCCGATGGTCGAGATCGTGTTCAGCGTGGTGAAACCATCTCCCGGGAGGTAGTCGGGGTAGCGGCGCGGCATGCCGATGACACCCAGCCAGTGCTGCACCAGAAAGGTCAGGTGGAAGCCGAAGAACGTCGTCCAGAAATGCAGCTTGCCGAGTCGCTCGTCGAGGAACCGGCCGGTGTACTTGGGGAACCAGAAGTACACGCCGGCATACGCCGCGAACACGATCGTTCCGAACAGCACGTAGTGGAAGTGGGCGACGACGAAGTAGCTGTCGGAGACATGGAAGTCCAGCGGCGGCGAGGCGAGCAGGATGCCGGTCAGGCCACCGAAGAGGAACGTCACCAGGAAGCCGATGGAGAACAGCATCGGCGTCTCGAAGGTCAGCGAACCATGCCACATCGTGCCGATCCAGTTGAAGAACTTCAGCCCGGTCGGCACGGCGATCAGGAAGGTCATGAAGGAGAAGAACGGCAGCAGCACCGCCCCGGTAGCGAACATGTGGTGCGCCCAGACCGTGAGCGATAGGGCGGCGATCGACAGCGTCGCGAAGATCAGGCCCTTGTAACCGAAGCACGGCTTGCGGGAAAACACCGGGAAGATCTCGCTGACGATGCCGAAGAACGGTATTGCGACGATGTAGACCTCGGGGTGGCCGAAGAACCAGAACAGGTGCTGCCAGAGCAGCGGCCCGCCGTTGTCGGAGGCGAAGATCTGCGCACCGAGGTGCCGGTCTGCCATCAGCGCCAGCAGCGCCGCGGTGAGGATCGGGAAGGCGAGCAGGATCATCACGCTCGTCACCAGGATGTTCCAGGTGAAGAT
>QHCD01000077.1:6367-15446 GCA_003244255.1 Pseudonocardiales bacterium | reverse complement strand
CAACCCAGGTTGGCAGAGAGGGGAACGATGGAACGATGGACGCGACCACGATCCTGAACTGGAGGCAGCTATGGATCCGAGCCAGCTTGACGGAGTCTCCGTTATCGTCGGCGCCCTTGCGGCCGGTGCAGGTGATGGACTCAAGGACGTGACCAAGGGCGCGGTGACCGGCGCCGCCTACTCGGTCGGACAGGGGTTGCAGGCCGCTCGGGACAAACTCGCCGGCCTGCTGAAGTCCCGGTTCCACAGCAACGAGGATGCTGCGGCGGATCTGAATGTCTATCTTCGGCGTCCGACGCCCGAGAATGCTGAGCCCCTTGCTGGCCACGTCCTCGAAGCCGGCCTTGACCACGACCAACAGATTCTGGCCGCCGCCCGCCAGCTACTGGACGCGGCCGGACCGACCGCGATCGGACCGGGATCGATCGCCGCTGGGAGCATTAGCCAGATCAACAAGGGCGGGGGGACCGGGTTCGTCGGTGGACAGCATGTGCATCATCACGGGGCCTCCACCCCGGCCCCCGCAGCGGATTGGGAGCTGCTTCACCTCAAGGGCTCGGTGTTCGAGCTCCGCAACATCGGGTCCGGGACCGCGCATGATGTCCTTCTCGACGCACCGGGTGCGGGCCGGTTCGATCCTCCCGGAGACCTGTCCGCGTGGGGCCCGGGGTCTGGTCGCGAGTTCTTCGCCGTCGACAGCCCGCAGACCGGACATCCCCGGCTGGTGGTGCGGTGGAAGAACACCGCCAGCGAACCGACGCACCAGTCCTGGGAACGACCACTGCCGCAATGACCCGAGCAACGCGCTCACCTGATCAACTTCGTCGCTCGCGAGTACCAGGGCCGGTCCCCGCGCGAGTTGGCAGAGTTGACCGGTCGGACGCAGACGGCGATCCGCCGGGCGCTCGACGAGGCAGGGGTACGACCTCGGCACGCGAAATCACGGACGCCAGCCGCCGGTGACCGCCGCCGTCATCGACGCATCAGCGTCCGGCGGCGGGGCGTCGATGGGTCGGTCATGACAGGATGCCGACGCATCGCCCAGGCGGTTCCTCCGCAGGGGTGAACTCGAGTTCAGCCGCGCCGAGGTCGTGACTCATCCTAGGTGGCGGTTTACCTCGCGGAGCCACAGGAATAGTCCGGCGTCAACCGCGACCATCACGATGCCGACCGCGAGCCACGGCAAGGGGCTCCACTCGGTGACACAGTGGCGCTCCCCAGCATCGGCCGTGCAGACATCGCCCGGCCCACTGCGGTTCAGATACCCCACGTAGAGCACAAGAACACCAGCGCCGACGATGAGCCCGCAGGCACTCGCGTTACGCCCACCGTGCCACACCACCAGTACGACGCCAGCCGCGACCACGGCCAACGCGACGAGGACTCCGATCGTGAACGGGGTCAGCACAGCCACGCCGAGGCCGACACCCACGACGGCCCAGGCGAGGAACGGCCAGATACTCGGCTTGGCTACCGCAGTCATCGAGATCGCCTGTCCAGACCCGCCGCGGCGTGCGGGCGCGGGTGGAAATGCCGGTCGAGTTCGTTGGCATACCTGCGGCCCAGCTCCGGGCCATGGGTGGCGACCCATTCCGTGAACACGATCCGTCCGGCCGACTGTGCGTTTGAGTCGGCTAGACCGTCGGACATTGCGTGGTACTCCTCGCGGGTGAGCAGCCTGTCGCGCAGCAGGATGCTCACGCCCCGCGAAAGGATCGGCACGAGCGATCCCGGAACGGAGACGACAAGCGCCCGGCTGCCAACCGCTGCTCGGACCGCGTCAACGAGCTCACGGAACGTGACCGTCTGCGGCCCTACCGCGTCGACGACGGCCGTGTCACTGGCCGCGCCTAGCGCGACACACAACTGCGCAAGGTCATCTACGTGAATGCCTCGCACCCGGTAGTCGCCGCGCCCGCCGATCGCGAACACCGGCAAGTGCCGCAACAGCCACGCCACATTGTTGATCAACACGCCATCCCCGCCGAAGAGGATGGCTGGCCGCACGATCGCGTAGGGCACGCCGCTGGCGGCGAGCATCTGCTCCACCTCGGCCTTGCCGCGGAAGTACGGATACGGCGAATTCAGGCTCGGGTGGGTGATGGACACGTGCACGATACGCCGGATGTCCGCGCTCACCGCAGCCTCGAACAGGATCCGGCTATTCTGCGCCGCCAGCTGGTGGTCCACTCTACCGTGGGCGAACCGCACCCAGTACGTGTTGTACAGGGTGTGGGCACCACGCATCGACTGGACAAGTTCGCCCGGGTTGCCGAAATCTAGCGCTCGAACGTCGATATTCGTGTCGGCCGGAGCGCGGTCCGGGTGTCCGGTGAGCGTCCGGACCCGCCGCCCTACGGCCTGTAGCTGCCGCGCGATGGCGGCGCCGGAATAGCTGAATGCCCCTGTGACCACGTCCAACGGCTCGGTACTCGTCATGGCGGATCTCCCATCAACTCACTTGGCAGTGTGGCCGCACCTATCAGATCGAGCAGTCCCGCGAGGAGACGAGCGCGATCGAAGAGCGCAAGGGGGGTGCTCCGGTCGCCGTCGAGGTTGGCCGAGATCCTGACCGCAGAGGACGCGCGGCGATCCTGCGCCGCTTCGTCGAGGCCACCCACGGCGGTCTGGTCGAACGCTCCACCAGCCGCTACCCGACCGGGCGAATCGGCGGCGGCCGCAGCCGCAACGACACCGACCCGGCATCATGACGCCAGGCCCGAGCCATCGGGGGCGCGCGACACAGGGCCGGCATCATGACGCCAGGCCCGAGCATCGGGGGCACGCGACACACGGCCCAACCCTTGCCTGGTGGCCGATCCGTGTGACACGGAACCGAGCTGACCCGGGGAGCGTACCGCAGTGAGGTTAAGCCGAGGTTGTCCCGCACTCCGTTGAACTTCGATGGCGGTCCTCGTGATCGTCAGGCGGCGATCACGTTGTCATCATGACGGGCGGTACCGACGGTTTCGGCGGCGACATGCGCATCGAGAGCGACGCGTAGTGCGGGCAGGTGCAGGTGGCCGCTGACGCGGCGGAATCGCTTGCCGGCCTCGATCATGCCGGCGGCGCACCAGCGCAGCGCCATGGTTCCGTTCTGCCAGTTCTTCACGTTCGTGGAGTGGTTTCGCGCGATCGAGATCATCGACTCGATGCTGTTGGTCGAGCGCAGCGTGCGGGCCAGTGTCGGTGAGACGCCGAGGCGAAGCACGGTGAGCGTCTCGGCCAGCCCTTCGCGCAGGCTGCCGGCCGCGCCGGGGTGGGCCTCGACATCAGCGTTCATCATCGCGGTCATGACCTGCAGCCCGGTGCCGACGGCCAGCGCCAGCAGCCCTTCCTGCACGTCCTCGGCGATCTCGGCCATCGCCACGCTCACCGTCTCCGGCAACGCGAGCCGCAGCTCGGCGCTCGTCATCGACGTGCTCGTCTGGTAGTTCTTGGTCACGGCGGTCCCCTTCTTGGTCGAACTTCTTGGCCGAAGCCCGACACCTACCACCCGGCAGGCATCGAGCCGGGGACCGCCACCTCAACTTCTACGACGCGCGGGACAACCTCCCCCTGGGCAAGGCTCCGGGATTGGTTGGGTGGCCAACAACTATCGGAGTCAGCGGAACTTTCGGCGGCGACCGGACATAGATGGAGCATGGATGGCTCGGCGGATGTCGATGCGGTCGACGGTGATCTGTGGCGGCGGGCGGCGCGGGGTGACTCGGTGGCCTTTGGTGTCTTGTTCGAGCGTCACGTCGACACGGTCTACACCCATTGCTTTCGCCGCACCGCGTCGTGGAGCGACGCCGAGGACCTGGTATCGGTTGTGTTCTTGGAGGCGTGGCGGCGCTGCTCGGAGGTCGGTCTGGACGGTGGGTCGGTCCCTCCCTGGCTGCTAGCGGTCGCCAACAACGTGCTTCGCAATCACGACCGGTCCGTGCGCAGGAACCGTCGACTCGTCGCCAAGCTGAGCGTGCTGGATCGGCGGCGCGATGAAATCGGGGACCTGACCGAACGGCTCGGGGACGAACAGCGGATGCGGGGTGTGCTCGCCGTGGTCGAACAGCTACCGGAGGCTGAGCAGGACGTTCTTGCCCTGTGCGCGTGGGCTGGCCTGTCCTACGCCGACGCAGCGGAGGCTCTCGGAGTGCCGATCGGGACCGTTCGCTCGCGTCTGTCTCGGGCGCGAGCGGACCTCCATCGCCGCACCGCTGATCCGGCGCCGTCGGCGCCGCGCATGACGAAAGGGGACACGCACCGATGAACGAAAGGGGACACGCACCGATGATCGACATTGAGGACGTGCCGGGCCGGTCGATGCCACCGGCCGCGCGGGCTCGCAGCCTGCAACTGGTCACGGTCATCCACCACGGCGAGCGTCGGCGTCGCCGCCAGCGGCGCAGCTTCGGCGTTGCCGCGGTGCTGGCCACCACGGTTGCCGCCACGACCGGCGGCGTCGCGGTGGCCGATCACCTACTTAAGCCGGCGCCCGTGACGAACAAAGGAATGGCGCATTGTTCCGCCGTGGCGAAGTTGTCTTCGGGCAATACCTACGCAGGCCCCGAAATTGCCTTCGCGCCGGCGAACGGCAATGGGCCCGTGCCGATCCAGAACGCCATCGCTGCGTGCTCGCTGCCCTGGCGGGACGGGATCCTGCGCGCTGGGTCCACTCGGCAGCACACACCGGATGGGAAAACCCACCCGGTGCCGCACCTGGTCGGCTGCACCCTGATGGACGGCTCAGCAGCCGTGTTCCCCGGCAACGCGGAAACCTGCCAGCGCCTCGGCCTGCCACCCATCGCAAACTAGCGAGCACGCCGTCGGGGGCCGGCACCTCAGATTTGCCGCGCCCCACCTCGGCGACTTGCCCGGCAACGAGGCGAGCGATCGGCGACGCGGGACATGCTTCTTGGTCGAACTTCTTGGCGGAAGCCCGACACCTACCACCCGGCAGGCATCGAGCCGGGGACCGCCACCTCAACTTCTACGACGCGCGGGACAACCTCCCAAGACCCGCGGCCCACTCTCCGGCCCAAAGCGGGATCGGGCGTGCTCGGGCAGCGAGGCCGGTGCCTGGTCCAGCACGGTGTTGTGGTCGGCGGAAGTGTCGACCCGGCGTTGCCCGGTCGCAGCAAGCCGGCCAGCGCCTGCCCGGCGGCGATGTTGGGACGGTTCAGGAACGCCAACAACGGGTGGAACCCAAGGGTCCGCTTCCAGGTCGCGGCAGTGTTCTCCTTCTCCGAGTGCGCGATCGTGATCGTGATCGCGGCGTCGAAGTCGCTGCACAACTCCCGTTCGAGGTGCGGCCCGCACCAGCGGCGCACGCCCGCGCTCGTGCCACGCCCCGCGGCCACGGACCGCGCTCAGGACATGCTCGTCGAGCCGGTCCAGCAGCCGGAACGTCGTTGGCATCGAGGCCACCGGCCCGAACGCATCCTGCTGGTCGGCCAGCACGTCGATCCCCGAGACGCAGCCGCGCCTCGCCGATCGACCGCCCGGTCGGTGAACGCACGTAAGGGGCCTTAACCGGCGTCCCCGCAGAGGCGTCTATCGGCCCCTCGCTCAGGCCGGTCCTCGGCCGGCTCGCGCAACAACCCGGCCCCTGCATGCGATGCGACCCGGGTACCGTCCGCGCTGATCTTGATCCGACCTAACCGCTTGCAACGCTTCACCCGCGAAGTGCCTTCCCGTACGAGACCTTGGACCCTTGACTAGCCCAAGTTTCCCTTACCGGGTAGGCACTTTCGCGCTTCCACACGCCGTGTCGCCTCAGCGTCAAAGACGCAGGTTAGAACCGCGGTCTAGCCTCCTTCTCAGTGAGCGAAATGCACGACGATGATGGCAAGGAGCTTCTTGGCCGCGGCCTGCTCCTCCGCCGTGCTGGTGTAGGCCTTGACGACGCCGCCCGAGGCCGCCGACTTGGTCTCCGACACGACCACGTCGCCGTCGTGCAGCACGGCGCCCGGGTGACCGGCAACCGTGATGTCCGTCCCGCCGCCGTTCTCGGTCTTCTGGCTCGTCACGTCGAATGTCGAGAACTCGGCGACCGGGATGAACAGCGACCCGTAGGTGTAGTCGCACCCGCCGAGCGAGGACTTCTTCGACGGCATGCCACCGAAGATCGACTTCAGCTGCGCATCGCTGACCAGGCTGCAGAAACCGGTACCGTCCCCGCCGCCGCTGGTCGACGTGCTCGGCACGTCCGTGGACACCGGGCTGGACGGTGGCAGGCTGGACTCCGACGACGGCGGCGGCGAGGAGGATTCACCGCCCGACGACGACGGCGGCGGCGAGGAGTTCGCGCCACTGGACGGCAGCGTGATACCGCCGCTGCTGGAGGTGCTCGGCGCGCTGCCGCCGAAGGAGGCGTTGCCCGCTATCGATGAGGCGCACCCGGCAACGCCCAGCGCGCTCAGCAGCACTGCCGCTGCGAGGCTGTGTCGGCGCTCGTGAGTCTTCATGTCCCTCCGTTCGGTCAACAATGCTGTCGCTCAGGCGTGGGCGCCTTAGGTGTGGGCATAGTGTCGGATGACGATGGCGAGCAGCTTCTTGGCCACGCCCTGCTCCTCGGCGGTACCGCAATAGGCCTTGACCACGCCCTCGGTCGTGGCCGTCGAGCCCTCCGAGAGCACGACGTTGCCGTCCTTCAGCACGGCCCCGGGATGGTCCCCGATGCTGAAGTCGCTGACGGATCCGGTCTCCTGCGTCTGCGACGTCACCGTGAACGTGCTGAACTCGGCAACGATGACGAACACACCCGCATGGGTGTATTGGCAGTTGTTGTCCAGCGTGTTCTTGTAGGTCGGAAGCCCGCCGAAGATCGCCGTCAGCTGGGCTGGTGTCACCAGCTTGCAGATGTTGTCCGCGACCCCACCGCTGACCGACGTGGCCGGTGGCGGGGCTGATGAAGCAGGCGGCGGCGACGAGCTCGGCGAGGCGGACGAACTCGGCGGGTCAGAGGACTCGGGGATCGGCAGCGACGGGCTCGACGAGCCGGACGGTCCCGACGACGGCGTGCCGGTGCCGCCGCGAGACGACGAGCTCGCAGCGACGAAGGCGGCCGTTCCCGCGACCGACGAAGCGCAGCCGCCGATGGCCAGAGCGGCCAGCATCGCCGAGCCCGCGATCACGCCGCGAGCTGTCCGATGGGCGGCGAACCTCATGCATTGTCCGTTTCGTCAAGCGGCAGTGAGGCAAGCGTATCGATCCTGCGCACGCGACTGAGACGATTCGGACAGGTCCGTCGTTCCGAGTTCCGGCTACCGGCGGCAACTACTGCACGTAGTCGCGGAGTGCCTCGGCGCGCGACGGGTGCCGCAGCTTGGCCATCGTCTCGCGCTCGATCTGACGGATCCGCTCCCGGGAGAGGCCGAACTCGCGGCCGATCTCATCCAGCGTGCGCGGCCGACCGTCGTCGAGGCCATAGCGGAGCCGGACGACCTGCTGCTCGCGCTGGTCGAGCGTCCCGAGGACGTCGTCGAGCTGGCTGCGCATCAGACCGAAGACGACCGACTCCTCGGCCATCGGTGCCTCGGTGTCCTCGATGAACTCGCCGAGCCGGCTCTCGCCGTCGTCGCCGACGGTCTGGTCCAGGCTCAGCAGGTCGCGGGCGTGCCGACCGAGCTCTTCGATCCGCTCGACCGTGAGGTCGAGTTCGGCGGCCAGTTCCGCGCTGGTGGCGTCGCGCCCCAGCTGCTGG
This sequence comes from Pseudonocardiales bacterium, assembly GCA_003244255.1. Taxonomy (GTDB): domain Bacteria; phylum Actinomycetota; class Actinomycetes; order Mycobacteriales; family QHCD01; genus QHCD01. Next base: position 7,759 of record QHCD01000077.1, on the reverse strand, counting down.
TGCAGGGTGCGCTTGGTCCGCTGCAACTTGTTGATCTGCTCGACCAGGTGCACGGGCAGCCGGATCGTCCGGCCCTGATCGGCCATCGCGCGGGTGATCGCCTGCCGGATCCACCAGGTGGCGTAGGTGGAGAACTTGAAGCCCTTGGTGTAGTCGAACTTCTCCACCGCGCGGATCAACCCGAGGTTGCCCTCCTGGATCAGGTCCAGGAACGCCATCCCGTGGCCGGTGTAGCGCTTGGCCAGCGAGACGACCAGCCGCAGGTTGGCCTCCAGCAGATGAGCCTTGGCCCGCTCACCGTCGGCCGCGACCCGGCGCAGATCGCGCTTCGTCGCGCGGGTCTGCGGCTCCCCGGGAGCGCCGAGCAGGTGGTCGGCGTAAAGGCCGGCCTCGATCCGCTTCGAGAGGTCGACCTCTTGTTCGGCGTTGAGCAGCGTGACCTTGCCGATCTCATTGAGGTATACCCGGACCAGGTCGGCGGAGACTGCGACCTCGTCGATGTCGCCGCGTCGGCTCCGCAGCGTCGCGCTGTCAGGCGCGGCTGGGTGCTGCGTGCGATGCGGCCGGGACGCGATGCGCGGTTCGACCGAGGCGGTACGTCGTGGCGGAGCGACATGGCCTTCGGTCATGATCGCTCCTCCTTCGTCTCTCGTTGCGAGCCGGTCGGTGGTTTCGGGCTGCCGGTACTTGCACAAACGGAACACATAGTCACCTAGTTCAACGTTCTGCTGCCTGCGGTGTTCCCCGTCCGCCCAATCCGCAACCACAGCGTGCCGCCGGCGGTGAGGGGAGTCACACCGGCCGCCCAGCGTCCCGACGTCGGGTCGAGCGGCCGCGCGTCTCCATCAGGATCGTCACCGGCCCGTCGGCGACGAGCGTGATCGCCATGTGTGCCCCGAACCGACCCGTCTGCACGATCGCGCCGAGCGCGCGCAGGTGGTCGACCACGGCGCGGACCAGCGGCTCGGCCACCGGCCCAGGCGCCGCCAGGTGCCAGGACGGCCGCCGGCCCTTGCGGGTGTCGGCGTAGAGAGTGAACTGGCTGACGACGAGCAGCGGGGCGCCGAGCTCGCTGGCCGAGCGGTCGCCGTCGAGGATCCGCAGCTCCGCCACTTTGCCGGCGAGTTCCCGCGCGTCGGACTCGTCGTCGTCGTGCGTCACGCCGACCAGCACCATCAGGCCGGCCCCGATCTCGCCGACGATCTCCCCGGCGGTGCAGCCGCCCGCGGTGCGTGCGTCGTCGTCGACGATCCGCACGCTGGCCGAGCTGACCCGTTGCACGAGCGCGCGCATCAGCGACTCCCGGTCCGATCGGTTAGGCGGATGTGGATCCTCGCGTATTCTCCCGCTCTCCCTGCCGCCTCGCTGCTAGCGAGCGGCTCGGCGGTGTCC
>QHCD01000077.1:0-6311 GCA_003244255.1 Pseudonocardiales bacterium | reverse complement strand
TGGTAGCGAGCGGCTCGGCGGTGCTCGTGCCAGGCTGATGCCATGAGCCCCACGACGACCGCTAAGTCGACCTCCGCGACCACGACCAGGCCGAGCCGGTCCGGCCGCACCCAACGGCGCGGCCGGATGGCGCTGGCGCAGTTCGAGCCCGCCGACAAGCTCCTCGCGGCCGACCCATTGGCGCTGCTGCTGGGGATGATGCTTGACCAGCAAGTGCCGATGGAGAAGGCATTTCGCGGACCATATGACCTGCGGGAGCGGCTCGGCCGCGACCTGGACGCCGCACGCATCGCGACCTACGAACCAGAGCGCATGGTCGAGCACTTCGTCGGCCCGCCCGCGCTGCACCGGTTCCCCGCCGCGATGGCCAAGCGCACGCAGGCGCTGTGCGCGATGCTGGTCGAGCGGTACGGCGGCGATCCCACCGCCCTGTGGAGCGACGGGGATGGCGCCGAGGTGCTCGGGCGGCTCCGGGCGCTGCCCGGGTTCGGTGCGGCGAAGGCCCGCATCTTCCTGGCCCTGCTCGGCAAGCAGTACGGCGTGACTCCGGCCGGCTGGCGGGAGGCCGCCGGCGACGTCGGCGCCGACGGCGTGCAGATCTCGGTAGCCGACGTCGTCGACGCCGGCTCACTCGCAGCGGTGCGCGCTGCGAAGAAGGAACGCAAGGCGGCCGCACGGGCGGGCTCCCAGGGCTGACGTCGGCGGCGCGGCTGCACCGGACAGGCGTAAGTTCGGGTGGCGATCGAACCGAGGAGGCCCATTGAGGTTGGGGCGAGCGCACGCACCGGTGGTGATCACCGGCGCTCCGCCGGATCCGCAGGCGGAGTTCGACTACCGCCGGCGCCGATATGCCATCACGATGGGCATTCGGGTCGTGTGCCTGTTGATCGCGGCGGCGGCCTACCGCATCATCTGGCTGTGGCCGATCTTCGCGGCGGCCGCGATCGTGCTGCCGTGGGTCGCGGTGCTGCTCGCCAACGACCGGCTGCCGCAGAAGTCCTCCCGGTTCCAGCGGTACGCCGGTGCGGCCGCACCGGCGATCGAGCCGGCGCGCGGCTCGGCCGAGAGTTCGACCGGACCCGGTCCCACCATCGACGCCGCCGCCGAGGATCCTGCCGAGAATCCTGCCGCCGAGCCGAACGGGAGTGACCGGTGAGCACCGACACCGAGATCCGGCCGGAACGGTCCGAGACCGAGGCCGGCAACGAGCGGTTCCACTACGTCCGCAAGTCCAAGATCGCCGAGAGCGCCGTCATGGGCACGATGGTCGAGGCGTTGTGCGGCGAGGTGTTCCCCGTCACCAAGGTGCCGAAGCCCGGCTCGCCGGTGTGCGAGGAATGCAAGCGCATCTACGAGATGCTGCCGTCCGGCGGCGGTTGATACGGACGGCGCGCCCCGCGGGCAGCCTGCCGCTGCGCCCGCCGACGCTGCCTGCGGGTCGGCCGGGCTGGCCACATCTCCTGGATTACGGCGTTGAGTTCGGCGCCGAGCAGGATCGCCAGGGCGATCACGAACAGGAACAGCAACGCGGCGATCGGCGCGGCCAGCGCGCCGTAGCTGACGCTGCGCTTGCTGACGAAGCTGAAGTACTCCCGAACCAGGTAGCTGCCGATCACGAAGATGCAGCCGGCGAACACCGCGCCGGGCAGTTGCCGACGCCACGGCAGCCGGCGCGGGAGGGCGAGGTGGTAGAGGCTGGTGAGCCCGAGGAGGAGAAGCACCGCGACCGTCGGCCAGTACAGGGCATTGACCAACGTGGTCGCGTCCGGTCGCAGGCTCATCGGCATCAACCTGACGATTTTGGTCGGGCCGAGCACCAGGATGGGCAGCACGATCACGCCCACGACGACGGCCATCACGTAGATCCACAGCGCGATCAACCGGCTGCGCACGGCGCCGCGCATGTCGCGCATGTCGTAGGCGATGGTGATGGTGTTGACGAAGGTCGCCGTTGACGACGAGCCGGCCCACAGCGAGAGCACGAAACCGATGGTGATGACGTCCGGCCGGCCGCGCTGGAGGGCGGAGTCCAGCGTCGGCTTGATCAGGTTGTTGACGACGTCAGGGGTGAGAACCCGGCTGAACGAGCGGATCAGCTTGGCCTCGATCGAACCGGACGTGTTCGGCCCGGACAGGTTGTTGATGTAGCCGAGGCTGCCGAGCACCGCCAGGAACAGCGGCGGGATCGACAGCAGCTGCCAGAACGCGGCCTCCGCCGAGAGCCCGAGGACCCGATCGTTCCAAGCCTTGCCGATGGTGTGCCGAAACAGGCGCACCGGACGGTGCTGCGCGACCGGGCGCACCGTGTCGCGCACCGTTTCGCGGATGCGCTGCTGCTCGGCGCTGGCGCGCCCGATCACCCGTCGCGACGTCTCGACGACGTCTCGGCGGGGGATCGGATCGGAGGGAGCGGCCACCGCTAGTAAGGATGCACCGTGCGCGGCGTCCGTGCTCGGGCTTGGGCGGCGTGGCGGGACTCGGACCCTGCCGGGTCAGTCCTCGAGGTAGGAGACCGCCACCTCGCGCAACCGGGCCTCGTGAGCGCGGGCGTGATGGGCGCAGAAGACAAGATCGCCGCCACCGGGCAGGATGACCCGGACCTGCGCCTGGGCCCCGCACCGGTCGCATCGCTCACCGGTGCTGGATACGGGCGCGGTCGGTGTCGCGGTCGGAGTGGGTGTCACGATTATCCTTTCGCGTCGGCCGTGCTCGCAGTTCGCTCTCCTCCGTTCAACCCTACGGCGGGACCAGGCGTTCCCGCGGGATGTACGGCGATCGTCACACCGATGTAACGACAGCGAGGCGCCCCCCTTGGTCTCGTTCGGGTCCGGTGGCCGAAAGCGGCTACGGTGGGCGCCCCACCGTGTCACCGGCCGAGGAGTTCGCATGCGATCTGCAGCCATCACCAGCATCGCACCGGGTAGCCGCAATGTCGGCCGGGTTCGCCGGACGCGAACTCTCGTGCCGATCGCCGTAACGGCGGCCGCACTCGGCGTGATCGGCCTGGTGGCGCCGACGCGGGTGGCCGCGGCGCCACGTCCTGAGGCCGCTAACGGCGCCGGCTCGCACCCGGCGGCGAGCGCCGTCACCGGATACGCATTCCCCAGTCCCGGCACGACCCACGCCGCAACCGATACCGCGGTCACCTTCCGCGGCGTCGGTCCGGCGGCGCTCGGGGGGCTGACCGTCACCGGATCGCTCTCGGGCCGGCACGCCGGGCGGGTCACCGCCCTGGCCGCGGGGCGGGGGTCGGTATTCACGCCAACCGAGCCGTTCGCGGCCGGCGAGCAGGTCACGGTCGACGCCGGTGTCGGCCTGCAGGGTGCGCCGTCAGGCCGTTATCGGTTTGGCGTCGCGACGCCGGTTGCGGGCGTGTCGGTCCCCGGCGCGGATCTCGTTCGTCCGCCCGCGCCGGCAGCGTCCCCGGCGTGCAGTCCTGGACAGCCGGTGTACGCCAGCCGGCCGGACCTCAAGCCCGTAGGTGCGTGCGTGGGCAGCACCGCGCCCGGACAGGCCGCCGGGGTGATCCTCGCCACCGCCAACAGCGGCCCGCGCGCCGGGGAGGCGATCTACAACGCCTCCGGGAGCGTGATCTGGACCAGGCCCGAGCCGGTGTCGCGGGCCAGCAACCTCACCGCCGTCACGGTCGACGGGCAGCCGATGCTGGCAGTCTTCACCGGCACGACGACGGCCGACGGCGGATTCGGGCACGGCCACATCACGCTGTTCGACCAGCATTACGACGTGTTCGGCACCGTGAGCGCGTCCGGCGGCTACGAACTCGACCTGCACGAGTTCCGGATGACACCGCAGGACACGGCGATCGTCGGCTCGTACTTTCCGGTCCGTGTCCCGGTCAACGGCCGCCAGGTCACGGTCATTGACTACGTCGTGCAGGAGATCGACTTCCGGCACGGCGGCGCGGTGCTGTTCGAGTGGCACGCGCTGGACCATGTGTCGACGAGCCAGTCGAAGTTTGCCCAACCGAGCACCGGCTACTGGGACTACTTTCACGGAAACTCGATCGACAAGAACTCACAGGGCGACTACCTCGTGTCCGGACGCAACACGTGGGGTGTCTACTCCGTCGATCCCGAGAGCGGCGCGATCAACTGGACGCTCGGCAAGGTCGGCGCCACCGGCACCGGCAACAGCTTTCCCCACCTGGTCAACGGCGGCACATCCGGGTGGTTCTGCTACCAGCACGACGCGCGGTGGGTGACCTCGACCTCGATCACGCTCTACGACGACGGTGGGGCCGGACCTGCCCCGTGCGACGGCGCGCAGCCCACCCACGCCAACGGCCACCCGGCGCGTGCGCTGTCCATTGGCATCAGCACGTCGACGCACACGGCCACCTACACCCGCGTGATCAGCCACGACCCGGTGCTGTACTCGCAGTTCACCGGAAGCGAGGAGCGGCTTGCCAACGGCAACGTCCTCGTCGACTGGGGCAACGCGGCCAGGATCACCGAGTACACGCCGAGTGGCTCGGTCGCGCTGGACATGACGCTCGGTGCGTACAGCTACCGTGCGTACAAGGCGACGTGGCACGGGTACCCCGACGTCGCACCGGACGCCGTCGTATACCGCACCGGAACGCCGCGGATCTACGTCAGCTGGAACGGCGCCACCGAGCTCAGGTCCTGGCAGCTGATGGGCGGCAGCACGCCGGGTGATCTGCGGCCGATCGGCACACCGGTGGCCAGGGCGACCTTCGAAACGCAGATACCGATTCCGGCCGGAACCAGGGTGGTGCAGGTCGAAGGCCTGGACGCGGGCGGCAACGTGCTGCCGCACGGCACCACCCGCTTGATGTCCGGAACGACCTATTCCCACGAGCTGTCCGGGTGGTTGTGGCGGCTGCCCGACTACCAGCCGATCGTCGGTGATTTCGGCGGCACCCGCGCCGCCGACGTCGTCTTCTACACCCCCGGCACCGATCCGGACTACCTGGACCTGTCGCAGCCTGGTGGTGGCCTGGCACCCTCCACCCGGCTGCCGGCGATCAACCGCACCTACACGCCGCTGGTCGGCGACTTCAACGGCGACGGCCGCGACGAGATCCTCTGGTGGCAGCCTGGCCAGCCGGTGGCCTACATCGCCGTCGCGCCGTTCACCCAGGCATGGATCTCGATCACGGTTCCGGTCGTGCACCATGCGCTCGTGCTCGACAACTTGCCGTCGGCGAGCGGCCCGATCGCAGACGGCGTCATGTGGTGGGACCCCGGCTCACCGAACGACGAGGTCGAGACCTTCACCAGCGTCGCGCGTGGTGCTGTGACGGCGTCGTACCTGCACGACGAGCTCCGGTACGACTACCGGCCGGTGTCCGGCGACTTCGACGGCAACGGCTACGCGGATATCTTCTGGTACGGACCGGGCAACCTGCCCGACTGGATCCATTACCTGTCCGGGCCGCAACTCGGCGTTCCGACGTCGCTGGATTCGGTCCGGGTGATCGCCGACAAGCCCAACTACGAGCCGGTGGTCGGGCACTTCGGGCCGCGCACCGACGCCGCCGACGAGGACGACATCCTGCTGTTCGACAGCGGACCAGGGGCGGACTATCTGTGGCGTGGTCAGGTGGCCCACCAGATGGTGTCGAGCGACGTGACGACCACCGAGTACGGGTTCCCGATCGTGCTGCCCCACGGCGACAACGACGCCGTTGCGATGATGCGGCCGGGCTACCCGACCCGGCTGCTGAACATCAGTGCCGGCGCGAGCCCGGACCAGCAGGGGGTCGTGTCGACGGTTGAGGGGTCGGGTGATCCGGCGCGACCCCGTGCCGACCGGGTCTTCGGCGGCGACTTCGGCGGGACCTCGGGAGGTGGCCTGTTCTGGTTCGGGCCGGGCGATCTGCCGGATTCCGTCGAGGTGCCGTGGACGGTCGTTCTGTCCTGAGGCCGACCGGCCGATCGGTCAGACGAACCGATCGGTCAGTCGAGGTAGTCGCGCAGCACTTGCGAGCGGGACGGGTGGCGCAGCTTGCTCATCGTCTTCGACTCGATCTGCCGGATCCGCTCGCGGGTGACGCCATAGACCTGGCCGATCTCGTCCAGCGTCCGCGGCTGGCCGTCGGTGAGCCCGAACCGCAGCCGGACCACGCCGGCCTCGCGCTCGGACAGCGTCTGCAGCACCGACTGCAGCTGGTCCTGCAGTAGCGTGAAGCTGACGGCGTCCACGGCGACGACGGCCTCGGAGTCCTCGATGAAGTCGCCGAGCTGTGAATCGCCTTCGTCACCGATGGTCTGGTCGAGGCTGATCGGCTCACGCGCGTACTGCTGGATCTCCAGCACCTTGTCCGG
>QHCD01000076.1:17914-19021 GCA_003244255.1 Pseudonocardiales bacterium | reverse complement strand
CGGGTAGGCCCGCACCTGCACCGGCTGGGTGTTGATCGTCGCGGTGAAGTGAACGTCGGCGGGTGCCCGGTTGAGTAGCGCGATCACGTCCACCAGGATCAGGGCCAGCCCGCCGGGGGGTTGGATCCGCAGCGGCGCGCCGGCCATGGACTGTTGCAGGTCGGGCCGGTGCTGGCCGACCGCCCGGCGCACGTCTGCCGCCGTCACCGGCGGCGGTCCGGTCGGTAGTTCCCGGATGCAGGCCTCCTGCGGGGTGGTGTACTCGACCGCCGACCCGATCGGCCGGCTGTAGATCGCCCTCGCGCCGTAGGTCTGCCCGCAGAAGCCACGGTCGCTGTTACAGCCGGCCGTGTTGCGCCAGTAGCAGTACTTCATCGCGGCGTACTCCTGGCCGGTCGCCCGCTCCGCCGGGGTCAGGCCCGCCGTGTAATGCCACCACCGGCCGGCATCGTGCACCATGTACTCGGCAGCATGCGAGGCCGGCACCGTCGTGCAGTCCCAGATGCAGCCCGCTCCGGCGGCCGGCGGATCAGCGCTCGCCGCCGGGCCACCCGAGCCGACCGGGACGAGCACCGCGCCGGCCACGACGAGCAGGATCAGCAGTCGCCTCATACCGTCTCCAGAACCGAGATCGCCCAGCCCTCGCCGGTCCACTTGATCGTGATGCCCCAGCCGTGTTTGCCGTGCTGGCCCGGTGGTAGCGGTCCGACCGGCCGGCCGGTCGCGTCCACCTCGATCGGCCCGTACCCGTCGAACACGATCTGCCCCTCGTAGATCAGCGTCTGTGGCGAGGGCGGGGAGTCGATCACGACCCTGAAGTCGGTGTGCGCGAAATGATGACCGCGGGCCTTCGCCGCCCGGATGCTGGCCATCAACTGCCGGCAACCGGTACAGCCGGGCAGGCTCACCGGAGCGAACGCATCGGCGTCCAACGCGGCGTAGGCGTACCGGCCCAACCCGACCGCGTAGTCGGTGAACAGCTTCGCCCCGGCATCAGAATCCGCCGTCATCCCCGCCGGCGGCACCGGCCGGGTCGGCGCCACCGTCGAGGTCGGCCCCGCCGAACTCGTCCGGGTCGACGTCCGGGTCGACGTCCGGGTCGACGTC
>QHCD01000076.1:0-17818 GCA_003244255.1 Pseudonocardiales bacterium | reverse complement strand
CCCGCCACACCCGGCCGCCACCATCCCAGCGGCCAGAACCAGCACCACCACCCCGCGCATCCGGGCAGCGTAACCGCCCTCACCCACCCGCACGACCCCCCGAACCCCGCCCTGTGGACAGTTCGGCGGTTCCAACGACCGGCGGCACGTGCCGACCGATCGGTGATCGCCGGTCAGCGCTGGTCGTAGGCGGCGTAGTCGACGTCGAGCGACCGATCGCCCGCCGCGAGCACGCCGGCGTCGGCGGGCGCGAACACGGTGGTCGTGGAACCGTCCCGCCAGGTGACGACCGCCCGGGCGCGCACCGGTGCGTCGCCGCTAACCCAGATCCGCTCGCTGACCCGCCCGTCCAGGACGGCGTCCAGCCACTCGACCAGGTCAGCGACGGCTGCGTCCTCCGGCGGCAGGTCGTCGCGATCTCGCTCCAGGATCCGCGGATCGGCGCCGTAGCACACCTCGACCGACGCCAGCTCGCCGATCCGGACGAGCACCCGGTCCGCACCGATCGCCTCGACGACGAACGTCGCCGTGGATGGCTCGCCCGGCTGTTCAACCCGCACCGCGGGGGCCGGGTCCAGACCGGTCCGCACCTCGGCGCGGGGCGCGCGCCGCCGGGCCTCGGCGGCCAGCGCCGCCACCAGTCCTTCGCCGAATCTCATCCGCTCCATCCCTGTTCTTAGGCCCTAATGCCCTTGGGCCCTGCGCGACGAGCGCGACACGCCGTTCGCACTGTTCTTGACCGGTCGATCGGGTCAGTAGGCAATGTATATTTTGCCGATCCATAGCAACTTACAGGTACTCAACAAGGCATGACTCGTGGCAGATTGCGCGACGAAGTCCCCATCTTCGCGAGCCCCTTCGACGGCGAAGGAGCTCTCTGTCTGGAGGCAGTATGCGCAAGGCTCCTGTCCTCGGCACGGCGGCCGGCATCATCGCCGCCGCGGCCACGGTGGTCATGTTCGCGGCGCCCACGTCGGCGTCCGGCCTGCCCGCCTCCGCTGCTCGAACGGCCACCGTTGCGCATCCCGCGGCAACCGGCTCGGCGGGCAACATCCAGCACCTCTGCGCGCAGACGACGAAGCCCGGCATCATGCACTGCCTGGCCCTCGCCCGCACGGACGTAGCCCACCGGCTGGGCGTCCTCGCCGCACCGAACGCGACTCCCTCCGGCTACGGCCCGAGCACCCTTCAGGGCGCGTACAAGCTCCCGTCGTCCAGCGCCGGATCCGGCCAGACGGTCGCGCTCGTCGACGCCTACGACGACCCCAACGCCGAGTCCGACCTCGGCGTCTACCGCTCGCAGTACGGCCTGCCGTCCTGCACGACGGCCAACGGCTGCTTCCGGAAGGTGAACCAGACTGGCGGCACCAGCTACCCGTCGCCGCCCCCGGCCAACGACGACTGGACCGGCGAGATCTCCCTCGACGTCGACATGGTCAGCGCCGCCTGCCCGCTGTGCCACATCCTGCTGGTCGAGGCGACGACCCCCACCACCGCGAACCTCGGTACGGGCGTGAACACCGCCGTCAGCCTGGGCGCGAAATACGTGTCCAACAGCTACGGCGGCTCCGAGTCGTCGTCGGAGACCAGCACGGACACCTCGTACTACAACCACCCGGGCGTCGCCGTGACGGCGAGCTCCGGTGACAGCGGCTACGGCGTCGAGTACCCGGCCGCCTCGCGCTACGTCACGTCGGTCGGTGGCACCTCGCTGCGGACGGCGAGCAACAGCCGCGGTTACACCGAAACCGCCTGGAACGGCGCCGGCAGCGGCTGCTCGCAGTACGAGGCCAAGCCGTCCTTCCAGACCGACAGTGGCTGCGCGCGGCGCACCGTCGCCGACGTCTCCGCGGTCGCCGACCCCGCGACCGGTGTCGCCGTCTACGACAGCTACGGCAGCAACGGCGGCTGGAACGTCTACGGCGGAACCAGCGCCAGCTCGCCGCTCATCGCCAGCGTCTACGCCCTCGCGGGTCCGCCGGCAGCGGGCAGCGCGCCGAACTCGTTCCCGTACGCCAACCCGTCGGCCCTGTTCGACGTCACCAGCGGCAGCAACGGCAGCTGCGGCGGTAGCTACCTGTGCACGGCGGGCACCGGTTACGACGGCCCGACCGGACTCGGCACGCCGAACGGCGTCGGGGCCTTCACCGGTGGCGGCGGAGGCGGTGGCGGCACGGTCACCGTGACCAACCCGGGCAACCAGACCGGCACCGTCGGCACCGCGGTCAGCCTGCAGATCTCGGCCAGCGCGAGTGACGGTGGCACGCTGACCTACAGCGCCACTGGCCTGCCGCCGGGGCTGACGATCAGCTCCTCGACGGGCAAGATCACCGGCACCCCGACGACGGCGGGCACGTCCAACGTCACGGTGACGGCGACCGACTCCACCGGTCCGAGCGGCCAGACGTCGTTCAGCTGGACGATCAACCCGGCTGGTGGCGGCGGTGGATGCACTGCGGCGCAGCTGCTCGGCAACCCGGGCTTCGAGACCGGGTCGGCGTCGCCGTGGTCGGCGACCTCAGGCGTCATCGCCAATACCTCCGAGGGTCCGGCGCACTCCGGCAACTACTTCGCCTACCTCGACGGCTACGGCCGGACCCACACCGACACCCTTTCGCAGACGGTTTCGATCCCGTCGTCGTGCAAGGCTGCCAGTGTGTCGTTCTACCTGTTCATTGACACCAGCGAGTCCGGGTCGTATGCCTACGACACCCTCAGGGTGCAGGCTGGCAGCACGACGCTGAAGACGTACTCCAACGTCGACGCGAACGACGCCTACGTCCTGCGCACGTTCAGCCTGTCCTCGTTCATCGGTAAATCGGTGACGCTGAAGTTCACCGGTTCCGAGGACTCGTCGCTGCAGACGTCGTTCCTGATCGACGACACGGCCATCAACGTGTCGTAACGGGCCATCCCCGAAGAGGCTGGTGTCCACTGTGGACGCCAGCCTCTTCGGTGTCGCTGGGGTGCGCCCGAATCCAATCGCCTCAGAGCTCGTCGAGACCTTCGAGTGTGTCCGGGACACCCATCCCCTCGCGCCGCCACAGCGGCACGCCGATGGCCACGATGTGCGCGATCGCGTCGTAGACCTCGTCGTCGTGGACGTCGGCGACGTGCAGTTCACAGCATTCGTCGGACGCCTCGTTCACCGCCGTGACGGCGGTCTGCGCAAGCTCCTCGGTGGGTGCGCCGGCCGGATTGTCGGAGTCGATGAGCACCAGCACGATGCGCCAGGTCCGCCCGGCGGGCTCCTCGAGCTTGCGGAACATGCGCACGACTTCGAGCACCATCGGCAGGTCGAACAGCGCGACGACGATCGCGCAGTCGACCCGATCCGGCACGGCGGGACCGGGGAAGTCGGAGAAGTCGTCGTCCGGGCCGATCTCGTAGGCCTCGTCGACCTCCAGGCCGGCCGCGATGTCGGCGATCGTGGCGATGTCGGCTGCCGGAAGCGGGAGGCCCATCTCGCCGCCCGCGTTCAGCCATACGTCGACGCCGGGCGGCCACTTGCCGAACAGGTCAGCGGCCGGCACCTCGAACCACGGGGAGTCCGCCGGCAGGCGGTTCGCCAGCGCCAGCTGCCGGTAGGACGTGTAGATCAGCGCGTGCCGGCCCTCGGAATCGACGACGCAGGGCAGCCGTACCTGCCCGGCCGCGGCGGAGGTGAGCCCGAGCTCGGGCGGCGGGTCGGCAACGATGCACAGCGCCGACCGCGCGAGGGCCCGCAACAGGGTGGCACGGGCCCCGTTGAACACACACCGCAGCAGGGTCTGCTCCAGCGGATTGGCCGGTTGGAACTCCGGCGCGTTCGGCTCGTCCGGTACGCCGTCAGCGGCGGCGGGCGACTGGTCGTCGGGCACGTCATTCCCAACAGCTGCTCGCGGGAGACTGGCGGTCGCGGGTTCGGCCGTTCGGAGGCGATCCCGCCCGTCACCGTACCGGTCGTTGGGGCGATCAGACGGCGGGCGGACCGACGTGCCGCACGGCGGCGGCGGGCACCGCGACGGCGGCGCCCGCCACAGCCGGAGCGCCGGGCAGCGGGGCGCCCAGGGTCGCGTCCTGCGCCGGCGGGCGGCGGAGCTGGGTGCGCCACGCGCCGGGGGTGCGCAGCCGGGTCCGGGTGCCGGCGACGACACCACTGGAGCCGGCGCGCGCGGGGGCCGGCACCGAGCGCGGGTCGACCCCGGCGCGGCTGATCGCCGTCCGGCGGCGCCGGCGGGTCGCCGCCGCCGCGCCGATACCGATACCGAGCGCGAGCAGCGCCTCGGTGCCGACCTGGCCGAGCAGGTGCGAACCGCCGGAAGCGCCCCATCGCTCCCACGATGCCGGCGCCGAGCCCGCGAACCCCACGTCGTGCGGGCTGCGGTAGTCGACGGCGGTCGTCGCACCGCCCGCGGAGTCGACGAAGTGGACGCCGTCCCGCACCGGACGGTCGACGACGGCACGCGCCGTCACCCCGGAAGAACGAACGCTCGGCAGGCCGCCGCTGCTGCCGACGTCGGCCGTGGGTCCGGGAGCATCGGTGGCAATCGCGCCCAGCCGCAGCGCCGCGGCGTGTCCGGCGGTCAGGACGTCGTCGCGTGCGCCAGCGAGAATCCGGTACGCGCGGTCGCGGTCGGGCTGGCCGGGGTCGTCGCCCGTGCCGCCCGCGTTGCGCCAGGCCGTGGTTGCGGCCTCGGCATCGGCGGAGATCCGGATCGCGTGACCCGCCGATGCCTGCGAGTCGCGCAGGGTCGAGGCGTAGCTGCGCAGGGTCGTCGCAGCGGAGCGGAAGGCATCGCGGGCGCGGCGCAGATGTTCTGGGACTGGCGCGGCGACGGCGCGGAATGCGTCACCGGCCTCGCCGGACCAGTGCTCGGTATCCAGCCCCCTGAGCCGGTCGACCGCCGCCGCCGATGATCCGGCAAGCTCCTCGAACCGGGTGGCGAGCGCCTCGATGCCGTCGGGGTTTCCGGCAACGAGATGCTCCGGGCGCGCGCCCGGGTCGACGACGCTCACTGGCCGTCACCGTGGGTCGCGCGCCGGCGGGTCCGCGTCTCGGTCTCCGCGTAGGTGTGTCCCGCCAGGTCGAGCATCCTGGCCAGCCCGTCGGCGTGCTGCGCGACACCGCCCAGCCCGTTGCCCCAGGCGCCGACGAGATCTTCGATCGCGCCACCGAGCTCGGCGTGGCCGGCGTGCTCCGAGTGCGCAGCCAGTTCGGCGCGGCGCGCGTAAACCGCACCGGCGGCCTCTGCCGCGTCCCGCAGCGGGCGCGCCGTCGCCGCGAGCTGCTCGAGGTCGACCGTGAGCCGGGTCATCGGGCGGCTCCGGCGCGCGGTCCGGCGGGGTCCGCCGTCAGCTCGATGGCAACCCCGCGGCCGAGCGCGGCCGGACGCAGCCGGACCGCGCTGCTCGCGATGTCGACCAGCAGGTCGTAGCCGGGAGGCAACCGGTCGAGCAGCTCTGCACCGGGCAGGGCGAACCACTCGACGGTGCCGCGGGCCAGCGCCAGCGCCTCGACGGAGGTGAAGACGGCGATGACGCCGTCACCGGGCCGGCCGAGCGCGCGGAACCCCGGGCGCTCGGGCCGCTCGCAGTAGACGATCGAGGTGACCAGCGCGTCCCGCACCGCTTCGGCCGAGTACCCGCCGGCGTGACCGGTGGCGCCGCCCGCCAGCACGTCGGCGAGCGGGCTGGTTGAAGCGGTGGTGGCCACAGGGCACATCGTACGACTCACGCCAACTACTGTAAACCATTCCAAATCGGACACGCCCCGAGCGTCGATGCGCGGCGTGACGAACGCGACAGGAAACCGGCTTGCTCGGGACCGGCCGGGCGGCTTACCGTCCGGTAGGTAAGCATTAACTGATGAGGCCGGGCTACCGGCCCGGATCGGGAGCAGGCCGCACATGTTCGCACGTCTCGGGCAGATCGTCGTCCACCACCCGTGGCGGGTCATCGCCCTCTGGGTGCTCGCCGCGATCGGCGTCATCGCGACGTCGCCGGGCCTGTCGACGACCACCGACGAGAGCAGCTTCCTGCCGCAGCACTACGAATCGATCCAGGCGTCGAACCTGCAGGATTCGGCCTTCCCGCAATCGCAGCTCGCCGCCGCCGTCATGGTCTTCTCGCGCAGCGACGGAGGGAAGCTCACCGCCACCGATTCGGCCAGGGCCACGGCGATCACGAACCGCCTGGCGAGCAAGCACATCGAGCGGATCACCGCGATCACGCCCGCACGAGCGTCGGCGAACCGGCAGGTGCAGACCTCGATCGTGGGCATGTCGAAGAAGATCAACTACAACGACAAGTTGGTCACCGGAGCGATCAAGACGCTGCGCGACGACGCGAAGCCGCTGCTCTCGGGAACCGGCCTGACGATGGGTGTTACGGGTTCGATCGCGCAGCAGTACGACAGCCTGCAATCGTCGAAGAATGCCGACTCGATCGTGCTGCTCTCGACGTTCGGGCTGATCCTGATCCTGCTGCTGGTGATCTTCCGGAGCCCGATCATCGCGATCCTGCCGCTGATCGTGATCGGCATCGTGTCCCAGGTGGCGACCGGATTCATCGCCGATGCCAATGCGGCATTCAACCTGCACACCGACTCGTCGATCTCGCAGATCCTGATCGTGGTGCTGTTCGGCATCGGCACCGACTACATCCTGTTCCTGATGTTCCGCTACCGCGAACGACTGCGTGCTGGTGAGGATCCGAAGCAGGCGATGATCGGCGCGGTGACCCGGGTCGGCGAGGCCATCGCCTCGGCGGCGGGTGCGGTCATCGTCGCCTTCATGGCGCTGGTGTTCTCGACCCTCTCGGTGCTGCGCTCGATGGGCCCGGCACTGGCGATCGCCGTCGCGGTGACGCTGGTCGCCGGGCTCACCCTCGTTCCCGCCGTCGTGTCGCTGCTCGGGACGAAGGTGTTCTGGCCGTCGAAGTCGTGGAGACGGGAGCCGGAGGCCGCGCGCTTCGCCGCGCTCGGGCGTGGCGTCGGGCGGCGACCGGCGGTCTTCGCCGGCGTCTCCGGCCTGGTCATGATCGCGCTCACGGTCGGAGCCTTCGGCTATCATCCCTCATTCGACCTGGCGTCCGGCGGCATCCCGAAGACGGCGGAATCCGCGGTTGCCTTGCGCACGCTGGAGAAGGGGCTGCCGGCCGGCGCGACCGACCCGACCGACGTGTTCCTGCACAACATCGGCGGCCAGTCGCTCTCGGCGGCCGAGTTGAGCTCCTACCGGGCGGAGCTCGCCAGGCTGCCCAGCGTCGGCGCGGTCGCGGCACCGAGACTCAGCGCGGACAGTGCGACGGCCGACTTCTCGATCACCCTGACCACCGACCCGGCGTCGACGGCGGCGATCAACGCGGTCAAGGGCCCGATCCGCTCTGGCGCACATTCGGCCGCGCCGGCGGGAACCGAGGCGCTCGTCGGCGGGACGACGTCGGTCTACGCCGACATCCAACGCGCGGTGAACCACGACTACTCGCTGGTGTTCCCCCTGGCGGCCGTCGTCATCCTGCTGATCCTCGGGCTGCTGCTGCGCAGCGTCGTGGCGCCGTGGTACTTGATGGCCTCGGTCGGTCTGGGGTTCGCGGCGACGCTCGGCGCGACGACGCTGGCGTTCCAGACCATCGGCGGCCAGAACGGCATCATCTTCCTGCTGCCGGTCTACATGTACCTGTTCGTCGTCGCCTTAGGCACCGACTACAACATCCTGATGGTCGCCCGGCTGCGCGAGGAAGCGAAGGCAGGCCATGACCCGCGAGCGGCTGTCGTGCTCGCCGTCCAGCAGTCCGGTCCCACCATCGCCGCGGCTGGCGTCATCCTGGCCGGAACGTTCGCGTCGCTCATCCTGGCCGGCAACACGATCCTCTCCGAACTCGGGTTCGCCGTGTCGTTCGGTATCGCAATATCGGCTTTCGTGATGGCGATGTTCTTTACACCGAGCCTGACGGCCCTGATCGGCCGCCGCGCCTGGTGGCCCGGGCACGACAGCGCTGCGCCGACCGGAAGGCCGGAGCACGAGCTGGTCAGCGCGGACACCCAAGCGAGGATGATGCCGTGACCCATGACGACGTGACCCATGACGGCGGGACCCACGACGGCGGGACCCATGACGGCGGGACCGATGACGGCGGGACCGATGATGCAGCGGTGACGACGGCGGCGCATTCGGGCGGTCCAACCCGCGAGCGGATCCGCCTGGTCGCCCTGCACCTGTTCGCGCAGCGCGGCTACGAGCACACCTCGCTGAACACGATCGCGGAGCGACTGCAGATCACCAAACCGGCCCTGTACTACCACTTCGCCTCCAAGGAGGCGCTGCTCGAGGCGGCGATCGAGCCGCTGTTCGCCGACATGGAGTCGCTGCTCGCAAGCCATGACCTGCAGCGCCCACAGGTGCGCGGTTTCGTCGAGCGCTGGGCCGACGTGCTGCTCGAGCACCGCACGGAGGTGCGCTGCCTCACCCAGGACACCGGCGCGATCCTGCGCACCGCCATCGGCAGGCGCGCCGGCCAGCTCGGAGAGCTGCTGCGCGCCGCGCTCGCTGGTGCGGACCCGACCCTGTCCGGCCGGGTGCGCACGGCGGCCGCCATCGGCGCCCTGCAGGGTGCCCTGACCAGCTTTCCCGACGTGCCCTCCGAGGCGCTGCGGGGCCCGGCGCTCGACGCCGCGATGGCGGCTCTGGCGCCACCGGCCAATGATCGGTGCGAAACCGCCGCCGGTCAGGGCGGCGAAGGCATCTCCTGATCAGGAGAACCTGAGCGGGTGCTCAGGACGCGTCGAGCACGGCCTCGACGTCGAGCTCGATCGTGATCTTGTCGCTGACGACGACGCCGCCGGATTCCATTACGGCGTGGAAGTTCACGCCGAAGTCCTTGCGGTTGATCTCGCCCTTGGCGGAGAAGCCGGCCCGGGTGCCGCCGTAGGCATCCGGCCCGAAGCCCTCGACCTCCAGGGCGAGCGGGACGCGCTTCGTGACGCCCTTGATCGTAAGGTCGCCGTGGAGGATGAGGTCGCCGCCGTCGCGCCGGATGCCGGTCGAGGTGTACGTCATGGTGGGGTGCTGATCGACCTCGAAGAAGTCGGCCGAGCGGATGTGGTCGTCACGCTGGGCGTTGCCGGTGTCGATGGACCTCAGGTCGATGGTCGCGGTGACCGTGGAGGCCAGTGGATCTGCCGCCGTCACCAGCCTTCCCTCGAACGTGTTGAACTTTCCCCGTACCTTGCTCACCATCATGTGCCGGGCAAGTAAGCCGACCGTCGAGTGAACTGGATCGATGGTCCAGGAGCCGGCAACGTAATTCGGGATGTCAACGGTGGGTGCGGTCATGGCTAGGCCTCCAGCGCGGTGGGACGTCGGGTCGGTACCGGAACGCAGGTTGAGTACTCAACTATTCCGAGGACGGTGAGATGCGCCGGACCCGCTGGCTCTCGGCCGACGAACAGCGCACCTGGCGCGCGTTCCTGGACGCTACCCAGCTGTTCTTCGGCCAGATCGACCATCAGCTCCAGCTCCAGGCGAAGATGCCGCACGCCTACTACGAGGTGCTGGTGCGGCTCTCCGAGACGCCGCTGCGCCGGCTGCGGATGGGCGACCTGGCGACGACGTCGCTGTCCTCGAAGAGCCGCATCTCGCACGCCGTCGCGCGCCTGGAGGAGGCCGGGTGGGTCCGCCGCGAGCGTTCCGGCGGCGACGGCCGCGGCCTGGTCGCCGTGCTGACCGACAGCGGTCTCGCGGCGCTGCGAGCGGCCGCGCCGGGCCATGTCGAGCAGGTCCGTGCCCACCTGTTCGACCGGCTCACGCCTGCGCAGGTCGCGGCTCTCGGCGAGATCAGCGAGGCGATTGCCGCACCGCTGCGCGCCGGCCGCAGCGCCTGCGGCGATCCGCCGTGCGGCGCCGAGCGGACGGGCGACGATGCGTAGGGAAGAGTGGCGACCATGAAGCTGCAGCTGGAGCTGATCCTGATCCCTGTCACCGACGTCGACCGGGCGAAAGCCTTCTACACCGAACAGGCCGGATTCTCCCTCGACGTCGACCACCGAGCGGGCGAGGAGTTCCGGGTCGTGCAGTTGACGCCGCCAGGGTCGGCGTGCTCGATCTCGATCGGGGTCGGCATCACGGATGCAGCGCCCGGGTCTGCGCGCGGTCTGCACCTGGTCACCTCCGACATCGAGACGGCGCGCCGCGAGCTCGCCGCCCGGGGCGTGGACGTGAGCGAGATCCGGCACATGGGCGCCGACGGCTGGGCGCCGGGTGCGGATCCAGAACGACGCGACTACAACTCGTTCGCCGACTTCAACGACCCGGACGGAAACACCTGGGTCCTGCAGGAACGCGGATACCCGCGCACTAGCTGACGGCGTCGCCGGCGGGATCGACGACGTACCAGCGGCCGCCGTTGAGATCGAGCGCCGGCCGTCGACCTCCCCGGGCTAACCAGCCGGGACGCCGTTGCGATTCGTCGCCCGTGCGCAATACGCTGTTGTTACTCGCCAGTAACAACTGCCGGGCCGCGCTTCGGAGGAATGCGGTGGGACACTACAAGAGCAACCTGCGCGATCTCGAGTTCAACTTGTTCGAGGTGTTCGGCGCAGGTGACCGCCTCGGCGAGCCGCCGTTCGACGACATCGACGCCGGCACCGCACGCGTGATGCTCGCCGAGGTCGACCGGCTGGCCACCGGGCCGCTGGCGGCGTCGTTCGCCGACGCCGATCGCAACCCGCCGACTCTCGACGCCGACCGGGGCGAGGTCACCTTGCCACCGTCGTTCACTCGCTCCTACGCCGCCCTCGTGGCTGCCGGCTGGCTGCGGGTCGGGCTGCCGCGCGAGCTCGGCGGATCGGCGGCACCCAGGTCGCTCACCTGGTCGATCGCCGAACTCATCCTCGGCGCCAACCCGGCCGCGTTCATGTACGGCGCCGGCAACACCTTCGGCGCTGCCCTTTGGGAGCTCGGCACCGCCGAGCAGCGTCAGATCGCCACCCTGATGGTCGAGCGGAACTGGGGATCGACCATGGTCCTGACCGAGCCCGACGCCGGTTCGGACGTCGGCGCCGCACGCGCGAAGGCGATCGCCCAGGACGACGGCAGCTGGCACCTGCAGGGCGTCAAGCGGTTCATCACGGGCGGCGACTGGGACTACCCGGAGAACATCGTTCATCTCGTGCTTGCCCGGCCGCAGGGTCCGGGCATCGAGCCCGTGCCCGGCACAAAGGGCCTGTCGCTGTTCGTCGTCCCGAAGTACCTCTTCGACATCGAGACCGGAGAGCTGGGCCGGCGCAACGGCGTCCGGGTGAGCAACCTGGAACACAAGATGGGGCTGCGGGTGTCGAGCACGTGCGACCTGACCTTCGGGGAGCAGACGCCCGCGGTCGGCTGGCTCGTCGGCGGCGTGCACGACGGCATCGCGCAGATGTTCCGGCTGATCGAGCACGCCCGGATGATGGTCGGCACCAAGGCGATCGCGACGCTGTCCACCGGCTATCTCAACGCACTCGACTTCGCCCGAACTCGGGTACAGGGTGCGGATCTGATGCGCCTGCGCGATCGGACAGCGCCGCGGGTGACGATCATCCGTCACCCCGATATCCGCCGCATGCTGATGCTGCAGAAGTCTTATGCAGAAGGCATGCGTGCGCTGGTGATGTTCACCGCGGCCGGTCAGGACTCGATCCAGGTCGCCGCCGCGCGCGGCGACCGCGACGAGCGGGCCGAACGACGTAACGACTTGATGCTGCCGATCGTGAAGGGTTTCGGCTCCGAACGGTCGTATGAACTGCTGTCGCTTTCGCTGCAGACTCTCGGCGGCTCGGGATACCTGCAGGACTACCCGATGGAGCAGTACCTGCGCGACGCCAAGATCGACACGCTCTACGAAGGCACTACCGCGATCCAGGCCCAGGACCTGTTCTTCCGCAAGGTCGTGCGCGACGACGGCCGCGCGCTTCGCGAGCTGTTTGCTGACATCACGTCCACTGTGGACGCCGACGACGGCAATGGCCGGCTCAAGGTCGAGCGGGTCGCGCTCGGGGTCGCTCTGGGAGATCTCGAGGGCATGCTCGCCGTCATGGCCGGCCAACTGGTTTCGGCCCAGCAGGATCCACGCAACGTCTACCTGATCGGCCAGAACGCGACCCGCCTGCTGATGAGTCTCGGCGACCTGGTCGTCGGATGGCTGCTGCTGCGGCAGGCGGAGGTCGCGCTGCGGGCGCTCGACGCCGGACCCACGGCGCGCGACCGCGGCTTCTACCAGGGCAAGCTCGCCGCGGCGCGGTTCTTCGCGACGACGGTGCTGCCGGAGCTCTCGGCGCGTCGCGTCGTCGCCGAGCAGGTCGACAACTCGCTGATGGACATGCCCGACGACGCGTTCTGACCATCAGCACGGCGGATTTCCCGCCGGCCGTTCCGGTCCATCCGCTGCGGCATCGGTTCCGGCGGCGTCGGGATCGATGATGCGGCCGGTCTTCCAGCGCAACCGGAGCCGGCCGGCCAGCAGCGTGTGCAGCGTGTCGATGCCGCCGCCGAACGGGCAGAACACCTCAACGACCGCGCGGGTCACCGCGCGTTCGGCCAGCATGTCGGCGACGGCCGCCCGCACGTCGGGCTCGGTGCCGGGCTCGTCGATCATCAGTAGGTAGACGGCGAGCGACTCGCCGCCGAAACGGGCGGTCCCCGACAGCACGGCGATCACGTGCTCGCGCGTCTGCGTCCTAGCCACGACATCGGACTCGACGTCGTTCGCCTCCTCCGCGCCGCCGTCGACGTCGAGAGTGCGCCCGTCGAGCACGACAAGAGTGACGCCGTTGTCCAGTGTCTCGTCCTCGCGAGCCTCCGTCGTGATGATCTGCGGTGTCTTGCCGATGCCCGGGATGGGTGCGAGTCCACCCGCCGCAGACGGTGCGCGCTCGACCTTAGGGCGCCAGAGCCTGGTCGCACTGCGGTAGAGCCGCAGCAGCGCGGGGGGCAGCTTCGCTGTGGGGCTGAACGCGACAACGCCGTGCGGCCCGTCGGTGTCGGCGATCAGACCGGCGGCCTCGCGTCGGAGGTCGGCGACGTCGTCCGCCCGCTCGGCGACGACGCCGTAGAGCAGCACCCGGTCCGCGCCGTCTCCGCTGTATGCGCAGACCAGGCCGGTGACGCCGGCGCGCTCGCTCGCCCACGCGATCAGCCGATCCGCCGCCTCGCCCGGCTCGGCCGGGCCGGGCTCGAAGGTCGCGTCCGCACTGAACAGCTCGGTTGCATCCGGCCGGGGTGCAGCGGGCTCGGTTGCACCGGGCGCCGGTTCATCCACCTCAGGCGCCTCGGCCACCGCATCGACCGATGTCCCGGGACCGAGCAGCGGAACCGACTGATCCGACAGCCACCGGTGCACGTCGCCGAAGTCCTCGCTCGACACGATCTCGGCGCAACACCGGGCCGCTCCCGCGGCCTCGAGCAGATCGACCACGTTCCCGCGCACTGCGTCGACCTCGGCGGGGGATCCGGTCACCGAGCCGAGCACCACCCGCACCCAGCGATCCTCGCTCGGGTCGTGACACCAGCAACGCCACAGGCCGACGACCCGCTCGTCGCCGGCCGCGACCGCGGCCAGCCCGGCGTCGGCCTGGTCCCGCCGGTCCGAACCCGGCTCGAACGACCACTCCAGGTCGGCTGCGACGATCTCGAACTCCCCGACGTCGAGCCCGCCGTCCGAGCGGGAGCTGGGTACATCTCCCGCCGGCAGTTGCGCAAGGCCGGCCCTCGATTCGCTTGGTGCATCGGCATTTGTGGTGCCGGCGGCAACCGTCGGCAACGCAGCAACGTCGGCGATGGCATCGGCGGTCTCGGCGTCAGCGGTGTCGGCGTCTGCGGTGTCGGTCTCGGCGTCAGCGGCGTCGGCGTCTGCGGTGTCGGTTTCGGTGTCGGCGGCGCGGGTGGAGGACGGCGCCGGCCCGAGCGCGCCGTCATCCGGGCTGGGCTCTTGGGCCGGCTCGGCGCCAGCTTCGGGTTCGGGCCACACCGCCCGGGACGCATCCAGGAATGCCTGCTGCCGCGGCCCGCGCGCGGCCGCGATCTCCGACATCACCATCAGTTGCGCGCCCTGCTCCGCCACGACTTCGGCCATCGCAGCCGTGACCTCGCCCACTCGGTCGAACCGGCGCAGCACCGCGCCGTAGAACCGGACCGTCGTCTCGGTACCGGCGCGGAACCGCTCCTGTGCGCGCCGGACCTCGAGTACGTCGGCCCGCGAAGCGATCGCCGCACCGGCCGCTCGGTCGACGTCGTCGATCCGCCAGTCGCCGGGATCCCACGACGTGCGGATCCCGGCGGCGGAAGGAGATCCGGCGGGCTCCAGCGGTTCCCAGCCGAGCAGCTCGTCGAACTCGGCGCCGGCCGCGTGCAGCCGGACCCGCAGCACCGCAAGGCCCGCTGGATCGTCCTGCAGCACGACGTGGAACGGGCGCGGCGATCCGACGTCGATGTCCCCGTTCCGTCGCCGACCGACCTCGCCTATCGCCGAGCAGAATGGCGCGAACGCGTCCGGTTCGGCGGCGAGCAGCAACCCGGCGCGGGTGACGATCAGCGCGTGACCGGTGGCCGGCAACCAGGACAGATCCGCCAGCAGGGCGGCGAGGGACTCCCAGTCCTCGATCGGGTCGCCGGGCAGTTGCAGCGCGGCACCGATCTCGTCGTCGAGGGCGAACTCGGTGCGCATGCAGTGTCCGCGCAGGGCCCGGCTGATGATCTCGTGCTCGCCGAGCATCCAGCCGAGCTGGCGGCCATCGGCCGGCGCGCCGTCGAGCAGGTGCAGGTAAGGCCCGGCGGGCGCGCGTAGCCGGGCGATCTCGGCCATCGGGTCGCGTCCGGTCACACCGGTGATCGTCGCATTCGAGTTCGGTTGTCGGCGCACGGTGATAGAAAGCGGCCGTGCCCAAGCCACCATGGACCTGTCCGAACTGCGGCCGAGCCTTCACACGTACCGGCCAGACGCACGTATGCGAACGCTGGACCGTCGAGGACCACACCCGCGGCAAGCCGGCCGGGATCGTCGATCTCTTCCAGCGGTTCGTCGCGGCGGCACGCACCTTTGGCACCGTCGAGCTTGCACCGGTCAAGGGTCAGGTGGGGCTGCGCGGAAGTCACCGGATCTACGCCGGCGCCGTGCTCAAGCCACGCGGGCTGGAGGGCTACATCGACGTCGCCCGGCCGATTGACAGCCAGCGATTTCGGCAGGTTGTGCCGTACACCAAGCGGCTGTGGGTGCACCATTTCCGGATCACCGAGCCGGACGAATTCGACGACGAATTCGTCGGCTGGATCGGCGAATCGTTCGACGTCGGCGAGGGCAGGCATCTGCGCGACCCGCCGTGATCAGGCCCGCTCCGGCGGCGCAGTCCCACCCTGCAGCTCACGCACCAGGCCGCCAAGCTCGTCGATCCGTCGGACCAGATCGCGGTACTGCTTGGTGCT
Organism: Pseudonocardiales bacterium; assembly: GCA_003244255.1. Taxonomy (GTDB): domain Bacteria; phylum Actinomycetota; class Actinomycetes; order Mycobacteriales; family QHCD01; genus QHCD01. The sequence continues at coordinate 2,384 of QHCD01000076.1, read as the reverse complement.
CTGATCCGGCTGTTTGGGGATGACGACGACCTTGCCACTGGGTTCCAGCGATGCCGTCTGCACTTCGTCGACCTTCGAAGCGCCAGCCGACTGCACCTCGGTGAGCAGGTCCTCGTCGGAAATCTCCTGCTTGCGCATGGCTGCCCGGTCGACTACGCCGTCGCGGATCAGCACGGTCGGCGTTCCCTCGGCGAGCTTCCGCAGCCGGGAGGCCCGGAAGAGGACGAACGCCAGCGCGCCGTTGAGGACAAAGAGCACCGCCGCGCCGACGAGCGCGCCGGTGACCGAGTTGTCGTTGCCGATCAGGCCGTTCTGCACGGCGTTCGCGACGGCGAGCAGGACGATGAAATCCAGCGTGTTTAGCTGCGCGAGCTCCCGTTTGCCGGCCAGCCGCAGCGCGACGACGAGAAACAGGTAGATGACGACGGCCCGCAGCACCTTCTCGCCGACGGACAGGTGCAGGCTCCACATGTTGCTCCACATGTGGACCATGATCGCTCACAGAACGCCAGGATCAGCTGTCCAGCGTTGCGACGGCCCGCATCTTGTTGGTGGCGTCCAGCGCCGCGACCTTGTAGGACTCTGCAAGAGTCGGGTAGTTGAAGACGGCGTCGACCAGGTAGTCGACCGTGCCGCCGCAGCCGATCACCGTCTGTCCGATGTGGACGAGCTCGGTGGCCGTCGTGCCGAACACGTGTACGCCGAGGAGCGCCCCGGTCTCGGCATGGACGAGCAGCTTGAGCATGCCGTACGAATCGCCGAGGATCGCTCCGCGCGCGAGCTCTCGGTACCGCGACACCCCGACCTCGAACGGGATCGACCGCTCGGTCAGCTCGTCCTCGGTGAGCCCGACGTAGCTGATCTCGGGGATCGTGTAGACGCCGATCGGCTGCAGCGCAGAGAGGTGGCCCGCCACCGGCTCGCCGAAGGCGTGGTAGACGGCCCGCCGACCCTGCTCCATCGACGTCGCAGCCAGTGCGGGGAAGCCGATCACGTCTCCGACGGCGTAGATGTGCTCGACGGCGGTGACGTAGTGGTCGTCGACGGTGATCCGGCCGCGGTCATCGGCAACCAGCCCCGCGGCGGCGACGTCGAGAATGTCGGTGACGCCCTGCCGCCCGGCCGAATACATCACGGTGTCTGCCGGGATGCGCTTGCCACTCTCCAGAATGGTCAGCGTGCCGTGCGGATGCCGCTCCACCCGAGTCACCGTCTCCCGGAACCGGAAGGTGACGGCGAGATCGCGCAGCTGGTACTTCAGCGCCTCCACGATCTCCAGGTCGCACACGTCGAGCATTCGGTCGCGCCGCTCGACCACGGTGACCTTCGTGCCGAGCGTCGCGAACATCGACGCGTACTCGATGCCGATCACCCCGGCGCCCACGACCACCATCGACGCCGGAATGCGTTCCATGGAGAGGATCTGGTCGGAATCGACGACGGTCTTGCCATCGAAGTCCACAGTGGACGGACGGGCGGGACGAGTTCCGACCGCGATCACGATCTTCTCGGCGCTCACCCGGTGTTCGTCCTCGTCACCGGTCACGACGACGGTGTGCGGGTCGACGAACCGCGCGGTGCCGACGATCATCGCGACGTGGTTTCGGGCCAGCTGGCTACGGATGACGTCGACCTCGCGCCCGATGACATGCTGGGTGCGCGCGGTGAGATCGGTAACCGTGATCTCGTCCTTCAGCCGATAGCTCGCGCCGTAGAACTCCTGCTGGCTGCGGCCGGTCAGGTATAGCACCGCCTCGCGCAGCGTCTTGCTCGGGATCGTGCCGGTGTTGATGCAGACGCCGCCCACCATCGCGCGGCGTTCCACGATGGCCGCGCGCCGGCCCAGCTTCGCACCCGCGATCGCGGCCTTCTGCCCGCCCGGGCCCGAGCCGAGCACCAGCAGGTCGTAGTCGTAGCACCGGTCACCCTGATCCACGTGACCAACCTGCCCGGCGCTCGGCTCGAAGTCCAGCGGACTAGGAACCGACGCCGGATCGGCGACGCAGCCATCCTCGCCCTCGCCATGCTGCTCCCCGGTGCGCAACGCTATCCAACAGGTGTACGACGGCTTGCGAGCGACGACGGCCGGGGGCTATCCCCAGAAGATCGGATTGCGGCCGCTGCCGACCTCATCGAGCAGGTCCTGCACCGACCGGCTCGGCGGCAGCTCCTCATCGCGGTGCCAGCGCAGGTTGCGGTCACGCCAGAACAGCGTCCACTCCCGGCAGGGCCTGGACACAGCCTGCTGTTGTGTGTCGTACCGCCGGAGTCTGCGGCGTTCGCCGACGAGGCACGCGATGTGTCCTAGGAGGGCGCTGAACAATGTCGCTCGTCGCGAGCGGCGGGTCGGGCGGCGGTCCGGCAAGGCGGACGAGGAGGCCATA
>QHCD01000075.1 GCA_003244255.1 Pseudonocardiales bacterium | reverse complement strand
TGGAACGACTCCTCCTTGCAGATCCGGATCATTGCGCGGGCATACGGGCCGTAGGAGGAGCGGCACAGCGGAACCTGGTTGCAGATCGCCGCGCCGTCGACCAGCCACCCGATGACGCCGACGTCGGCGTAGGACAGGGTGGGGTAGTTGAAGATCGACGAGTACTTCTGGCGGCCGGTGATCAGCTGCGTGGTCAGGTCCGCGCGGTCGGCGCCCAGCGTCTCAGCCGCCGAGTAGAGGTACATGCCGTGACCGGCCTCGTCCTGCACCTTGGCGATTAGGATCGCCTTGCGCCGCAGTGACGGCGCGCGGGTGATCCAGTTGCCCTCCGGCTGCATGCCGATGATCTCCGAGTGCGCGTGCTGCGCGATCTGACGGATCACCGTCTTTCGGTAACCGTCCGGCATCCAGTCGCGCGGCTCGATCCGCCGGTCGTGTCCTATCGTGGCGTCGAAGTGCTCATGTAGCGGGTGCTCTTGTGTCGTCGTCATGACTGCCACTCCTTGGCCACCATCGTCAGCACGTCGTAGCGGGCGACCGACGAGCCGTCCTGCTTGGTGACCTCGGCGTCCCAGCGCACCTCGCCGTGCTCGGCGTCACCACGCGGCGTGATCTCCTTACAGGTCAGGGCAACCGTGAGCTCGTCACCCGGATAGACTGGCGTGAGGAACCGCAGGTTGTCGATGCCGTAGTTGGCCAGCACCGGGCCCGGCTCGGGATCGACGAAGAGCCCGGCAGCGAGCGACACGACCAGGTATCCGTGCGCGACGATGCCGTCGAAGAACGGGTTGGCCGCGGCCGCCTCGGCGTCGGTGTGCGCATAGAACCTGTCGCCGGTGAACTCCGCGAAGTGCGCGATGTCCTCGACCGTCACGGTGCGAGGGCCGGCGACGACAGAGTCGCCGATTCGCAGCTGTGCGAGGGACTTCCGGAACGGATGGACGTCGCCGGTGGCGCGCTCGCTACCGGTGACCCATCGGTTGGTGATCGCGCGCAACATCCGCGGGCTTGCCTGCACGGCCGTGCGCTGCATGTGATGCGCGACCCCGCGGATGCCACCCAGCTCCTCACCGCCACCGGCGCGGCCGGGACCGCCGTGCACGAGCATCGGCAGCGGTGAGCCGTGCCCGGTCGATTCCTTCGCGTCGTCGCGATCGAGAACCAGGAGCCGCCCGTGCCACGGCGCGACGCCGATCACGACGTCGCGCGCGAATTCGGCGTCACCAGTGACGATGGATCCGACCAGACTGCCCCTGCCCCGAGCGGCAAGGGCGATCGCGTGTGCGGTGTCGTCGTAGCCGATCACGGTGCACACCGGTCCGAACGCCTCGACCTCGTGTGGCTCGCTGCGCGCGGCGTCGTCGGAACGGATCAGGACCGGTGAGATGAACGCGCCGCGCCCGGCATCGGCGCCGACGACGTCGACATGCTCCGGGTCGCCGTACACCGCGGTTCCCGCCGAGAGCAGCGCCTTGCACGATCGGCGCACCTCCTCGCGCTGGTCGAGGCTCGCCAGCGCACCCATCCGCACCGACGGCTCGGCCGGATTGCCGACGACAACCTTCGCCAGCCGGGCCGATGCAGCGGCTACGACGGCGTCGGCGCTCGAGCGCGGCACCAGCGCGCGCCGGATCGCCGTACATTTCTGCCCCGCCTTCACCGTCATCTCGGTGACCAGCGACTTTACGTAGAGGTCGAATTCCGCGCCTCCCGCTGCCGCATCGGGACCGAGGATCGAGCAGTTGAGGGAATCGGCTTCGGCGTTGAAGCGAACGGATTTCGACACGACCGCCGGGTGCGTGCGCAACCGCATCGCCGTCGACGCCGACCCGGTGAAGGACACCAGGTCCTGGTCGGTCAGATGGTCGAGCAGGTCACCGGCGCTGCCGCAGACGAGCTGCAGCGTGCCCTCGGGCAGCAGCTCGGAGCAGACGATCAGCTCCACCAACCGGGCGGTGAGATACGCGGTCGCGCTGGCCGGCTTCACCAGGCTCGGCACACCGGCCAGGAACGCCGGCGCGAACTTCTCCAGCGGGCCCCACACCGGGAAGTTGAACGCGTTCACCTGCACCGCGACGCCGTGCAGCGGCGTCAGGATGTGCTGGCCCAGGAACTGCCCGCCCTTGCCGAGCGGCGCGATGTTCCCATCGACCAGCACGGTGTCGTTCGGCAGCTCGCGCCGGCCAACGCTGCCGTAGCTCAACAGCACGCCAATGCCGCCGTCGACGTCGAACTTCGCATCGAAGAGGGTCGCTCCGGTGCGAGCGGACATCGCGTACAGCTCGTCGCGGTGCTCGCGCAGGTGCAGACCGAGTGACTTCAGCAGGGCGGCCCGCTGGTGAAAGGTGAGCTCGCGCAGCGCCGGCCCGCCGACCGCCCGGCCGTGCCGCAGCGCCGCTGCCATGTCGAGCCCGGCCGAGGACACGGTGGTGATCTGCTCGCCGGTGACGGCGTCGTGCAGCGGCGCGCCCGGTTCCGCCGGCTGCACCCAGCCTCCGGACACATAGCTGGGCAGCGCCATCCGTGAACCCTCCGCTTTCCCGACCGATCGTTCAGTTTACATGCTATCCCGCACGAGCCTCGCCGTAAACTCCCGCGAGAGCGCGTATTCTCCACCGAGCGTTCAGTGTTCGGCGAGGCCAGGAGCGCGATGACGCAGCAGCCCAGCGGTCCGGCGCCGGTCGACGCCATGATGGCCGCCGACCGCGCCTCGGCGCACCTCGGCATCGAGCTGGTCGACTACGGCGACGGCTGGGCGCGCACCCGCATGACGATCCGGTCCGACATGGTGAACGGCCACGACATCGCGCACGGCGGCCTGGTGTTCAGCCTCGCCGACACCGCATTTGCCTGTGCCTGCAACAGCTGGGGCCCGCCGACGGTCGCGGCCGAGTGCTCGATCGTCTTCGTCGCCGCGGCCCGAACCGGCGACACGCTCGAGGCGCACGCGGCCGTCCGCAGCCGCTTCGGACGCAGCGGCATCTACGACGTCACGGTCCGCAGGGGCGACGACGTCGTGGCCGAGTTCCGCGGCCGCAGCCGTCAGCTGCGCGCGACAACGTGATGGCGGCGCCGCGTCGACGTGGCCGGCCGGGCCACGATCTGGGCACGGTGCTGGAGACGTCGGTGGCCGTCTTCAACGAGCGCGGCTTCGAAGGCACCAGCATGGAGGATCTGGCGCAACGGCTGGGAATCAGCAAGTCGGCGATCTACCACCACGTCGACAGCAAGAACACCCTGCTCGGGCTGGCTCTCGATCATGCGTTGAGCGGGCTGGAGCACGCTGCCGACGACGTGCGCCAGCTCGGTGGGCCCGCGGTGCAGCGTCTGGAACTGCTGATGCGGCGCAGTGTCTGCGTGCTTGTGGACCGGCTGCCCTACGTCACGCTGCTGCTGCGAGTGCGGGGAAACACCGACGTCGAACGGCAGGCCCTCACCCGGCGGCGGCGGCTCGACCGGCTCGCCTCCGACCTGGTGAAGGAGGCAATCGGGGCCGGCGATCTCCGGCCCGACCTCGATCCGCTCGTCACGGCGCGGCTGCTCTTCGGCATGGTCAACTCACTGACCGAATGGCTGAAGCCGGCCAGCAAGCACGACGCCGACACACTCGCTGCGAGCGTCACCGCGATCGCATTCGACGGCCTCCGCGACCCTGAGCGCAAGCGTTCGCGTCGCCGGTAATTGGTACTCGTTTCGGGCAGGCAGTAATCTCTGTGCCCTGAGCTACCCGTAGTGAGGTGAGCTGCGATGAAGACCGACGTGAAGCGATGTGCAGCGCGCGGCATCGTCGGTGCGATGGCGATGACTGGAGTGCGCTCGCTCGCCGCGGGGGCGGGCGTCGTCGACGAGACACCCCCCGAGGCTGTTGCCGACGAGAAGTTGCGGTCGGTCTCGCCCCGACATCAGGACGCAGTCGTGGAGGCCGTGCACTGGCTGGTCGGCGCGGCCGGCGGCGTCGGGTATGGCATGCTGCCCCAAGCGATTCGGCGGCGAGTATGGAGTGGGCCGGCCTATGGACTCGCGATGTGGTTCGGCTTCGAGAAGGTCATCGCGCCCGCGCTCGGCCTGTCCCGTCGGCATGAGTCGCGACCGGCGGAACGGGCCGTGCTCGCCGCGGATCACGCCCTCTACGGTCTCGTGGTGCGCGGCGCGTCGTCCTAGCCGAGGAAGACCGGGGTCGCGGCCTGGATCGGCGGCGGCGAGGATCGAGCGATGACCGAGCTTGGCGTGGTGTTCCTGCCCCAGTTCGCGCCCGAGCGGCTGCGGTCGGTGGCGATGACCGCCGACTCGTGCGGCCTGGACGAACTGTGGCTCTGGGAGGACTGCTTCCGCCAGACCGGCATCGCATCGGCGGCGAGCACGCTCGCGTGGACCGACCGGCTGCGCGTCGGCATCGGCCTGCTGCCGGTGCCGCTGCGCAACGTCGCGCTGACGGCGATGGAGCTCGCGACCATCGAGCGGATGTTTCCCGCACGGCTGCACGCCGGGGTGGGGCACGGCACGCAGGCCTGGATGGGACAGGTCGGCGCCAGGGTCGAGTCGCCCCTCACCCTGCTCGGCGAGTACCTGTCCGCACTGCGTGCGCTGCTCCGCGGCGAGGAGCTGACGACGTCGGGGCGGTACGTGCACCTGGACGGCGTGCGTCTGGACTGGCCGCCGGCGGCGCCGCTACCCGTGCTCGCCGGCGCCGTCGGTGCGCGAACCCTGCGCCTGTCCGGCGAGCTCGCCGACGGCACCATTCTCACCGCCGGCACCTCGCCCGAGTCGGTGGCGGCGGCACGCGCGATCATCGACGCTGGCCGGTCTGCGGCCGGCCGCGACGGCGCCGCACAGCTCACCGTCTACCTGCTCGCCGCCACGGGAGACGGCGCGCAGGAACGGCTCGCCCGCTCGCGGCGGGACTGGGGGCTCGACCCCGATGCCGACGTCGCGGTGTGCGGCGATGCGGTGTGCGGCGACGCCGAGGCCCTGGCCGCAGCGGCCCGCCGGTGGGCGAACGCCGGAGCCGACACCGTCGTCTTCCAGCCGACCGCCGACGACCCCGACCCCGAGCGATTCGTCCGGGTCGTCGCCCAGGACGTCAGGCCGCTCGTGCCGCGGTGAGTGTCTAGATCGACAGCAGGCGGCGCCAACCGACCGATGCGTAGCCGAGAGCGACGATGATCGCGACCGCCCCCGCCGAGAGCCACTGGCCGGATCCGGTGTTGACGACGGCGCGGTCGACGCCGTAGCCGGTCAGCACGACACCCACGGCGCCAAACATCGCGACACCGACGAGCGCCGCCGCGAGCGACAGCGCCGGCGGCTCACCGAGCGGGCGCCGGGAGGCACGACGTCGCCACCACCACAGGCCGGCGATCAGCAGCACCCCGAGCACGCCGGCGGCGGCGCGCTGGAAGAGCGAATCGTCTCGGCCTTCTGCAAGTGCGGCCTGGGCACATGTCCGCGCGTTCGGGTGCACCGCGAGGTAATGTGCGCAGGCGGCCGCGCCGTAGCTGGTGCCCGGGGCGTCGGCGAATACGGTGCGCGAGCCGAGCAGTTCGGTCAGCAGCCAGGCCACGATGCCGCTCGCACCGATCGCGAGGAGTCCGACCGCGACGAGGTGGGCGGCCTGGCCGGCCAGCCCCGCGATCAGCATTCGGACGGCGCGCGGCCGATGCGCGCGATTCAGCTCCGCGGCAACCGTCTCCGGCGGACCGAACGCTGCGATTGCTTGGCGCGCAGCAGTTTCCGCCTCGATGCCGTCGGCGAGGAAGCCAGCGGTGCGATCGCGCAGATGGCTCTCGCATTCGACGACGCTGCGCCGGATGTCACCCGGTGTCCCCCGCAGCCGGCCCTGCAGCTCGTCGAGATAGGCGTCGATCAGGTCCGGTGCCGGGGCGTCGTTCACGCGATGCCCGCGATCACGGCGCCGATGCCGGTGCTGAACGAGCGCCACGCTCGGCGTTCGGCCCGCAGCGCCCCCGCGCCGCTGCTGGTCAGCCGGTAGACGCGACGGCGCCGGCCGCCGTCCTCGCTCCACGCGCTGGACAGCAGCCCGGCCGCCTCCAGCCGGTGCAGCGCCGGGTAGACGGTGCCTTCGGGCAGGTCGAACACGCCGTCGCTTCGATCGCGAAGCGCGCCGATGATCTCGTATCCGTGCGCCGGCCCGGCCGTCAGCACGCTGAGCAGCAGCAGGTCGAGGTGGCCCTTGAGTTGCTCTGCCGGCCCGCGGCCAGTACCTCGTGTCGCCATGCCTCGTAATACTAGGCCCTGGGGCGCACTCGAGCAAGGCGCTGGCTCTCCCCGCCGGTTGTTCATCGCGCCGTGCAGGCCGAGATCCGTTCGCTGGCTGATCCTGAGCCTCTTCCTCGTGCAGTCCGGCACCCGCATCCACTCACGGAGTGGCTGCTGTTCGAAACGGTGCGGGGGGCAGCATTCTTGCGGTCGCGATTCTCGGCGTCCTGGCCGCTCTCGCGGTATCGCCGTTCGTTCTCGACCTGGACGAGACGGACGATCTCGAAGACAGCCCAGCCGGCGCAGCTTCGCGGTGAGCGACGACCGGTCCTCGTACTGTCTCCGCAGGTCGAGCTACTCCGGGTCTGGTACTTGGCGCAGGGCGCGCGCCAGGTTCGTCAGGCTATCCGCCACCACGCGGTAGTAGGACCAGCGGCCGCGCTGTTCGCGGGTGATCAGCCCGGCGTCGACTAGCTGTTTCAAGTGGTGGGACACCGTCGGCTGGGCCAGCCCGACGGGCTCGATGAGGTCGCATACGCATGCCTCGCCGTCCTGGTGCGCCGCGATCAGCGAAACGAGCAGTACCCGGGTCGGGTCGCCGAGCGCCCGGAACATGAGCGCCAGCCGGTCGGCCGCGGCCTGGTCGAGCACGCCACCGGTCACCGGGCTGCAGCACGAGGCGAGGTCGGTGGCGAGCGGAGTGGAGGTCACGACCCCATCGTGCCAGATGCATTGACAACAGTCGATGCATCGGCGACAGTCGATACATCGAGGTCTATCGATCAGGAGGGCGCCAGATGTCCAACGACATGCGCGAGCAGGCGCGTGCTCGATACGCGCAGGCCGCCCTGGCAGTGACGGGTTCGACGGCACGATCGGCGCTCGAGGTCGTCGACGGCGTCGAGTGTTGTGGCCCAAGCGCGGCGGCCGGCGCCGACTCGGCGTCCACGTGCTGCGGGTCGAGCGCCGAGATCGGGGCGGCGTTCGGCTCGAGCCTGTACTCGAGCGCTGATCAGGCTGAGCTTCCGGCCCGGGCAGTCGCGGCGAGCCTGGGATGCGGCAACCCGGTGATGGTCGCGGAGCTGCACGCCGGTGAGCGGGTGCTCGACCTCGGTTCGGGCGGTGGCATCGACGTCCTGCTCTCGGCTCGCCGGGTCGGCGAGACAGGGTTCGCCTACGGCCTGGACATGACCGATGAGATGCTGGACCTGGCGCGCGCAAACGCGGCGAAGGCCGGCGTCGGCAACGTGGAGTTCGTCAAGGGCGTGATCGAAGAGGTGCCGCTGCCCGACGCGTCGGTCGACGTCGTCATCTCCAACTGTGTGATCAACCTGTCGACCGACAAGCCGGCCGTGCTGGCGGAGATGTTCCGCGTGCTGGCACCGGGCGGTCGGCTCGGAATCTCCGACGTCGTCGCCGAGGACGACCTCACGCCGGCCGATCGTGCCGAGCGCGGATCGTTCGTCGGATGCATCGCCGGCGCGCTGTCCAGGCGCGAGTATGTCGACGGGCTCGCTGCCGTCGGGTTCGTCGACACGGGGGTGACGTTCGCGCACGAGGCCGCGCCAGGCATGCACTCGGCGATCGTGCGCGCCGTCAAGCCCGCAGGCTGACGACGATGAGCGGTGCGCTTACGCAGCACGCCGACGGCCCCGTCGAAGCTCCGGTACTCGCACGGTTGCCCACGCTGGATCGCCTGTTACCGGTGTGGATCGTCGCCTCAATGGGCCTCGGCGTCGGTCTGGGCCGGGCAATCCCGTCACTCGGAAACGCTCTAAACGCCGTCCAGATCGGCTCGGTCAGCCTGCCGATCGCCGTCGGGCTGCTGCTGATGATGTACCCCGTGCTGGCGAAGGTTCGATACCGGCAGCTGGACAGGGTCACCGCCGACCGCCGGCTGCTCGTGTCGTCGCTGGTGCTGAACTGGATTATCGGGCCGGCACTGATGTTTGCACTCGCGTGGTTGCTGTTGCCGGATCTGCCGGCATACCGCACCGGGTTGATCATTGTGGGTCTGGCGCGGTGTATCGCCATGGTGCTGATCTGGAACGACCTCTCTTGCGGCGATCGCGAGGCCGCTGCGGTGCTGGTGGCCATCAATTCGGCGTTCCAGATCGTTGCATTCGGTGCGCTGGGCTGGTTCTACCTGCACGTCCTGCCCGAGTGGCTCGGCCTGCCGCAGACGGCTGCGCATTTCTCCGTCACCACCATTGTGGTGTCTGTCCTCGTGTTCCTGGGGATCCCGCTCGTCGCCGGATTCTTTACCCGCGCGATCGGTACGAGAACCCGCGGCGAGCTGTGGTACGAGACCCGGTTCCTGCCGCGGATCGGGCCGGTTGCGCTCTATGGCCTGCTGTTCACAATCGTCGTCCTGTTCGCGCTGCAAGGACACACGATCACGGCGAACCCTGCCGACGTCGCCCGCATCGCCGCGCCCCTGCTCGTCTACTTCGCACTCATGTTCGGCGGCGGCTTCGCTCTGGGTCATCGGCTCCATCTCGGTTACGCAAAGACCGCGACGGTCGCGTTTACCGCCGCGGGCAACAACTTCGAGCTCGCCATCGCTGTAGCCATCGGCGTTTTCGGCATTAACTCCGGGCAGGCTCTCGCCGGCGTCGTCGGCCCGCTCATCGAGGTCCCCGTCCTCGTCAGCCTGGTCTACGTCGCGTTATGGCTGCGCCGCCGGGACCGGACGCTCACGACCACAAGCAGAGCTACCCGATGATCCGCCCGCACAGAAGGACATCTGGTGACCGCAACTCCCGAAGTGCTGTTCGTCTGCGTGCACAACGCCGGCCGCTCACAAATGGCCGCCGCCCTGCTCGACCACTACGCCGCCGGGAGGGTGCTCCAAGCGCTATCTCGACTGGGATGTCCCGGACCCTGCGGGGCGTCGCGAGGTACATAAGCGTCACGAGGCGTTTCTCGCGAAGCATGGCGGTCAGCGGCCGCGTAATCCTGAGAGCGGCCACGCAGCGATCAAGCCCAAGCATGTGCAGCGCTGGCGCGACGACTGGATGCGCCTGGACGCGACGTCACCCAGCTGACATGGCAGGGCCATAATCCTCACGGAGCCGCCTGATCGGCGCGCTCGGAGGGATTCGAACCCCCAACCTCTTGATCCGTAGTCAAGTGCTCTATCCGTTGAGCTACGAGCGCCGGGTACGGCCTGGGAGTCTACTGCACCGCCGGCGTGCGACTGGCGCGCAGCCGGAGGGCCGCCGGCGGCCGATCCATCGGCGGCGGGAGGACGAGCGGACCGGCGCCAGGGGTGATCGACCCGAGGATGGCCGGCTCGGCGGCGCCGGTGCAGGACGGCAGCGCCGCCGGCAGGCCGTGCGCCGTGTACCAGCCGATCAGCGCGAACGCGACGGCCTCCTTGGCCGCAGCAGGAACGCCGAGCGAGGCTGAGTCGATCCACCGCACGTCGAGTCGCTGTTGCAAACCGCGACGCAGCACCGGATTCGACCATCCACCGCCGGTGACGACGATGGCATCAACGGCGCAGCGGCGCAGCTCGGCGGCGATCGTCGCCACCGTCAGCGCCGTCAGGGTCGCCACCATGTCGGCACCGGCTACGCCGGGATGCCGTGATCTGTAATGGGTGAGGTAGGCCGCGTTGAACAGCTCCTTGCCGGTGCTCTTCGGCGCGGCCAGTGCGTAGTACGGCTCGGCGAGCAGGTCGGCGAGCAGGCCGGCGTCCACCCTACCCTCGGCTGCGATCCGGCCATCGCGGTCGAAGGGTTCGCCGGTGAGCTCGACGACCGTGGCGTCGATCAGCGCGTTGCCGGGCCCGATGTCGTAGGCGACCAGCATGCCGACGTCCGTCCGCACGGTCACGTTGGAGATGCCGCCGATGTTGACCGCGGCCACGACGCCGGGCACGTCGGCGAGCAGCAGCGCGTCGAGCACCGGCACCAGCGGCGCACCCTGCCCGCCGAGAACGACGTCCTTCGACCGTAGGTTCGAGATCACGGGAACGCCTGTGCGACAGGCAATCCAGGCCGGTTGGCCGAGCTGCAGCGTCCCCCGCGCCACGCCGTCATCGACCCAGTGGAACACCGTCTGGCCGTGCGAGCAGACCAGATCCACCGGTCCGCACGACGCCGCGACGGCGGCGAAGGCCTGCCCGATCAGGGTGTCCAGCGCGCACACCTCGGCCATGGCAACGGCGGCCGGAGGCAGCGATGCCGCCAGCCGCGCCCGCAGTACGGCGTCGTACGGCGTCGTCGACACAGCCACGATGTCTGCCTCCAGCACGTCGCCGTCGAGCGCGAAATCCACCGTGGCGGCGTCGATCCCGTCGTGCGAGGTTCCGGAGATCAGGCCAGCGACGCGCATCGTCAGCCGGCAGGGCCCGGCGACCGGCGCCGCCCGTTCTCGAACCGCTTGCGGGCACCGAACATCACCTCTCGGGTGCGGTCCAGCGCGTCGACGGTCGCCGCGTAATCGCGTTGCGCGACGGCGACGAACAGGCAATCGACCAGGGTGAGCGCGGCAATCCGGCTGGTCATCGCGCCGGACCGGAAGGTGGTCTCCCGGGTGGCCGTCGTGAGCACGTGCTGAGCCAGCCGGGCGATCGACGAGCGCGGATAGTTCGTCACCGCCACGGTCACCGCGCCCCGCTCTTTCGCCTGCGACAGCGCGGAAGCGGTGTCGATGGTCTCGCCCGTGTGCGAGATGCCGATCGCCACGTCGTGGCGGGTCAGCAACGCCGCGGAGGTCAGCGCCGTGTGCGGGTCGGGCCAGGCGAAGACCACGCGGCCGATGCGATGTAGTTTCTGCTGCAGGTCGAGCGCGATCAATGCACTCGCCCCGACGCCGTACACCTCGATCCGGCGAGCGGCTACGACGGCATCGACGACAGCCCGCAAGCTCGCCACATCGAGCTGCTCGATCGTCTCCTCCACCGCACGCGCGTCGGCGAAGCCGACCTTCTTCACGACGTCGTCGAGCGAATCGTCCGCAGCGATCTCGGCGCCGAATATCGGCCCCAGCCCGCCAGACATCGCGGCGGCCGACGCGAGCGCGATCCGCAAGTCGGGATAGCCACGCAGCCCGACGGCGCGGCAGAACCGGACCACCGTCGTCTCCGACGTCGAGCATTCGCCGGCCAGCTCGGAGATGGTGAGCGCGGCAACCCGGGCCGGGTCGTCCGTCGCCACCGTGGCCACCCGCCGCTCGGCCGGCGGCAGGCTCGGCAACAGCGAACGGATGTGGGACAGGAGGGTCGCGTCGGGGGTACTCACGCCGCGTGCTCGCGAGCCCGGCCGAGCAGCAGCTGCGCCACGGCGAGCAGATTCGCCTTCCCACAACCGAATGCGGCGATGTAACGGCCCGGCGCAAGCCGAGCATCGTCGGCAGTTCCGGTCCCGACGACGACGGCGTCGCGACGTCGCGCCAGGGCAGCGGCGACCAGTTCGCCCTGCCAGGCCCGCCGGTGCGCATCCCGGACGGCGACCACCAACGGCGCATCCCCGGCCGCCGCTAGCACGGCGTCGACATCATCTGGCGCAGCGGTCAGCGGCATACCTCGCACCCTCGGATCGATGGACGTCATGACGTCGAGGAGCCCGGCCGACGTCACTCCGACGCCGGGCAGCACCCGCACGCCGGCATCGACGACGTAGGGCGCGCGGTGCAGGGGCACGCCGGGCGGCAGCTGGCGTCGGGCGATCGCGGCCCGGGCCGCGGCGTGCCCCACCTCCGGATTCCAGGCGCCCGCGGCCGTCGGATGCGTCCACGACTGCAGCGCGCGCACCCGCCCCGCCGCCTCGGCGACCCGTTCTGCCGGCAGCCGGCCGGATTCGATCGCAGCGACGACTGAGTCGCGCACGGCCAACTGCTCGTCGAGCGCGAGATCCACACACACCAGGTCGGCACCCGCGGCGAGGGCGCGCACCGCTCCCTCTGCGCTGCCGACGCCTTCGCGGATTGCGGCCATGTGCAGCGCGTCGGTGATCAGCACGCCGCCGAAGCCGAGTTCGGTGCGCAGCAGATCGGTGAGGATCCGGCGCGACAGCGTGGCCGGCATCGCCCGGTCCCAGGCCGGATACACTACATGCGACGTCATCACGCACCGCGCGCCAGCAGCGATCGCAGCGCGGAAGGGCGCAACGTCCACTGTGGACAGTACGTCGGCCGGCGAGTCGACGATCGGCAGCTCGTAGTGCGAATCGGCGGCGGCGGCCCCGTGCCCAGGAAAGTGCTTGGCACAGGCCGCGACACCGCGCGACTGCAGTCCCCGGACGAACGCCGCGACGTGCCGGCCCACCAGCGCTGGATCGGCACCGAATGACCGCGATCCGATGACCGGGTTCTGCGGATTGCTGTTCACGTCGGCCACGGGCGCGAGATCCAGATCGATCCCGGCGCCGGCGAGCAGGTCGCCGATGGCGCCGGCGACGCGCTCCGTGACGGCGAGATCATCGAGCTCGCCGAGCGCCAGGTTGCCTGGCATCGACGACCCATCGCGCCGTTCCAGCCGGGTGACGTCGCCGCCCTCCTCGTCGATCGCCACCAGCAGGTCGGGCGCCGACGAGCGCAGCTCGGCCAGCAGCGCACCGACCTGGTCGACGTCGACGATGTTGTCGCCGAAGAGGATCACCGACCCGAGCCCGGAGTCGAGCCACCGCCGCAGGCGCGGATCCACCGAGGTGCCGCTCATCGTCACCATCAGGCAGCTATCGACGTCGGACATCGACTCGCGCACGGGATCCTCCGAATCCGGTTGGTGGCACTATGTTTCCTGATGAGAAGAGAACCGGTCAACGGATCACCCCCTGACGCCGCGCCTTTGCGCACGGGTCTCGACCGGATGCTGCAGGAACCGCCGAGCGGCCGGCTTGGCCTGCTCACCAACGTCGCGGCCGTCACCGCCGACCTGCGCCTCGGCGCCGACGCGCTGCTCGGCGCCGGAGCCGACCTGGTGGCGCTGTTCGGCCCGGAGCACGGCTTCCGCGGCACAGCGCAGGCCGGCGAGTCCGATCCGTCCACTGTGGACAGTGCAACCGGGATCCGGGTCTTCGACACCTACGGAGCCGAGTCAGGCGTCGCCGGCATGCTGGCCGAATCGGGCATCGACACCATGCTGGTGGATCTGCAGAACGTCGGCGCCCGCTTCTACACCTACGAATCCAGCCTCTACGACGTGATCGCGGCGACGGTCGGCGGCGGCCCGCAAGTCACGGTGCTCGACCGGCCGAACCCGATCGGCGGAGAGAGGATCGCCGGCCCAGTGCTCGATCCCGCCTTCGCGTCGTTCGTCGGGCGCGCGCCGATACCGATCCGGCACGGCCTCACGATGGGCGAGCTCGCGCGGCTGTTCGCCGACCTGCTCGGTGCGCCCCCGGTCGACGTCGTCGAGCTGACCGGATGGCGGCGCGGCGACCTGTTCGCCGACATCGGCCGGCCATGGGTGCCGCCGTCACCCAACATTCCCACCGTCGAGACCACGCTGGTCTACCCCGGCAGCTGCCTGCTCGAAGGCTGCAACCTCGCTCCCGGTCGCGGCACCACGACGCCGTTCCAGCTCGCGGGCGCACCCTGGGCCGATGACCGGCTCGTGACGACGATGCGCGATGCGGCCATGCCCGGCCTGCTGGTGCGCGATGCCCGGTGGATGCCGACGTTCAGCGACTACGCCGGCCAGCAGGTCACCGGCATCGCAGCGCACGTCACCGACGCCGACATCTTCGACCCGCTGCTCTACGGCGTCACGCTGCTGTGCACGGCGCATGCCTGCTGGCCCGCGGACTTCCGCTTCCGGGACAGCCACTTCGACCGGTTGGCTGGCTCGAGCCGGCTGCGCACGGCGATCGAGGCGGGGACCGAGCCGGCCGAGATCGTGGCCGGGTGGGCCGACGACGAAGCGGCGTTCGCGCGTGCCCGCGCCGCGTACCTGCTCTATGACTGACGGCGGAGGCTCCGGGATTCGAACCCGGGATGGGCTTGAGACCCAAACCGCATTAGCAGTGCGGCGCCATAGGCCAACTAGGCGAAGCCTCCCAGCGGCCGTCGGCGGACCGGCGGCAGCGTCGCATCAGCGTACAAGTATCTGCGGGCGGGCCCGAACGGCAGCGGCGCGACGACGCCGTCAGACCACGCCCTCGCGGTGCAGCATCCGCTGCAGCGGCCGCGGGCGCACCAGCAGGGCCTCGGCCTCCAGCGACGCGAGCGCGATACGCGGCAGGTCGCGACCGGAGGCGAAACACAGGAAGCGCGGTGCCCACCTGGGGTGGAACTTCACGTTGAACCGGTACAGCGACTCGATCTGCCACCAGCGGGAGGCCACGACCAGCAGCCGCCGCCACACCCGCAGCACCGGTCCGGCGCCGATCCGGGACCCGCGATCCAGCGCGGCCCGGAAGGCCGCGAAGTTCAGCGACACGCGCTCGATGCCAAGGTCCGGACCGGCCTGCAGCAGCCGCACGATCATCAGCTCGGACAATCCGTTCTCGGCCGTCCGGTCGCGTCGCATCAGGTCCAGCGACAGGCAACAATCGCCCCACGGCACGAAGTGCAGCAGTCCGCGCAGCACGCCAGCCTGGTGCGCAGTGACGACGACGCAATCGGCGTCGGCCGGGTCACCGAGCCTGGACAGCGCCATCGAAAAGCCGCGCTCCACACTGCTGCCCCGCCAGGCCGACATCACGTGTACCAGCTCGATCATGTCATCCGGGCCCACGTCGCGAACGCGGCGGATCCTGACCTCGTAGCCGCCGCGCTCGAGCCGATTGACGGCCTGTCGCACGCCACGCATCGCGCGGCCGTCGAGCGTGAACTCGGCGATGTCCACGATCGCTTCGTCGCCGAGCTCCAGCGCATCCAGGCCGTGCCGCCGGTAGACGGTGGCGCCCCGCTCGCTGCAGGCGATCGCGGCCGGAATCCACGCGTGCCGACGCGCCAGCTCGAGGAATGCCTCGATCGCGCCCGGCCACGCTTCCGGGTCGCCGATGGGGTCGCCGCTCGCAAGCGCGACGCCGGACACCACGCGATAGAGCACGGCGGCCTTGCCGGATTCCGACCACGCGACGCTCTTGTCGCGACGCAGCGCGAAGTAACCCAGCGAGTCGCGCGCCCCGTGCAGTTCGAGCAGCCGCCGCAACCGTGCCTCGTCCTCGGCGGTCAGGACCGCCCGCGGCTGCGCGCACCGCAGCGCCAGGTAGACGGCCACGAACGCCACGACGACACCGAACGCGAGCGAGGTCGCCGCCACGACGTCCGTTGCCCGATCGGATGTGAATCGCACCGGCCCGGAGACACCGATCAGGCCGAGCGTGATCTCCTGGAACTCCTCCCAGAGCGACGGGTGCCCGATCATCGAGCCCGGCCGGATCACCAGCGCGATCATCCCGAGCGCGATGCTGGCCACCAGCAACTGAATCGGCAGGCGGACCGCATACCACCGCGTCGTCGGATCGCCGACGGCGTAGAACTCGCGCCGGGTCGCGATCAGCGGACCGAGCACGAGCAGCGCGACGCCGGCCTGCTCGACTTCTAGGCCCCGGGCGAGGTGCGAGAGCGCGACCCCGAGCGTGACGATAACTGCCGCGAGCCAGGCTCGCCGCTTGCGCCGGCGCAGCCCGCCTGCCAGCACCAGCAGCAGCACACCCAGCACCGTGGCCACCGCCGTCGCGGTCGCCGACGCGAGTACCGGGACGCCGACGATCTGAACCAGGTAGTGGATACGGCGGCGCTGCTCGGGCAGGAAGACGCCCGCGATGGTGAGGATGCCGAGCAGCCAGACCAGCCACCCGATCAGTCGCGGCAGCCCGGCCGACGGCGGGAACCAGCGACGCGACGCCCGTTCCGCCGGCTGGCTCTCGGGTTGCCGGCGCACGGCTGACACACCGCTCACGGTAGCCGGGTGCCGGGCGGCAATCTCTGCCTGCCGTCCATCGCCAGGGCCGCATAGTAAGCCGGCTAGCCAAAATCTTCTTTGGATTGGCTTAGGTCGGTAAACCCGATTGGCTGGAGCACGAACGCTCGCCCCGCCCAGGCCCGAGTAGCTCAGCGATAACAGGCCGCTTGGCGTAAAACGACTGTCAATCTCGCCTCAGAAGTGTGTTATTCGGTCGCTCGGTCTCGATAACGAAACCGCATCGCTGCCAGACATTCGGCGTAGTGAATTAGCACTGATCGGGCCACCGCTGGGCGCCGGGTCGCGGCCACACAGCCGATTCTCAGGTTGGCGCGTATCACCGACCGGTTGCAGTCCTGCTCGGCTCGGCCATAGGTTCACGCCCGCTGCGCTAACGCGCGGACCCATCCCCGGCACGCCAAATTCTGCCCGCCGGATCGATGGGCCCTAAGAGCAACAGATCCAGGGCAGAAGCGGGGGACCCAGGTGACCGGCGGTTGCTGACGCAGCCGTCTTGGGGTGAAGCCGCTCACGCGGCCGGGCACGACCTCTCGCCCGAACCCGACAGCTCACCTCGTCGGCGTAGGAGAGGCGGACATGTCTGAGTTCATTGCGTCCTCATCGCGCTCGCGTTCTCATAAGGGCCGGCACCGCAAGGAGACCTATCCCCTTCGCAAGGCAGCTCTTGCAGCGACCGCCGCCGGCGCCGCGGCCGCCGTCCCGCTGGTAGCCGCTGGCACCGCGGACGCCGCCCCGACGAGCGCATGGGAGCGAGTCGCGGCCTGCGAATCCGGCGGCAACTGGCACATCAACACCGGCAACGGCTTCTACGGCGGCCTGCAGTTCACCTACGGCACCTGGCTCGCCAACGGCGGCGGTGCCTACGCCTCCCGGGCCGACCTTGCGTCAGAATCCGCGCAGATCACCGTTGCCGAGCGCACGCTCGCGAGCCAGGGCTGGAACGCCTGGCCGGTCTGCTCCTACCAAGCCGGTGTGCGCGGCTACGGCCCCGGCGGTTCCGGCGGTGCCGCCCCCGTACACCCGACCGCCCCCGAGCACCCGACGGCGCCCGTGCACCGTAGCGCTCCGTCGCATCCGAGCACGCCGGCACCTACGAGTGGCCGGCACCGCGCCCCCGAGGCGAGCCCGACGAGCGACACCTCGATCGTCACCCACGGCGTCTACACCGTGCGCCCGGGCGACTCGCTGTCCAAGATCGCCGGCCGGTTCAAGCTGTCCGGTGGTTGGAACCGTCTGTACGCCGCGAACCGCAGCGTCGTCGGCAGGGACCCGAACCTGATCTTCCCTGGACAGCACCTCAGGCTGCCCAGCTAGAGCCCCCCGGCGACGAGGCCCCACTCGCGGTTATCCGCGGGCGGGGTCTCGTCGTGTCCTGTGCCATTCTGTAGCTCAGAGGAACCTTTGCGCGAGCGACACCCGAACCGGGTGCCGAGAGGTCGGAGGGCTAGATGCTGCGAATCCTGGCGTTTATCATCATCGGCTGGATCGTCCTCGGGCTGATCGGATTCCTGGTCAAGGCGATCTTCTGGCTGTTCGTCGTCGCGTGCATCGGGTTCGGCGTCACGCTGGTGCTCGGCGGCTTCCGCGGCGGCCGCAAGTCCCTCAACCGCTGAGTTCTCGCCTGCGGCAGTCGGTTACCCCCGGCGGGCACAGGTCCGCTTCGCCGAGTGGCGCGTCTTGCGGGGTTCTCGGGCGCCGAAATCCCGCAAGTGTCACCACTCGGAGAAGCAGAGCGGGGTCAGGAGCCGATGACGGCGTCGCCGTAGGCGGCGAGCGTGCCGTCCTTGTCGTCGTGCATGAGGTAGATCGCGAACTGGGTGGCGCCGAGCTCGGCCAGCTCTGCCAGCCGGTCGCGGTGCGCTGAGACCGGCCCGAGCAGGCAGAACCGGTCCACGATGTCGTCGGGGACGAAGTCGGTGCTCCGGTTGCCGGCGCGGCCGTGGTGGGAGTAGTCGTAACCGGCGCGGTCCTTGATGTAGTCGGTGAGTTCCCGCGGCACCTGCCCCGAGGCCTCGCCGTAGCGGCCGACGAGGTCGGCGACGTGGTTGCCGACCATCCCGCCGAACCATCGCAGCTGGTCGCGCTGGTGGGGCAGGTCCTCGCCGACGTACGCCGGGGCGGCGACGCAGATGGCGAGCGAATCCGGATCGCGTCCGGCGTTGCCCGCAGCCGCCTTCACCGCGCCGATCGTCCACCGCGCGATCGCGGGGTCGGCCACCTGCAGGATGAAGCCGTCGGCCTCGCGGCCGCACAACTCCAGCGCCTTCGGCCCGTAGCCAGCCATCCAGATCGGCAGCCTGCCGTCGCGCACCCACGGCAGCCGCACAGCCGTGCCGTCGAGGTCGGTCTCCCGGCCCTCCGCGAGGTCGCGCAGCTGGCGAATCGCGGTCGAGAGGGTGGCAAGTGACGACGGCGGCTTGCCGATCACGCGCCGCGCCGAGTCGCCGCGGCCGATGCCGCACACCGTGCGGTTGCCGAACATCTCGTTCAGCGTCGCGAACGCGGACGCCGTCACGCTGACGTCGCGGGTGAGCGGGTTGGTGACCATCGGCCCGACGACGAGCCGGTCGGTGGCGGCGAGCATCTGGGAGTAGATGACGAACGGCTCCTGCCAGAGCACGGTGGAGTCAAAGGTCCAGACGTGGCCGAAGCCGGATTCCTCGGCACGCCGGGCGTAGTCGATAACGGCGCGGGCCGGCGGGTCGGTCTGCAGGACGATGCCGAAGTCCATGCCGACGCCGTCAGCCCAGCAGCTGGCAGGTCGAGCGGGACAGGAACTGCCCGTGCCCCTCGGCGCCGTCGTAGCGGCCGTCATCGAGGATGACCCGGCCGCGGGAGAGCACGGTCTGCACCCGGCCGGTGATCTCCCTGCCTTCATAGGCGGAGTAGTCGACCGCCATGTGATGGGTCCGCGCCGAGAGCGTCTGCCGGGCTCGCGGGTCATAGATCACGATGTCGGCGTCCGAGCCGGCGGCGATCTCGCCCTTCTTCGGATAGAGGCCGAACATCCGCGCCGGGGTGGTCGAGAGCACCTCGACCCACCGGGCCAGGCTGATCTCCCCCGCGACGACGCCCTGATAGACGAGATCGACCCGGTGCTCGACGCCGGGGATGCCGTTGGGGATCTTGGCGAAGTCACCCTGTCCCAGCTGCTTCTCCTCGTTGAAGCAGAACGGGCAGTGGTCGGTGGAGACCACCGAGAGCGCGTCGGTGCGTAGCCCGTTCCAGAGCTTCGGCAGGTGCCAGGACGGCCTGAGCGGGGGCGAGCAGACGTACTTCGCGCCCTCGAAACCGGGGCCGGCCATCGCGTCGTCGGTCAGGAAGAGGTACTGAGGGCAGGTTTCGGCGAAGACACGGCGGCCTTCGGTGCGGGCCATCGCGACGGCGGTCAGCGCCTCGTCGCAGGACAGGTGCACGATGTAGAGCGGCGCACCGGCGACGCCGGCAAGCTTGATCGCACGCGACGTCGCCTCGCCCTCGAGGTCGGGCGGTCTCGTAATGCCGTGGTAGCGGGGATCGGTGTGGCCGCGCGAAAGTGCCTGCCCCACAAGGACATCGATGGCGATGCCGTTCTCGGCGTGCATCATGATCAGCGCGCCGCTGTCCGACGCGTGCTGCATCGCCTGCAGGATCTCGCCGTCGGTGGCGTAGAAGACTCCGGGATAGGCCATAAACAGCTTGAAACTGCTGATTCCCTCCCCGCCAAGGGCATCCATCTCCTTCAACGTCTGCTCGTTGACGTCGGAGACGATCATGTGGAAGCCGTAGTCGATCGCGCACTTGCCGTCGGCCTTGCCGTGCCACGTGTCCAGCGTCTCGCGCAGGCTGGTGCCCTTCTTCTGCACGGCGAAATCGACGATCGTCGTCGTGCCGCCCCACGCCGCGGCACGGGTGCCGGAGGCGAAGTCGTCGACCGAGAACGTGCCGCCGAAGGGCATCTCCATGTGCGTGTGCCCATCGATGCCGCCTGGGATGACGTAGCGATCGGTCGCGTCGATGACCCGATCCGCCTGCCACGAAGCGGGATCGGTGCCCGGTTCGACGACGGCATGGATCCGCTCGCCGTCGACCAGCACGTCGGCCGGCTGGCTGCCGCTGGCGGTGACGACGATGCCGCCGGAGATGAGCGTTCGCATGTGCGGCCTTCCCCTACGGCGTCGTCAACGCGTCGTAGCTGTCCGGCCGCCGGTCGCGGTAGAACTGCCAGGTGTGGCGCACCTCGCGGAGCAGGTCCATGTCGAGGTCGCGCACCAGCACCTCGTCGGCGGTGTCGGAGGCGACGTCGCCGACGAACTGCCCGCGCGGGTCCACGAAGTAGGACTGGCCGTAGAAGTCGTCGTCGCCGAGCGGTTCGATGCCGACCCGGTTGATCGCGCCGACGTAGTACTCGTTCGCGACGGCGGCCGCCGGCTGCTCGAGCTTCCACAGGTATTCCGAGAGCCCGCGGCTGGTCGCCGACGGGTTGAAGACGATCTTCGCGCCGCCCAGCCCGAGGGCACGCCAGCCCTCGGGAAAATGCCGCTCGTAACAGATGTAGACACCGATGCGCCCGACGGCGGTGTCGAACGTCGGGTAGCCGAGGTTGCCCGGCTTGAAGTAGTACTTCTCCCAGAAGCCGCCGACCTGCGGAATGTGGTTCTTGCGGTGCTTGCCGAGATACCGGCCGTCGGCGTCGATCACCGCGGCCGTGTTGTAGTAGACGCCGGTCTGCTCTTCCTCGTAGATCGGCACGATCAGCACCTGGTCGGTCTCCTTCGCCAGGTCGCACATCAGCGCGATTGTCGGGCCGTCGGGCATCGGCTCGGCGTAGTCGTAGTACGCGGCGTCCTGCACCTGGCAGAAGTACGGGCCGTAGAAGATCTCCTGCAGGCAGGTGACCTGCGCGCCCTGGTCGCCGGCCTGATGAATCGCGGCGACGGCGTTCTTGATCATCGACTCCTTGTCGCCGGTCCACTTCGCCTGCACCAGCGCGGCTCGTACGACGTTAGCCATCGCGCACATCTCCTACTCGGATATGGATTTCAGCTGGCAGCCGAGGCCATCGACCGGTCGGTCGCGTCGATCGCCGCGGCGAGAATCTCGAGCGCCTGGTCGACCTCCTCGGCGGTCACCGACAACGGCGGCGCGATGCGCAGGGCGTTGCCGGCGATGCCGCCCTTGCCGATGAGCAGGCCGTGGGCCTTGGCCTCGTTCAGCACCATTGCCGCGGCGGCTCCGGAGGGCACCCGGGTGGCCGGTTCGACGAGGGTGAGCCCGGCCATCAGGCCCTTACCGCGCACCTCGCCGACGACGGCGTACTTGCCGACCAGCTCGGTGAGCCCCGCGTGCAGGCGCGCGCCCTGCGTGCGGGCATTGCCCTGCAGGTCGTGGTCGAGCAGGTAGCGCAGGTTCGCGAGAGCTCCCGCAGCGGCCAGCGGGTTGCCGCCGAAGGTGGAGATGCTGTTGGCGGGCACGCAGTCCACGAGCTCGCCGCGGCCGACGACGCCGCCGATGGCCAGGCCGTTGCCGAGCCCCTTGGCGAAGGTGATCATGTCCGGCACCACGTCGTGGGCCTCGATGGCCCAGAAGTGCTCGCCGGTGCGTCCCCAGCCGGTCTGCACCTCGTCGGAGACAAACAGGATGCCGTAGTCGTCGAGCACGTTCTTGATGGCCTTGAAGAAGCCATCCGACGGCGTGAGGAAGCCGCCCACGCCCTGGATCGGCTCGGTGATGAAGCACGCGACGTCACCCGCCGTCGTCGTCTCGATCACCTCGCGGACGTCGGCCCCGATGGCCTGGAGGTAGGCCTCGTCTGACAGTCCGGCGAACGGTCCCGCGCTCCGGTCGCCGTGGTGCACGTAGCTGATCGCCAGCGGGGACAGGCTGCTCGCCGACCAGCCACGGATGCCGGTGATGCCCATGGCGGCGAAGGAGCGGCCGTGGTAGCTGTTGCGCACGGCGAGCACCTGGTTCGACCTGCGTGCCTGGGTCGCAAAGAGCAGCGCGGCCTCATTTGCTTCGGTACCAGACGATCCGAAGAACACCTTGGCGCCCGGGATGTGCGAGAGCGACGCGATCTGCTCGGCCAGCTCGATCATCGGCCGGATGAGGTACAGCGTCGAGGTGTGCAGCATCTTCCCCGCCTGCTCCCGGATGGCGTCGACCACCTCCGGCACGGCGTAGCCGGTCATCGTCGTCAGGATGCCGCCGAAGAAGTCGAGGTAGGTGTTCCCCTCGGCATCGGTGACCCGGCGGCCGCTGCCGGAGACGAGTTCGATCGGTTCGTCGTAGTACAGCGCGAGCCAGGACGGCAGGACGGCGCGGTGGCGGGCGAGCAATTGGGCGTGGATGTCACTCATGGCCTAAGCCTCTCCCCCGCACTTTCGGCGAGCAACCCCGGGTCACCCCGCAGCCAGCGGTAGGGCGGCCACGCTGCGCCTCCGGTCCTGGGCCAGCACCGGATAGAGCAGCAGGTAGACGACGACGGCGGCGGCGAATCCGATCAGCCAGCTGTAGTCGTAGAGTGGCTTGAGGAACGGGATCAGTCCATGCCTCGGGAACGGCCCGTTGCCAGGCGTCGAATAGGCGCCGCCGACGGCGAGCACCATGCCGACAACCGCGGCGATCACGCCGGCGATGTTCCAGCCGCCGGAGTACCAGTACCGGCCGTCCTGGAGATAGAGCTCCCGCAGCTGCAACCGCGACCGGCGGACCAGCCAGTAGTCGGTGATCAGCAGGCCGGCCACGGCGCCGAGCAGGCCGCCGTAGAATCCGTCGACTCGCCCCATGGACCCGCGACCCGCCCCCTCCATGTTGATCATGCGCTTCCGGGACGGAAAACCGGCGTGTCGCGTACCGAAACCGCATGATCAACATGGGGGCGACCCAAGAGCGGGAGCGGTTCGGCGAGCGCGGCGGTCATCCTGACCCGGCGTTGACGGACTCCATGGCGGCGACGGCCGATCCGCGTGCACCGGCCATGTCCAGATCGGGCACGACGGCGAACGACGCGACGGCTGCCTGCTCCGCGCGCAGGGTCGTGTTCTGGCGTACGACGTCGAGGAACCACTCGCGGAACCCCGGTTCCGCCTCGACGATGCCGCCGCCGACGAAGTACCCATGCGGATCGGTGATGTTGGCGACCAGCGTGAACAGTCGCCCGATCGCAATCGCCTGTTGCTCAAACAGCTGGCGGGCAAGGGAATCCTTGCGTTCGCCATAGCTGCGTGCCTGCTTGGCCGCGTCCAGGATCGGCAGCGCGGCCAGCGGGTGGTCGGGATACCGGGCCAGCCAGTAGGGCAGCAGGTTGCGGACGATGCCGGACAGCGATGCGACGCTCTCGACGTCGCCGGAGAAGCCGCAGTTGCACGACGGCGTCGGCTGATCGTCGGCGAGCAGGCCGTCCATCGGGATGTGCACGTGGCCGAGCTCGCCGGCCATCCCGGCCGCGCCGCTGACGACCCGACCGTCCTGCACGATCCCGCCGCCCAGACCGGTGCCGACGATCGCGGCAACCGAGGACCGACGGCCGGAATCGGCGCCGAAGTGCGCGTGATGGGCGTAGAGGGCGGCCGCGTTGCCGTCGTTGGTGTAGACGACCGGCAGTCCGACACGCCGTTCCAACGCGCCCCGCACGTCGAACCCGCGCCACTCCTGCGCCGAGAAGTTCGTGGCGCCGAGCGAGGAGATGACGCCGTCCGCACTGGCCGGTCCGGGCGTGTCCAGCCCGACGGCATGCACGGCGGTGCGCGGCAGTCCGACGCCGCCGAGCACGCCGTCCAGCGCCAGCTCCATCGCCGCGACCGCGACCTGCGGTCCGTCGAGCACTCGGCTCGGCGTCTCGACCAGCCGGTCGACGAGGAAGTCGCCGTCCGACGTCAGCACGGTCGCGTTGTTCGCCGTGCCGCCGTTGTCGATACCGACGACGACCCAGTCGGCGCTCATCGGCGTGCGTTCCACAGAGTGCGGGCGAGCGACTCGTCGCGCGAGTGCCGGCCGACGGCGTCGGCGAGCGGGAAGTCTTCGAGGCCCACAGCCATTCGCACCATCGGCCGCACCGCCACTTCGCTCACCCAGTGGGCTGTGTCCAACACGCCGTACCACGGGCGTTCGGAGCGAAATCCCTTACGTGGCAAGACATACAGCCAGCCAGGGTCGAGCGCCGGCTCGTGGCCGTGATTGACGGAGAGGAAGTACCGGCGCCGACACGGCTCGGTGCCGACAGCGGCCAACGACCCGTTGCGGGTCGACCCGAACGTGTCGCCGCGGCGCAGCAGCGCGAAGTACATCGCCCAGATCGGGTCGTCAGAGGCAAAGACCGCCTGCTGGGCACCGAAGTCAGTGACGTCGCTGGTGAGACGCTTGGTATGCAGCTCGCCCAGGTCGGCCTGCTTGGTGCCGTGGAAGAGCACGTCGCGGTGCGCGGCCAGCCAGCGCAGATAGACGGCGAGGTCGCCGGGCGGTCGAACGGTCGTCGTATGAGCCGAGCGGTCGACGTTATCGGCGGTGAAGCGATCGAACTCCCGGGCGGTAGCCGGATCCGGCGGATCGAGACGCACCTGCGGGAGGCCACCGATCCGCAGCGCCGCCGAGGTCAGGTGTGCGGCCGGCCGCGCCAGCATCCGATGCACGCTGGCAGTCTGCCACGCGCACGTCCCGGATGCGGGATCAGTCGACGGCCACGGCGGCGCGATGGCGCCGGGCTCGCAGGCTCGGCGCGCGGGCGTCGATGAGCAGGATCACCCCGCCGACGATGACGAAGAGCACGGTGATCGCGACACAGTTGCGGGCGACGATGGCGTAGCCGTGCTGGTCGACGTCGACGAACGGATAGGGGTAGGTGTGCACGACGGCGCCGCGGATCAGGGTGTAGGCCAGCCATGCCAGCGGAAACAGCACCGCCAGCCCGAGGGTCGATGGACGCCAGCGCCCCCGCGAGCCGAGTACCAGCCAGCCAAGGACCGACACGATCGGGATCAGGTAGTGAAAGACGATGTTGGTGACCCGGCCGACGCCGCCGAGCTCGACGAGCCCTTGGAGCACCGAGGTGTAGACGATCCCGGTGATCGCGATAGACAGCAGGCCGATCAGGCTGGCAAGCCGCCAGCCGGCCGAGTCGCGCTGCGGTGCGATGGCGAACATCGCCGCGAGCACGATGACGATCAGGTTGCTGTCAATCGTGTAATAGGAGAAGTAGCCGACTGCGCTCAGGTTGTCGCGGACGACCAGCACCAGCTGAGCGACGACCGCCGCGAACCCGATCACGGCCGTGAGGCCGGCCCACAGACGTGCGACGCCCTCGGCCCGCATGGTGGGAAGCGTAGCCAATTCGGCGAAGAACGCCGAGTCGCGGTGTCGCCGCACCGAGCGGCGGATACCCGGCAGCTGCCACATCGCCACGCCGGTCAGGCCGAGGATGGGAACGAAGCCGACTTGGGCGACGCTTCGGGGCACCGTCCCGTAGACATATCCGATGGTCCCCCAGGCGGCGATGAGGTGGAGAACGCGCAGCGATCGATGCAGGAGGCGCGGGGACATGGGTCTCCGATCGGCGGATGGCGCAAGGCAGACGCGCGCTCGTCAGGCGGAGGAGCGCCCGCATCGTGGTGGCGTGACCTATGCCGTTGGGCGCGAACTTTTTTCTGATGCCAGTTTCCGTTTCTTCAGCCTGCCAACAATCAGCGCCTCGGCGCCGAGCAGAGCGACCGCGAGGCGGATCACCTCATGGATCCAGCTGTAACCATGCGCCACAATCCCGAAAGAAGAAGACAGCGCGGAAGCGCCCATTACAAAGAATGCGGCGCTGAGAACGGCCACGCTGGCAGTTGCCGCCTTTTCGGAACGAGCATAGCCAGCAAGGACCAACCAGCTGCCGGTCAGCAGATGAATGATGTTCATCTGCAATTCGATGTTCAGTGCCCCGTGCAGTGAGTTCTTACCGGCGCTCAGACTGCTCACGGCGAGGAGGATCAGAATCAATCCTTGGACTTTCGCGACGGTTCTGATCATCGGCGTCATCTTTCCGAGTGTGGTACTCGACCGCCTCATGGTCATCGGCCAGCGAGCGGCTTCGCGCTACGCAGACGGACGTAGGGACGTCATTCCGGTGGCGTGACGAGACCGGCCTGATGGGCCAGCACGACCAGCTGCGCACGGTCGCGGGCGCCGAGCTTGATCATCGCGCGGCTGACGTGCGTGCGGGCCGTGGCGGGGCTGATCACCAGTCGCCCGGCAATCTCGTCATTGCTCAGGCCGTGCCCGGCAAGCGCAGTGATCTCCCGCTCGCGCGCGGTCAGGTCGCTGAGATCTGGCGCGTGCAGCGCTGGGCGGGCGGTGAAGGCACCGATGAGGCGCCGGGTCATGGTAGGTGACAGCAGCGACTCGCCGGCAGCGACCACCCGAATCGCTCGGAGTAGCTCCGCCGGGTCGGTGTCCTTCACGATGAAGCCGCTCGCCCCGGCGCGTAACGCCTCGAAGAGGTACTCATCGAGCGCGAACGTCGTAACGATCACCACCCTGGTGGCCGCCAGGACGGGGTCGGCGACGATAGCCTTCAGGACCTCGAGCCCGTCCAGTCCGGGCATCCGGATGTCCAGCAGCGCGACATCGGGCCGCACCCGTCGCACCAGGGACAGCGCTGCGGGCCCCTCCCCGGCTTCGCCGGCGAGCTGCAGGTCGTCCTCGGTCTCGATCAGCACCCGCAATCCCAACCGGATCAGCGGCTGATCGTCAACGACAACGATACGGATCACCGCGGCTGCACCGACCCTGCACCCGGTTGGAGTGGAAGGGCCGCGATCACTCGCCAGCCGCCGCCCTCGCCACGGCCGGCCTGCAGAGAGCCACCCAGCTCGGTGGCCCGCTGTGCCAGGCCAGCGAGCCCCCGGCCGGAGCCGACCGGGTTGGCATCTGCCGGTCGCCCCGCGCCGTCGTCGCTGACCGCGACTCCGAGTAGGCCCGGCTCGTAGCGCAGCTGCACCCGTGCGGTAGCAGTGCCCGAGTGGCGCAGCACGTTGGTCAGTGACTCCTGAACGACGCGCAGCGCGACCAGATCCATATCGGGAGCCAGCGCACATGCGACACCAACCGTCTGCACCTCGACGGTCAAGCCGCACCCGCGGAGCTGGTCGACGATCGCGTCCAGCCGGTCAAGCCCTCCCGATACCTGGCCCTCGGGCGGCCCGGACCCGAGCGTCGCGCGTAGCTCGTCCAGCGCGGCGATGCTCGTGGCCCGGATCGCCTCCAGCGCCGGGAGGGCCTGCTCGGGACGGCGATCGAGCACATGCAGGGCGACGCCTGCCTGCAAGGAGATCACCGACAACCCATGGCCGACGACGTCATGGACCTCTCGCGCTACCCGCAGCCGCTCGTGCTCCACCCGACGGCCGGCCGCGGCCTCCTCGGCCCGGGCCGCGGCCGCCCGGACCTCCCGCACCAGGCCCCCGACCAGCGCGGGCAGCAGCACCCAACCGGCCTGAGCCACGGCGTCGGCGCCGCCGAGCAGCCCAGCCGGTCGATAACCGACCAGATATGCGAGCACCAGCGCGAGAGCCGCCGGTCCCGTCGCCGCCAGCGTCACCCGGGTGCCGCGGCGGCGGGCGAGACCATAGGCTGCCAGCGCGATCGGCACCGGCAGCGGACCGTAGGGATAACCACGCCCCAGATAGACCAGACCCAACGACACCTCGATGGCGAACAGAGCTCCGGGCGCGCGCCGCCGCGACACCAGCGCAAGCCCCGCGAGCACAAGGACCACGTACACAGCCGTATCGAGCGGGCGACGCGGCGGCACCTGGTCAATCCCCGCCTGGCGCGACCCGAACACCAGGAATGTCACAACGAGGACCGCCAGGAACACATCCAACAGTGCAGCACCGGCCGCCGAGTAGTGCCCACTCCGCCTCACCGCCGCGACGTTAGCTCACCCGATATAGCAGCGACGTCCAGAGTGCCCCGAACTCTGTGGCGGCCGGGTGCCTGGCCCACGACAAGGCCCGTGCTCAGGCCGACGCGATCGCGGACAGTTCGGGTTGAGGTCGCCTGCAGAGCAATGCCGCGCCGACCAGGAGTCCCCAAACCAAGAACCATGGATCCCAGAGGTAGGCGTGCCACGCAAGCGCACGATGGTCGGCGCCATTGGTCGCCTGCACAACGTCAGCTTGTACGAGCAGACCCGTGGTGGTCAGCACCAATCCGTAGAGCGTCAAGATGACGGCGTCGACCCAGGCCAACGTCCACACGACGCGACGCCACCCCCTGCGAAGCGCCGGGCGCAACACGAGCAACGGGAGCACGGCGGCGATCAGCTTGATCGCGACCACGATCCAGAGCGCGACCACCACCGCGGTGCCACCGGAGCGACCCGCCCGCTGGAACACGCCGCCAACCGTGTCGAGCAGACCTGTGCCGCCGACTGCCCAGTAACCGCTGACAACGGCGTAGCCGCCTCCAACCACGAGCGCCAATACGGCGGCGACCCACGCCGCCGCCGTCCTCCCGCCGGCAGTGCGCAACTGGCTGGGTCTCATGGTGTCGACGCTTCCACACCTGCGGACCACTGCCCAGTGCGAGCTATCTCGATCGAGCCGGCTCGGAGCTTCGGATCACGCCGGGCACCATTGCGCGCCTGACGCCGCTGTTGTGGGCACCGAATGCGCACACCGCCATCCCGGCAGCCACGGCCACCGACATCGCGACCGGATGGCTAAGCGCCGGCACGCTCGCCAGGCAACCGACGGCGGAAACGGCGACCAACCACCCCTGCGACTGACGAGAGGCGCCTGGCGCAAGACATACCAGGCCCCATCCGAGATACCACGGATAGACGACCGGGCCGAGCGCCGCGGTCAGCAGCAGGCCCCCCGTCGTGTCCGCAACGAGGCGGCGCCGCAGGGTCGCCAGCAGCCACCAGGCGAGAGCACCGGCAGCAACGAGCGCGGCGGTCCGCCCCAAAGCGGAGAGGACCACGGCCGACGCGGGTAGCCAACCGACACCCGCGTGCAGCACGATGCCGATGACGTCAGCCGGTGCCCACGCGGTGTCGGCTCGGCCGGGCGTCGTCAGCGCGCCCACCCAGCCCCACCCGTCGGGTACCAGCAGCGCCAGCCCGGCAAGGACGGACGCAGCGAGAGCGACCGTGCGAACCAGAAGCCGTCGCCGTTGCCGTCCGCTGGGGACATCGGCGCACGCCATCGCAACGATGACGACGACGACGGCCATCGCCGGCGCCTTAACCGCAGCGGCAGCGCATCCGAGGGCGACGCCGGCATCCAGCTGCCCTCGCCGTGCCGCGACCAGCGCGCCCATCAGCAGCGCGCACATCAGTCCGTCGAGGTGAGCCGCTCCGAGGAACTGCAGCAGCAGCAACGGATTCCCCACGGTCAGCGCGACGGCGAGCGCTGATCGGCCGTGCGGGGCGGCTAATGAGGCGGCAAACACGCCGATGGCCACCATGCTGCCGATGGCGACGATCCGCAGCACGATGATCGAGACCAGTTCCGAGGCGCCGCCGACGTGTGCCGCAACGCTCTGTACGGCGGTGGCCAGCGGTCCATACGGGCTCGGCGTATCTCGCCAGCGTGGATCAACGGCGGCGAGCGCGGGTGACTGGCCCAGCACGCTCGGCCCGGAGCTGTAAGCGCTTCGGCCCTCGATGACCATGAGGCCCTGCGCCACGTAGCTGTAAGCGTCGTTGCTCAAGATCGGCGGACCCACGGCGAACGGGGATGCCCAGACCCCGACGAGCAGCCAGATCCGGCGGATCGACCAATGACGTCGCTGCGCGAGGGTCAACGTTGCGAGCCAAGCCGCTATGAGCACGGCGACCCCGCCGAGGACCGTGATGCCCGGCCACGTCGATTGGGTGCGGACCGGTGCAAAGGTCCCCCACCAGCTCACCCCGGCAAGGGCGCCCGGGGGTGGCCCGACCTGCCCACCCGCCCAGACGATCACGCCGCCGGCCAGCAGGCCGATGGCGGCGAGCATTCGTACGGCGATCCGGTCCGTCGTGGCGACCCGCCGTAGGCGTTGGCTCGTCTCCATGCCGCGCTAACCGTACGCCTTGCGCGGGGCGCGCTCGACGGCCCGTTCCCGGTGCATGACCCGGGCTAACAAGGTCTGTCACCAGCGCGCCAAGTCGGCGCGGCGGCTGCAACGGCCAAAGCCACGGTGGCGGCCACGGGCAACCCCGCTTGCGACAGCCCGATGACGAAACCCCGACCCCCGACCACGGCCAGGGGCACCGAGCTCAGCAGCCCGAGGAGTAGCGCCGCGCTCACGCCTGCGACGCGGCCGTAAGAGCCGGTCGGCCTGATCCGGTGGCGATGCAGGACGAGAAGTCGAAGCAGGATCAGCACAAGAACGCCGTCAGCCACAACGGTGAGAACGATTAGCGACACATCGGCGGACGGATGCGGCGCAACCGACGCCCAACCGATCAACAGATACCAGCCGGCGGCCCCGCTCGGCCGGCAGAGCAGCAGCAGGGGAACAGCAGCCAGCAGATAATAGTGATGCCACACGACGGGGGAGGCAAACAGCGCCGCGGCCAGAGCGGCCACGTACAGCGCGGGTGCAGCCGGATCGGTTCGACGGGCGATCACGTACATCAGCGCCAGTGCGCCAAGTACTCCGATCATCTCAGCGGCGGGTGGCGTCGCCCCCCAGGTGACTAGCAGGCCCTGCAGGCCGGAGCCCCGGCCCACCTCATGGGCGCCAAGCTGATTCAGCAGTCGCAGGTAGGTGACGGGCCCGAGCGGGCCGGCCTGGAAGCCCACCGCGCCGATGGCAGTGCCGATGGCCGCTGCCCCGAGGGCGGCCGGCCAGCGTCGAGACATCAGTAGCCACAGACCCAGCGGCCACAAGAACAGTTTCAGCGCGATCAGCAACGCGATAGTGGGCGCCATGATCCACATCCGATCGCGCCACCGCCAGGCAATGGCCAGGCCAAGGAACAGCACGGCGTTGACGCTGCCCATCTGCAGCCCGTCGAGAGTCGGAGAGGCCAGCAGTACAGCCAGTAGCACCCCCCAGCGGGCACCGACCAGCAGCCATACCCCGGCGGTGATCGCGGCCACGGACAAGATGGCCCACAGGAGACTCGCGGCGTGGACGCTCAGTGCGGCCAACGACGTGAACAGCCACGCCGCGGGGTAGGGATATACGAAGGCCGAGCCCGACCACACCGCTGCGGCGTTCGGCGCGGGATAGGGATCGACGCCGTGCCGCACCGCGAGGCCGGCCGAATAGAACACCCGGAAGTCCAGGGGTGTCACCGGCCGTAGCAAGAGCACCCAGACGGTGGCGCCCGTCAATACGGCGACCAGCGCCATGACCGGTCCCGGCCCCGGTAGGCGCCACGTCCGCCAGACTGACATGGAGTGCATGATGCCCGTACCGTCCGTGGCGCCACGGGCCAACGCGCGCACCTAGTGCCCCGGGCCGGATGTCCGGCCCGCTGTGCCGGTCGTGTTGTCTGCCAGTGTGTGGGGTGGGACGAGGTCGATGCCGTCCGGGTTGTTCAGGTATCCGGGAGCGCGACCGGGTACACCGGTGTGTCCGTATTGCCAGACGACACGGTCGGTGTGGGGGTCGACGACGATCACCCGGTGGTTCATGTCGTCGTTGCAGACGATGTCGCCGTTGGGTAGGGGTAGGGCAAGTGAGGGGTGGTCCAGGGCGGCGCTGGCGGGTGGGTGGTAGCGCCAGATCGGGTGGCCAGCCGAGTTGAAGATGAGGATCTGGCCGGCCGCGGAGTAGTCGACAGTGATGTAGCGGTCGACGCCGATGCGGTTAGTGTCCGACGGATAGGCGATTCCGGGCGGGTGCGCCGTCCAGTAGACGTGGCCGTGCAGGTCGATAGCGTCGACCCAGTCCCCGCGGATTTCGGTGA
This sequence comes from Pseudonocardiales bacterium, assembly GCA_003244255.1. Lineage (GTDB taxonomy): Bacteria > Actinomycetota > Actinomycetes > Mycobacteriales > QHCD01 > QHCD01. Next base: position 11,357 of record QHCD01000075.1, on the reverse strand, counting down.
CCAGGTACCGGCCGCCGCCGGCGGGGAACACGCCGTTGGGTGCGCCGTAGCGGGTGGGGGGCTGGTGGTAGCCCCCGCCGGGCACACCCCACTGGCGCAGAATCGTGTGCTTGCCCGCGCCGATGAGCAGAATGCGCTGGTTCTTGATGTCGGCGGTCAGGATTTCCCCGCCGGGTAGCATCATCGCGTCGTCGGGGTTCCACAGCCGGTTGGGCCCGGATCCGGCAACGCCTGGTTTGCCGTACTGGTAGACGACCCTATGCGTTGCGACATCGATGACGCGGATGACGAAGTTGTCTTCCTCAGTCGCGATGATGTCGCGACCGTTGGGGGCGAAGAACGCGTCGTCGGGGACGAGGAACGTCTGTCCGCGGGCGAGATCTCCCGGCCGTGGAAACTGCCAGCGGATTCGTCCCTGCGGGTCGAGGATGATGAGCCGGTTGTTCAACTTGTCGGCGATGAGCACGTCACCGGGCAGGACGTTTGGGTTCGACCCGGGTTGCACGTGCCCGCTCGCCGGGCTGCCCAGGGGTTGCTCCCACGGCGGGGTCGGCGACGTGGGACGCGGTGCGCCCCGCCCGGTCGGTGTGTGGGACGGTTCGACCGTCGACGCGGCGGAGGGGGAGGCCGCCGGCGAAGTCGCCGAGGGGGGGATCAAGGGTGCCGATGTCGCTGGCGGAGGGGCGGCGGTTGGGGCGTTGGTGCACGCCACGGCGGCCGCGGCGAGCGCAGCCATGTAGGCGGCGAGCTGGGGACGTCGTCTCATCGGCGTTCTAGGGATCGCTCGCGCTGGAGTCGGCGGTGGTTCCTGGCGATCGTAAGTCGCCCGCCGGACGAAGGGGACCGGCCGGTAGGTGCAGGCGCAGCCAGATGCTCGGCCCGAACCAGAACGGTCCGAGTACGGGTTGCAGCAGGCGTTCGACCGCGACCATGACCGGTAATGGCAGCAGCCTCTTCAGCCGCGCCGAACGCAGATTCGACACGGACAGCACCGCGTCGACCTCGAACCCAGCAGCCCGCAGCTGGTCGAGCACACGGTGCGGCGAATGAGTGACGTAGGGGATCTTCGTGTCCGTACCCGACGAGGCGACCGCGACGCTGATCGGCTCGGCCGGAACTGACCTGCCGCGCAGCCGCAGGCGTAACCGGTTAATCACGTTCGCGCCGTTCGCGAACTCCAGCACCAGCTTGCCGCCTGGGGTCAGGACCCGAGCGAACTCGGTGAAGGCTGCGCGCGGGTCCGGAACGTGGTGCAACACTCGCACGAGCAGTAACAGATCGACCGATGCGTCGGGCAGCAGGAGATTGGCCGCGTCGGCGTGCCTGCACTCGACCCGGGACTCGGCCCGGAGGTAGTCCGCTGCCAGCCGAAGCTGGTGCCGGCTGGGATCGACCAGCACCACGGAGTCGGCGTAGCCGGCCAGCAGCTTGCTGAGCCGTCCGTAACCGCCGCCGACATCCACTGCCCGGGCAACATGATCGCGCCCGAGCAGCCGCCGCAGCGCGACCTCCTCCGCTGCGTGCTCGTACTCCCGACCCGTCCAGAAACGGCGATAGTCGTAGTCGGGATCGTCGTCATACCAGCCGGCTCTAGACATCTCGGCGTGGACGATCAGGTTCAGACAGTGGCGTCGTGAAGTCCAGGGGGCGGTGAACGCGCGCGCCGGCCGGAATCCGAACGGCCGCGGGTGCCTCCTGCCGGACTCCATCGATCGCCGGGGTGGACACGCACCCGATGCTGACCGCGCGTGGCTGAGCCGGACCTGAGCGCCGCTGAGCGATCACTCAGCCGGCGGCCCAGCCCGTCGCAGCCCGTGGCGCTGCTGGTTTAGTCCTATTCGTTGCCGTCGAACTGGTGGTTGACGTTCGCGCCGTTCGGATCGGCGTGACCACCCGGGCCGTCGGCCTCGTGCGTCCTCTCGGGCGCTTCGCGACGCACCGTCGCTACCGACGTGTCGGTGCCGCTCGCTGAACGGGCCGGTGCGGTGCCGCTCGCTGAACGGGCCGGTGCGCCAGCTGCCGGTGCCGGCGTTCTGGCCGAGGACGTCACCGGGGCTGGGGTGGACGCGCTAGCCGCGTAAGCGAGATCGCCTCCGGCCAGCGCGAGCGCGGCCAGCACGGAGCCGGCCAGCACGACAATCTTGCGTGGTGCGTGCATCGTGTCTCATCTCCTGTGGGGCGGCTTGTGGGCGGATTGTGGGGCGGGCCGTGTCGCCTCGTACGTGCTCACTGTGCGCGACGGGTTCTGTGCCCAGCCTGAGTGACGCTGGGAAGGCTCTCAGCGTGGCTATCCTGAGCGTTCACACAGGTCATTTTCAGCGGCCGCACAGCCGACGACGCGCATCGTGGGGAAGTGTGACCTCCGATCTGCCGATGCCGTCGGGTGCAGAGTCCTCGGGTGTCTGTCCCTATGGCCGGCCGCGCCGGGACCCGGGGGAGGAGACGATGCGCGTCCTGGTCGCAGAAGACGAGCACCGGATCGCCGACGCGCTGGCCAAGGGGTTGCGCGCGGACGGCTTCGCCGTCGACGTCGTAGCCGACGGCGCGGAGGGTCTGTGGCGGGCGACGGAGTACGCCTATGACGCCGTCGTGCTGGACATCATGCTGCCCTCGCTGTCCGGCTACGAGGTGGTGCGCCGGCTCCGGGCCGCCGAGGTGTGGACGCCGGTCCTGATGCTCACCGCCAAGGATGGCGAGTACGACGAGGCCGACGCGCTCGACCTGGGCGCCGATGACTACCTGAGCAAGCCGTTCTCCTACGTTGTTGTCCTTGCCCACATCCGCGCCCTGATCCGGCGCGGTGGCCCGACCAGGCCGGTCGTGCTCGTCGCCGGCGATCTCACCTTCGACCCGGCGACCCGGCGCTGCCGCCTCGCGGGTACGTCGATTTCCCTCACCGCACGCGAGTGTGGGCTGCTGGAGTACTTGATGCGCCATCCCGACGAGGTACTCAGCAAGTCAGAGATCCTCGCCCACGTCTGGGATCAGAACTATCCGGGCGACCCGAACATCGTCGAGGTCTACATCGGCTACCTGCGAAAGAAGCTCGATGCGCCGTTCTCTTCGAACCGGATCGAGACGATCCGCGGCGCCGGGTATCGGCTGCATGGATCCGGCCGCAGATGAGCGCACCCTACGACGCCGCCGTCAGCCGACCGGGTTCGTGGTGGAGCCGGCGCTCGTTGCGCGCCCGGCTAACCGCAGCCTCAATGCTGGCCGTCGCGATCGGGATGACCGCCGCGGCGGCGCTGCTCGTACTGCGGCTGCACAGCAGCCTGCTCGCCAATCTCGACGACTCCATCACCCAGGAGCTTCAAGACGTCGCCGGCACCATCAGTCAGGGACAGCGTTCCAACATACTGTCGACCTCGACCGACGGCACCGTCGTCGTGCAGGTCGTCGCGCCGGACGGGCATGTCGTGGCAAGTTCAGCGAACGCTGACGGGGAAACCCGCCGGTTCACTTTCGCCGCGCCCGGTCGCGGACCAGTCCTGCGCGACGTGACGGGTGTTCCGTTCGGCGACGAGGGAACGTATCGGGTCGCGGGCATGAGCGCCGTATCCCCATCAGGTCCGGTCACCGTATACGCCGGGCGCCCAATCGCCGAGATCACCCAGAGCGTCGACGAACTCATCTTGTCATTGGCGGTCGGCGTTCCCATCATCGTCCTCCTGCTCGGCCTCGTGGCCTGGCAGCTCGTCGGTCGGGCGCTGCGGCCCGTCGAGGCGATGCGGCGCCAGGCGAGCGCGATCCCCGGCACCGACCTGCACCAGCGACTCGAGGCGCCCACGACGGACGACGAGTTGCACCGGCTCGCCTCGACCTTCAACGAGCTGCTGACCCGCATCGAGTCCAGTACCAGCCGGCAGCGGCAGTTCGTCGCCGACGCCGCACACGAGTTGCGTAGCCCGGTCGCGGCGCTTCGCGCGCAACTCGATGTGAACGCACACCACCCGCAGCTCACCCTCACGCCCGCCGACCGGGACGAGCTGGCCGGCGATGCGACCCGATTGACCCGACTCGTCGACGACCTCCTCGCGCTGGCCCGACTGGACGCGCATCCACGCCTTCGACGCGCGCCGGTGGACCTCGACGACCTCGTGCTGGACGAGATGCGACGCGTGCAAGGACGCAGCTCGCATCGGATCGACTCCCACGGTGTCTCCGGCGGTCGCGTACTCGGTGACGCCGACGCACTCGACCGGGTGGTGAAGAACCTCCTCGACAACGCGATCCGGCACGCTCGCGACACCGTCACGGTTCGCCTCCGGACCGACCACACGACCGTGACACTGACCGTTGCCGACGACGGCAGCGGCATCCCGGCCGCCGACCGCGATCGAATCTTCGACCGATTCATCCGGCTCGAAGACGCGCGGACCCGAGACGCCGGGGGCTCGGGCCTCGGCCTGGCAATCGTGCGCGACGTCGTCGCTGCACACCGAGGCAACATCGCCGTCGAAGACAACCATCCCGGAACACGCATGGTGATCACCCTCCCCATAGAGCACTAGTAGATTCGGCGCTCACGTCGCCGTCGCTCATGGGATCCTCGATCGGTGCGACGCGATGAGCTGATCCTGCTGCGGCGGGCCAAGGATCTGATCGACCGCGAGTACGCCCGCCCGCTGGACGTGCCGGCGCTCGCGCGCGCAGCGGCGAGGCGACCTGTCGGTGACGACGTGTGCATGGAGGTCGGGTGTACGTCGCCCGGATCGTTTAGCACCCGGTTCACCGAGCTGGTCGGCGAGAGTCCGAGTGCCTACCGCGCACGCGATCACGCCGCGGGGCAGGCCATCCCGGCGTGCTACTCCAAGGTGAACGGCCGGCCGAGCAGGATTGGAGAAGCCTCGCCGGCGCCACGGCCGTAGCGTCGTCGCAAGGACGAGGCGCTCGCGTTCTACCGCGACGTGCTGGGTCTCGAGTTGCGCGTCGACGCTCCCTTCGAGAGCTTGCGCTGGCTCACCGTCGGTCCGAAGGACCAGCCCGATCTGCAGATCGTGCTCGAGGACGTCGGCATGGGCCGACCCGCCGATCGCGGCACGCTGCAGGAGCTGCTTGCCAAGGGATCGCTGTCGGGTCTGATCTTCGCGACCGACGACATCGACGCGACGTTCGAACAGATCCGTTCCGCCGGGGCCGAGGTGTTGCAGGAGCCCATCGACCAGCCCTACGGCGTGCGCGACTGCGCATTCCGCGACCCGTCCGGCAACCAGGTCCGGTTCTCGCAGTCCGTGCCCAGGTAGTCAGCGGCTCGGCTTCATGACGAGGAACCGTTACTAGCCGGCCGCTGCGTCCCTCGACCGTGCCTGGCGAGGATCACCGCCACGACGAGCGGCCAGATCGCCTCGGCTCCGGCGACCGCCCGCTCGCTCAGGCCGAGCAGGTTGCCGCCGCGCAGCTCCACGACCAGCCATCCGACCAGCGCCAGCAGGGCAGCGGACGCGACCCGGGAGCTCGTGCGTCCTGGCACGCCTGCGGCGGCCGGCCACACCGCGAGTGCGCCGAAGCCGACCGACGCGGCGGCGGCGTGTCCGGTGGCCGGTTGTGGCAGCGCGGATACCAGCACGGTGGCGGCGCCGCCGAGCGCGAGCAGCGCGCGCCCGGACGGACCGGCTTCGTCCAGGCCGCTTGCCGTCACCAGGTGACAGATGCCGAGAACCGCCAGACCGGACGTCATGACCCATCGATCCGTCGCGCCGTGCGCGGCGAGCGCGCTGATCGTTTCGCGAACCGCGTCGTAACCCGCCGGCTGCCGGGACGCCGCGAGCGACCAGCCGCCGATGAGAGCCACCGGGGCGAGGCTTGCGGATACGAGCACTCGTCGACGCACGCCGACGAGTGTCCCGCACGAGCAGGCTCGGTGGAGGCGGTCCCTGGTCGCCCGAGTACGGTCGAACCCCGTTGGGCCAGCGGCGTCCAATCGGTGGCACCGGCGTCAGAGCGAAGGACCGCTCGTGCGCACCTTGATCGTTACCGAGTTCATGACGCTCGATGGCGTCGTCGAGGCACCTGGCGGCGAACCAACCCATCCCCACACGGGCTGGACCATCCCGTTCGGAGTTCCTGGCTTGTACGCGTACAAGCTCCAGGAGACCCTCGATGCCGAGTCCCTCCTACTGGGGCGAATCACCTACCAGGGCTTCTCGTCGGCATGGCCGGACCGCGACGGCGAGTTCGCCGACAAGATGAACGCAATGCCCAAGCACGTCGTCACGGGCACGCTGCCCGAACTCGGCTGGAACGCCACTGCGCTCATCGGCGACGTCCCCGCGGCCGTCATGGACCTCAAGCGGGGCGACGGCGGCCCGATCCTGGTTGCCGGCAGCGCCACGCTCGTGCGCACGCTGTTGGCACACGGGCTCGTCGACGAAATGCGTCTGATGGTGTTTCCGATCATGATCGGCGGCGGCCTGCGGATCTTCCCCGAAGACCGGGGCAAGATCACGCTCGAACTCACCCAGCTCGAGCGATACGACAGCGGCGCACTACTCCAGGTGTACCGGCCGGTGGCCTGACCCCGAATCCGTCACGGTTCCTGTGAGGACGGGCAAACCAGTGGTCGGGCCCTGCTCGACGGCCACGGGTTCACCTTCATGTTGGCGGAGTGTTTTTTCCCAGCCGGCGTTGCCGCGCAGTATCCGGAAGAGTGCCCGCCATGCGGCGATCATTGCGACGTAGAAGCCGGCGATGAGCAGGTGGCCGATCAGGAAGGAGCGGATCCTGCCGACCGTCGGGTCGCGGCGCCGGTAGATGAGACCGGCAATGACCATGGGCAGGAAGGAGACGAGGTAGAGGTAGATGCAGTAGAGGGTGACGGGTAGCACGCCGGTGGCGTGGATGGGCAATCCGTAACGCGCGATGCTGACGATGGTTTGCGCCCAGGTGAGGTGGAACAGGATCGACCACGGCAGTACCAGCGCCCATGGCACCGACAGGTAGAGCACGGTCTCGATCGCGGCGGAGTTGCTCACCTTCGGTGAGCGGAGCAGGCGCCACATGTAGGGGGCGCAGCTCATGTGACCCTGCATCCAGCGGGTGCGCTGGCGCAGCAGCCGCCGCCAGGAGGTGATGGCCTGTTGGTCGACCCAGGCCATCGGGGTCGTGACGAGCCGGTTTCCGCGCAGGGTCATCCGTACCGCCAGGTCGAGGTCCTCGGTCAGGCTTGCCGACCAAGGCGCGGAATCCAGTGCCAGTAGGACGGAGAGCCGGGTGAATTGCCCGTTGCCGCCGAGGCTGACATTGCCGAAGGCGTCTCGGGCGAACTGGCTCAACGCCGACAGGGCCCAGAACTCGATGTCTTGCAGGCGTTCGATTAGCCGGCGGCGATTGCGGATCCGTACCGGTAGTTGCACCCCGCCGACTCGCGGGTCGTCGAACAGGGGCCCGACCCGCCGCAGCGCGCCATCGCTGAGATGGCCGTCGGCATCCATGACGCACACCAGGGTGCGGTCGGGGTCCAGGCCGCGCCGGCGGACTTCGTCACGGATGACGGTGAGTCCTGCGTTCAGCGCTGCCCCCTTGCCTTGCCGCGCGTCGGGCACGGTTCGGGTCAGCACCAGGCAGCTTGATCCGCCGGCGGCGCGGGCGAGTTCCGCGGTGTTGTCTGTCGAGGCGTCATCGACGAGCACCACAGTGGCCGGACCGTGGGCCGTCAGCCGGCGCACGGTATCGTCGATGACGTTGGCCTCGTCCAGCGCGGGGATGAGGAAGAATACCCAGTAGTTGATCTCAGATTGGTCGGTCAATTCGTCTGCGCGTTTGGCGCGTCCCCAAGATCGGTATCCGAGCAGCACCCCTCCGAAGAAGTACGCCAGCCCGAATCCGATGAGGACCACTGTGAGGCCGTGCTCGAAGGTCTGCAGTCCGGACATCGGCTACCGACGCCTCACCGGTCCGGGCGGTCGGGTTTGCGGCGCACTCCTAGTCGCAGGACGAGAAGGCCGCCGAGCAGCAGCAGGCTGGCCAGTACCACATCGAGCACGACGTTGACGCCGGTGGGCGCCAACGGCGGCGACGGCGGGATCGGTGGGTACATGTGCCGTTACTCCTGATCGGGTCGATCCGCGGCGGTGGACGGTGGTGCTGGTGGCTCACGCCAAGGAGGCGGACGTGCGCCGCCGCATCATGTAGACACCGAACGCAACGACCGCGATCCCGCCCAGTCCGGCTAGGAATATCGGCGTGAGGATCGGGACACCGGCTACCGGAGTGTTCGGGCCGCAGCTCGCGTGCCCGATGATGATGTCGCCTAGGCCCCCGTCCGGACCGAGGATGACGTGCAGGGCGTTGACGTTGAGTACTCCACCGGTGCGTATCTGCTCGTTGACGATGACCTGCACCACGCCGGGAATATTGAGAATGGTGGTGTTCGGCTCGGGGTGGACCGCAATTGCGATGGTTCCCAGGGTGGCGCCGATGAGCGTCGAGGACCCCAGCGGCGGGGGTGATCCGTTGGCACTGCAGGTGGCACTGATCAGCGTCGCGGTGAGCGCCGGCAGGCCGGGGACGACGCCGCCTAGCAGTGCGACGTCAGCGGCGCTGCCCGTTGCCGAGGAGACCCCGTTCGTGTCGCAGGTGGCACTGCCATTGAGCACCCCGGTCGATCCCAGTGCACCGAGATTCGCCCCGGCCACGGTGGTTGTTCCGCCGGGTGGGGGCGGGCAGGCGTGGGTGGCGAGCGGGCCGACGTTGACCGTGCCACCGAGCACGTTCACCTGCAGGGCGTAGGCGCTGGAGTTCGCGTCGCCGGGAGCGGCCGCTGCCGGTACCCCGGTGAGCAGGATCAGTGCCGCCGCGAGCGCGCCGGCCCCCACGGTGACGCGCCAGGCGCGGGTGGTTAATCTTCGCATCTCTCGGTCTCCTCTCGGCGGGCCCGGGTGCGGGATTGCGCCGCGCGATATTCGGACGGGTCGTCGGTCAGTTGCGGTGAAGCACCCCCACGCCCGGCTCTCCGGCGGCGATCCGGACCAGGATCACCAGGGCGCCGACAGCGGAAACTAGGCTGATCACAGATCCGACGACGACGTGACTCCATTGGAAACCGGCCTGCAGCCCGAACTGCTGCACCGCCCAGGCGATCACTCCCAGCCGCAACTGGTCCGCAATGACCAACACGGCGGACGCGGCGAGGAAACCGGTCAGCACCCGGTGCCACCGAACCCGCGGCCGGCTCAGCAGCCCCGCCGCGACCAGTGCGATCGGCGCGATGAGCACGGCCGAGGTGCACTCGGGCGTGATCCGCAGCCCGAAACCGCCTGGTTGGCCCAGGCCGAAGAATACGATCGCGCCGCGGAAATCCACCGACGTCGGCATGCCGGCTGAGTACAGCCGGGCCGCGATGAGCGCCTCAACTCCCCGAAACAGCCGCAGGAATACCGCCAGCAGCGCGGCCACCATGACCAGGCCGGTGGCGGTGAGAACCTTGGCCGCTGCCGGGTGAGGGCCGCGCAATTGCAGAATGCCGGCAAGGACGCGCATCACGCCGAATCCAGACCTACTGGCGGCGAATGCACGCCGAGCTACTGTGTGGCATGGCTAGTGGTGCCCCTCGCGTCGGCGGTGCTGGTGACCAGGTGCTCCGCCCCCGTCGCAGGCGTGGCTCGCATACGACCGACGCACGGCAAGCACTGTCGCGCACATGCGCGCTACCAGCAACCTTCCAGCAACTTAGAGTAGTGGTGCTGCAGCTTGTACGCCCGAGCGGCCGGGTCGTCGAGCGGCCGAACAGGCTAACCCTCACGCCTGGGACCGCCCGGCACGTCCCAACGTCCTTGGCCAGGTGCATGGCCTCGGGTGCTCTGGGGTTCCGCGCGCTGGCCATAGCCGGGGGATGATCAATCCGTCGGGGAGAGGACTGTGAGACCGGCGGACGCGGCTGAATCCGCAAGTCGCCCGTCGTAGGTGAGCACCGAGTCGGCACCGACGCGGACGGCGGATGCAAGATGTATCGAGTCCAGCGACCGCAGCTCGTTCGCTCCCACCCGTCGTGCGTGCCGCAGCACCGAATCTTCGAGCGGAAACTCAGCGATGCCGGAGAGCGCTGTTGCCGCGACGCCCTCGACGTCGTCGACACCGGCGCGGCGCAGTGAGCGCCAAACCTCGAGCCAGCAGATCGAGGATGCGGTCAGCAGATCTCCGGCCGCGTCTCGGCCGACGAGAAGCGCCCGCACAGCAGCCGATTCCGCTTCGACGATCACCCGCTTGAGCACGGCGCTCGTATCGACGTAGAGGACGCTCACCGACCGTCCTCACGGTCCAGCAGATCACGGGTGGTCATCCCCGGAGCCAACGTGATGCTCGGCGTCACGTCCCGGAATGGAGTCGACGGTCTCACCAGCCCGGCGGCAATCGCCCGATCACGAGAATGCTCGTCTGGGGTCAGCCCCAGGAAGCGGTCGACGGCTTCCCTCAGCAGATCCTGCTGCGACCGGCCGCTGCGTCGGGACGCCTCGCGCAGAGCCGCCGCCGCACGTTTGCTCATACGCAGGTTCGTTGACATACCTCGACGGTACCAATAACCAGCGCGTTCCGGTACCGGTACCGATAACGATGGCGGAGGGCGTGGGATTCGAACCCACGATCAGAGTCACCCCTGATAGCGGTTTTCAAGACCGCCGCACTCGGCCGCTATGCGAGCCCTCCAGAGCGCGTAGGCTACGGCAAACGTCCAGGTCAGTCGCCCCAAGAGGGGCCCGCCGGCGCCCATCGCGCTCGTGCGATCCAGCGCTGCCAGCAACGGCTCCGACGAGGGGCGCGGGGCGTCGCTGCCGAGACGGCAACCCGCCGACGACCACGCCAACCGGATCAGGCCGTCGTTGAGGACGCATCCCGATCCACCTCCTCACCAGGCGCGGCTAGAAGCAGGTCCATCGCTGAAGCGGCCTGGCGCTGCATCTGAGCCGACACGTGTGACGTGTTTCTGACTTCGCTGGCTCATCGTCAGTCCCATGCCAGAGGGTGGCCCGCCCCCAGCGCCACGCCGCTACGCCGGCGTCTGCTCATGAGGGAACGAAGCCGCCACCGGCATCTTTGATGAGTCAGGGCGACTGCTTCCGTTTGATCAGAACACGTACTACAATTCCACTACTACGATACCAGTGAATCGTGACAGAGGGGTCCCGAGCAAATGACCGACGCAAGAAACTGCGCAGAAATCGCGTTTCTTGATCATGACGACGAATGTGTGGCCGCACAGGCAACGGGGCTCATCCGATTTGACGGTGTAAGCGTGGTCTGAAGGCGCCGGTCTCGAGTAGCGATCTGGCGATGTAGTTGGTGAGGTTGCGGAAGCCCAGCGCGGTGCCGCGCAGGTGCTCGAGGCGGCCGTTGAATCTCCTATGTGTGTCAAGCCGCGC
>QHCD01000074.1 GCA_003244255.1 Pseudonocardiales bacterium | reverse complement strand
CATCTCGACGACGCGGCGAGCGCTACCGTCCTGGCCGTAGAGCAGAAGGCGAGGGGAGTGTTCAACATCGTCGACGACGAACCGGCGCCGGTCAGCGAGTGGCTGCCTTATCTGGCTGCGTGCGCGGGCGCGAAGCGGCCGATGCGGGTCCCTACGTGGCTGGCCCGGCCGCTGGCCGGGGAAATGGTGGTGATGATGATGACCGAGGGGCGCGGCTTCTCCAACGCCAAGGCCAAGCGGGAGCTCGGCTGGGAGCTGCGCTATCCGTCGTGGCGGCAGGGCTTCAAGGAAGAGCTGGCGTGACCCGAGTCGCGGAGTTCGAGCAGCTGCGGCCGCTGCTGTTCTCCATCGCCTACCGGATCCTGGGCAGTGTGAGTGAGGCTGAGGACGCGGTCCAGGAGACCTGGCTGCGCTACGAGGCTTCCCCGACACAACCCACGTCGACCAAGGCCTTCCTTCGGCCGTGGTGACCCGGATCTCGATCGACGTGCTGCGCTCGGCCCACCTCCGGCGGGAGAAGTACGTCGGGCCGTGGTTCCCCGAGCCGCTGCTCACCGACCCCTACGAGGATCCCGTGCGGTCGGCGGAGCTGGCCGACTCGGTGTCGATGGCCGCCCTGTTGCTGCTCGAGCGACTCAGCCCGCTCGAGCGGGCGGTCTTCGTGCTGCGGGAGGTGTTCGGGTTCGGCTTCGGCGAGGTCGCGTCGGCGGTGGGCAGGTCGGAAGCGGCGTGCCGCCAGCTCGCGGTGCGGGCGCGGCGCCACATGGACGAAGGACGCCCTCGGTTCGAGGCCGACCGAAGGGAGCGGGAGCAACTGGCGACGCGGTTCTTCGACGCGCTCCGAGAAGGCGACGTCGACGGCCTACGGGAACTGCTCGCCGCCGACGTTCAGATGATCGGGGACAGCGGCGGCAAGGCCCCACAGTGGCCCAGGGGCATCATCGGCGTCGACAATGTGGTCCGGGTGCTCGCCACGAACGTCCCCCGGCTCGTTCGGATCGAAGTGACGTTGGAGCCACACGAGGTGAACGGCCAGCCGGGCGCGATCTTCCGCGACCGGGACAACAAGGTCCTCAACACTTGGACGCTCGACATACTCGACGGGCGGATCCAGGCGATCCGCGCGGTGATCAACCCCGACAAGCTCGGGCACGTGGGTCCGGTGGCGGACGCCTGGGCGATCGCCCGTGAGGCGAACCAGGCTCGCCGGTCCACGGATTGACCGCAAGAGCCGACTGCGCTCCAGACCTCTCCAAGCAGCGGAACGGCCTGTAGCGGCGGGGACGAGAGTTGATGAGGCGGGAGCAGAGCCTCGTCACACGGCCTCAGCCGTCCCCACGTCGTGGCACTGTCCAAGCGCGGAAGGCACCGCCGCCGACCTGCCCTAGGTGGATCGATCAGCGGTGCAATGCCGGATTGCCAGCGATGGCGGCTTGCCAGTGTTCGACTTACGTAACGAAGTCGGCGGCGAAACTCTCCAGTCACCGTGACGCGGCGTGCGCTACGCCCGCATGACCGCGGGCGCGACGGCCGGCACGGGCACCCACGATCGCTCTCCCTCGGCGGTGAACAGCGCCAGGGTCGTCTCGGCTGGGTGGTGGACGATGAGCTCGGCGCTGCAGGCGATCGTGTTCGGCATCGGGTCATTGTCGCCGATGTCAGCGTTGGCGAGAACGACCTGCCGGTTCGCAATCTGCGGCGGTGGCGCTCCGCGGGAACCCGGAGTGACAACGGCCCAGCTCACCGACGATTCGCTCGGCGTGTCCGTATGCCCGCCCGGTGGTGTTGTCCTTGCTGGCGGCGTTAATTGCGACCACTTGAGCGCGGTTTGTGGGGGTACGACCACTGCGCGCTGATGATCGGTATGGACCGTTTGTGAGACGCGGCGGGTGGGCGACTACCTTACTGACCACCGATGAGGTGCCGGCTCAACGTGAGTCCTCGGTAACGGGCGGCATTGATGGTCTCGCGCACGGTCCACACGAGGCGGGGGCTGCACCAGGCCTGCGAAGGCTTGCTCAGCGCGAATCCGTTGGCCACGGTGACGGCGGCGTGTGCGGCCAGTCCATCGGCAGCCCGCCAGACGAGGACGACGCCGGGAACATGGTCCCTTGCCGTGCCCTGGATGGAAACCGCGTGCTCAGCAAGCCACTCCTCAAACGGTCCCTGAAGCATCCACTCGGACTCGGCGCCCGGAACACCCGCCGCAGCCATCACCGTTCCGAAACAGTTGGGGCCGGACACGGGAGCGAACGTGCCTGCGAGGTCTGCTACGCCGGGGAGCAGGCGGCGCGGTGCGGACCACACCGTCGGGTCGACCTCGCGATGACGACTGGGTCGCACGCCGTCCTCGACGTAGGTAAAGAGGGGCTCGTCGCCGACTCGGTGCAAGAGTGACGGCCACCAGACGATGCGGGAGTCCGTCCGACGGGAGTCGACGAGACGGCGCGGGGAACTCCTCAGCTGACCCAACCGACCAGTGGCCTTGCGCTGGAAGAGCAGCGCTCGCCTGACCATCAGGGAGAGCTGGACAAACTCCGGCTCCTCCAGCCAGACCCAGGTGCCGCCATACATGTGGAAGGTGTCACGCACCTCCGCACTCGGCTGCAATCGGTGCCCCGTCGGCGCGGCGTCCGCGAAGCGTTCGCAGAGCCGATCTGTTCGAAACGGCTGAGCCGCTGGAGCGAACCACTCGCGCCATCGCTTGAGGAGGCTGGCCGAGACATTGATCCCCAGCACGTTCGTCACCGCGCCGCCCTAGCCACGCGTCGACATCCATCGACCAGACGTTGCGCAACCCACGGCCAACAACCGGCCGGAGCCGGCGCAATCGCGCAACGTGCGTCGTTCGGATGTGGTGACGGCTCCCCCTGACCTGACAAGGACGCCTATCGTCCCGCGCGCCCGCACACCGTCCGCAGCATGTGGTGACGAATCAGGATATTTCCTCGGCACGGGAAGTCCAGGCCACGCAGTGCCGTTCTACTGCCGTACTGGATGACGGGCACCTTCACCCGGACGACGCCGTGCCGGACCACTGGCGCTGTGAATCGTGCCAGCGTCGGCTGGCGGCTAGAATCCATCGGGAGCGATGTGAGGAGACGCAGATGAGCGCCGCCGACGCACTACCTGCCGCGGAGGCGGAAATGAGTGCCGCCGACGCACTACCTGCCACAGAGGCGGAAATGAGTGCCGCCGACGCACTACCTGCCACAGAGGCGGAAGTGAGTGCCGCGGACGCACTACCTGCTGGGGAGGCGGAATGAGCGCGCCCGAGGAGCGACACGCGGAGCTCGCCGCGCTTGCCGACAAGGCGGCCGGCGAGCTCGAGGGCCGCCCGGCAATCGAGATCCTGCGTTGGGCGGCCGACGAGTTCGGCGAGCGCCTGTGCATGACGTCGTCGATGGCTGACTCCGTCCTGGCGCACCTGGCAAGCCAGGTGCTGCCCGGCATTCACGTGATCTTCCTCGACACCGGGTATCACTTCGCCGAGACAATCGGGACCCGCGACGCCATCGCGAGCTCGCTGCCGGTCCAGGTGCTGTCGGTGCGGCCCTCGCAGACCGTCCCCGAGCAGGACGCCGATTACGGCCCGCGGCTCTACGAGCGCAATCCCGACCTGTGCTGCCGGCTGCGCAAGGTGCGGCCGCTGGAGGCCTCGCTCTCGCCGTACTGGTCATGGGCCTCGGGCATCCGGCGCGAGGAGTCGGAGAGCCGCACCGACGTCCCGGTGGTCGGCTGGGACGCAAGGCGCGGCATGGTCAAGGTCAATCCGATTGCCGCGTGGTCTCAGGACGACGTCGACGACTACAGCGAGCGCAACGGCGTGATCGTGAACCCGCTGGTCGGCGCCGGATACCTCTCGATCGGCTGTGCCCCATGCACCCGCGCCGTCGCCCCGGGTGAGGATCCGCGTGCCGGCAGGTGGGCCGACTTTGGCAAGACCGAGTGCGGGCTGCACACCTAGGTCGTACGTCGAGCTGATCCGCAGGATCGACAACCCGAGAGACACGCCCTGATGCGCTCGCGCCGTCGCACCGCTGTGCAGGTGGTGCACTGGCAAGCCGCCGACCTGCGCAAGCGGATCGACGACGCGATGACCATCTACGGCGCGGCAATGGGCTATCCGCGCCAGGTTGCCATGGCCCGCGCCGGCACCACGACGCAGCACACCCGGCTGCCAGATTTCCGCGCGGTGGCGGCGATCTCCGGCCGGGCGCTGGTCGGATTCGGTTACGGCTACCGCAGCGCCACGGGGCAGTGGTGGCACGACCAGGTGGCAAGCGCGGTGCCGGCCGAGACCCGCACCCGCTGGATGACCGACTGCTTCGAGCTCTCCGAACTGCACGTCGAGCCGGGCTGGCAGGGTCGCGGCATCGGCCGGTCGCTCATCACAACCCTGCTCGATCCGCGGCCGGCTGCACACGTGCTGCTCTCCACACCGGAGGGCCCCACCCGCGCGCTGTCGCTCTATCGCTCAATCGGTTTCGTCGACGTGCTGCGGGGACACCTCTTCCCCGGCGACGCTCGCCCGTTCGCCGTGCTCGGCCTTTCCATACCCACAGCCGCCGATGCCTGACGTCGTCGTCGTCGGCGCCGGACACAACGCACTGGTCGCGGCGGCATACCTGGCGAAGGCCGGGCTGGGTGTCGAGGCGATCGAGGCCGACCCGGTGCTCGGCGGCGCCGTGTCCACGGTGCAGCGATTTCCGGGCTACCAGGTCGATCGCGGCTCCAGCGTGCACATCATGTTCCGCCACACCGGGATCGCCGAGGAGCTCCGGCTCGCCGAGCACGGCCTGGCTTACGATGACCTCGACCCGTGGGGCTTCGCGCCGTTCGGCCGTGGTGACGAGCAGGCAGCGATCACCTTCTGGCGCGATCTGGACCGCACCTGCGAGTCGATCGAGGGCGTGTGTGGCACGCGCGATGCCGACGCCTACCGCTCGTTCGTGCAGACCTGGCTGCCACGCAGTCGCCGGGTTTTCGAGGCGTTCTCCCATTCTCCGACGCCGGCTAGGCTGCTGCGTGCGATGTGGGGCGTCGGCGGCGGACGCGTCGGGAAGACGACGGCGCGCGACTTCCTGGACAGCGCGGATGTCTTGCTGGACAGGCACTTCCGCGACGAGCGCCTGAAGACGGCATTGGCGTGGATGGGTTCGCAGGCTGGTCCGCCGACGCACGAGCCGGCCACCGCGGAGCTCGTCGGCTGGCTCGCCATGCTGCACGCCGTATCTCCCGGACATCCGCACGGAGGCAGCGGCGCCCTGTCGGCGGCGCTCGCCGCCCGGGTTCGGGCGGACGGCGGCACGGTGCGACTCGGCGATGCCGTGACGTCGATCGAGACGCGCAACCGCGCCGTGTGTGGAGTGCGCACAGCGTCCGGCGACGTCGTGCCCGCGCGGGCCGTCATCGCTGGTTGCCACGTGCTAACGACGCTCGAACTGCTAGGTGATGCGCTGCCGTCCCAGCTCGCCGACGCGGCGCAGCGGGTCGACGTCGGCAACGGAATCGGCATGGCGGTCCGGCTCGGAACCACTGCGCTGCCGGCATATCCGGCCGCGGTTCCGGCGTCCTACCATGCGATGCAACTGCTCTGCGGGAGCCGCGACGAGCTGCGGTCTGCCTACGGCGACTTCCTGGCGGGCCGCCCTCCGGCGCGACCCGCCGTGCTGGCGATGAGCCTGTCGGCACTCGACGACACCATCGCGCCGCCCGGCCGGCAGAACATCACCCTGTGGGCGCAATGGCATCCCTACCGGCTGAGCGGGGGGCTGCACTGGAACGACGTCGCCCGCGATGCCGCCGACACCGTCGTCGAGCGGGTCGAGGAGCTCGCACCCGGATTCCGCGGCACGATCGAGCATGTGCACATACAGAGCCCGCTGGATCTCGAGCGGGAACTGGGCCTGCCGCGTGGCAACGTGATGCACGTGCAGATGTCGCTCGCCTCGATGTTCGCGATGCGCCCGCTGCCGGAACTGGCGAACCATCGGGTGCCCGGAGTGCGCGGACTGTACCTCACCGGCGCGTCGACGCATCCCGGCGGCGGGGTATTCGGCGCGAGCGGCCGCACGGCTGCGCGGTTGGCGATCCGCGAGCGGCGGCGCTGGCGATGACGTCGGCACCGACACGCGTCCGCCGCTTTTCGTCGTCCGCACCGGTGGCGTGGATTGCCGCTGGCGCAGGCATTGCCGGCCAGGTGGCGTACCCGCTGCTCGGCGGCTCGCCGCGCGCGGCGCTGACCGTTATCACCGTCGTCGCCTTCTTCGTGGCCGTCGGCGTTCATGCTGGGTGGTCGCTCGGTCCGGCCGCGGCAGCGCGCGCGCTCGCAACGATCGCGGCGTTGTCGCTCGCCGTCGAAGCGGTCGGCTTGCACACGGGCGTCCCGTTCGGCCGGTACTCCTACACCGGCCCGCTCGGCCCGCGGATCGCGGCCGTGCCGGTGGTGGTGACGCTGGCCTGGACAACCGTCGCATGGCTGGCGCTGCAGGTCGGACGCCGGCTCGCCCACAGCCGTGCCGGCGTCGTCGGCATCGGCGCGGCGACCCTGACCGGATGGGATGTCTTCCTCGATCCGCAGCTGGTGGCCGACGGCAACTGGCGATGGTCCCACCCGCACCCGGCCCTGCCCGGCATGGCCGGGGTGCCCGTGAGCAACGTCGTTGGCTGGCTCGTCGTCTCGGTCGCGCTGATTGCCCTGTTCGACAGGCTGGTCGCAGATGTCATTATCCCGCAGGCGATTCCCGCGACGATGCTGGCGTGGATATATGCCTCCGAGACGCTCGGCAACGTGGCCTTCTTCCATCGTGGCGGGCTCGCCGTGCTGGGCGGCGTCGCACTGGGCGCCTGCGTGATCCCCTACCTGCTGAGCCTGCGTTCCCGATGATCCCCCGCTGGCTCGTGCCGGCGGGCACGGCGATCGCGGTCGGCGGCGCTGTGCACTCGGCGGTAAACGCGCGACTGCTCCGTCGACCGTCCCCCGCGCCGCCGGCGCTGACCGAATCGGTGTCGGTGCTCGTCCCGGCCCGCAACGAAGCGCGGCAGATAGGCCACTGCGTGCGGACGCTACTGTCCCAGACTGGCGTCGAAAGCATGGAGGTCGTCACCTACGACGACGAATCGTCTGACGAGACAGCCGAATTCGCCGTCGCCGCCGCAGACGGTGATCCGCGGCTGCGGGTCGTACCCGGTGGCAGCGTGCCGCCAGGTTGGCTCGGGAAGCCGCATGCCTGTGCGCAATTGGCGGCGCTGGCCGACCCTCGGTCGAGCATCCTGGCGTTCGTCGACGCCGACGTGCGGCTCGCGCCACACGCCGTCGCCTCGACGGTGGACATGATGCGGCGCCATGACCTCGACTGGGTATCGCCGCTGCCTCGGCTGGAGTGCCATACCGTCGCCGAACGGCTGGTCCAGCCGCTGCTGCCGTGGTCGGTGCTCACCTTCCTGCCGCTGCGGGTATCCGAGCGATCCCGGCATCGGTCGCTCGCCGTCGCAGCGGGACAATTCCTGGTGGTTCGCCGCAGTGTCTACGACGCTGCGGGCGGTCACGCGGCCGTTCGCGCCTGCGTGCTCGATGACCTCGCCCTGGCCCGCCGGCTCCGCCGGAGCGGAGCCACCGGGACGATCGCCGAAGGCTCGACGCTCGCGAGCTGTCACATGTACGACGGCTGGGCATCGGTACGCGACGGCTATCGCAAGTCGGCCTGGGCGCTGGCCGGCGGCCCCGCGCGCAGCGCAGCGGTGGGGGCGGCGCTCGGGCTCGGCTATCTGGTGCCCGTCATCGCGGCGGTACGAGGCTCACGCATCGGCGCGATCGGTTATGCAGCAGGTGTTCTCGGGCGCGTGGTTACGGGTCGCGCGACCGGGGAAGGCATCGGCATGGCGCCGCTGGCGCACCCGGTGTCGATCACGGCGGCGGCGTGGGTCATGGCGGGTTCGATCCGGGGCCGTCGTCGCGGCACCCTGCGCTGGAAGGGGCGGGCGCTGCTTTAACCGAGGGCGCGATGCGTCGCGATCAGCACCTGCGTCAGGCCCACGACTGCCAGCCCAAGGCTCGCCAAGGCGCCCGCCGTCGCCACCACAGCCGCATGACCGACGACGACGACACCGACGAGCAGTGCGGCCACCATGATCACCCGAGTCGGCCGCTCCGCCACCGTGACGACGCCGACCGCACGCATCCCCGCGCCGGCTGCCCGTGCGCGCACATACTCCTGCAGCGCGGCGGCCCCGGCGACGAGACCCGCGAGCCAGCCCGGAGCACCCAGCACCCACAGCGTGATGACGTACGCGGTATCGGCCAGCCGGTCGGCAACCGAATCGAGCACCGCTCCGAAAGCCGTTGCCTGGTCGGTAATCGCGGCCACGGCGCCGTCGAGATTGTCGAGCACGCCGGAGATGACGACGAGCACGGCCGCCAGCAGGAGCAAGTTGCGTTCACCTGCGGCGACCGCGGGAACGGCAATCGCGCTCGCGAGGGCTGTCAGCGTGATCACGTTCGGCGGAACGCGTAGCCGCGCCAGGACTTGCGCCAGCGGGAAGCACAGCGAGAGCCATCGACGCACCAGCCACGACGGCGCAAGCCCGAGGTGCAGCGCCGACCACCGACGAAGGAACTCGTCGCGGTCCGGCAGGTCCGCTACGGCTCCAGCACCCACTCGACCACGACGGCGACGTCGACGTTCTCGCTGCCGGGCGCCAGCGAGAGGCCAGCCGGCTCGGCCGCGGCCGACCGGCTGGAGAACTGTCGTATCGGATGATGCATGCCGTCGGTCGACTCGCGCACGGCCGCGACGGCGCCGAGCGTGCAGCCGGCGAGCCGCGCATAGTGTTCCGCGGCCGCTCTCGCGTCGGCCCACGCAGCCTCCCGCGCGGCGGTCACCAGCGCGTCCCGATCCCGCACCGCGTACTCGAGGCCGTCCAGCCGGGCCCATCGGCCGGCAGCGCGAATTGCGCGCGCCACAACCTCGCCGGCGGCCGGCAGGTCGCGGATCGTCACGGTGAGACCCATCCGGGCCTGGTACTGCTGCGGTTCGGAATCCCGGTGTTTCCAGCTCTGCAAGGACATATCCGCCGTGCGCAGATCGGAGTCCGGGATTCCGTCAGCGGCAAGCGCCGCCCGTACATCGGCCAGCGCCGCGTTCGCCGTGGCCAGGACCTCTACGGATTCGCCCACGGCGTCCACACCGAGCCGTGCGATCACGACGTCTGGATCGCCGCTGGCCTGGCCGCGGCCGGTGACGGTGACCGTCGAGGTCGCCTGCTCAGCCATGCGCACCCACCCGAAGGCCGAGGTTGCTCCACACCGCGAGGGTGGCGCGCGAGCCGTTCAGGGTGATGAAGTGCAGCCCGGGCGCACCCTCGGCCAGCAGCGAGTCGCAGAGCGAGGTCGCCGCATCCACTCCGATCGTCCTGACCGCTTCGGCGTCGTCGCCAACGGCCAGCAGCCGAGCCGCGAGATCGGCCGGAAACACCTCGCCGGCAAGGATTCCGAACCGCTCGATCTGCCCGATGCTCGTCACCGGCATGATCTCGGGGATGATCGGCACGTTGCAGCCCAAGGCAGCAACACGGTCGCGCAGCCGCACGTAGTCCTCGACGTGGAAGAACATCTGCGTGATGGCGAAATCGGCGCCGGCCC
Organism: Pseudonocardiales bacterium; assembly: GCA_003244255.1. Lineage (GTDB taxonomy): Bacteria > Actinomycetota > Actinomycetes > Mycobacteriales > QHCD01 > QHCD01. The sequence continues at coordinate 28,752 of QHCD01000074.1, read as the reverse complement.
GCACCTTCTCGACGAACCTGCGGGCGTCCTCGCCGATGTCGCTCGAGCGCGGATGCCCGGTCGGGTGCGCCGCGACGCCGATGCAGAACGAGCCACGCTCGGCGACGAGCGAGACCAGTTCGGCCGCGTACTGCAGACCGTCCGGGTGCGTCGCCCACTTCCCGCGTGGGTCGCCGGGCGGGTCGCCGCGCAGCACCAGCAGGTTGCGTACTCCCGCTGCCGCGTACTCGTCGACGACGTCGCGCAACTCCTCGACGGAGTGGTCGACGACGGTGAGGTGTGCCATCGGCAGCATCGACGTGCGGCCGGCGATCTGCTCGGTCATCTGCACCGTGCCCGCCCGGGTCGAGCCGCCCGCGCCATAGGTCACCGACACGAAGGACGGGTCCAGCGGTTCGAGGGCCTGCAGCGCGCGCCACAGGGCCGCCTCGCCACGCTCGTCCTTCGGCGGGAAGAACTCGAAGGAGAACGTCGGGCCGGCGGCCAGCGCGTCCCGCACGGTGCGGTGCATGCCAACGAGAGTAGAGCGTTCGTACGAGCCGGTCGCGCAACCGCGGGCCGGATCGGCGAGGATGACGACGATGCGCACGGTCAGCGGGGCCACCGGGCGGGTCGTCGTGGTCGGCGCAGGCCTCGCCGGTCTCTCGGCAGCGTTGCGGCTGTGCGGTGCCGGCCGCGAGGTCACGGTGGTCGAGCGCTGCGCCGATCCGGGCGGCTGTGCCGGCCGGCTCCGCCTCGGCGGCTACACCTTCGACACCGGTCCTACCGTCATCACGATGCCGCGGCTGATCGACGATGCGCTGCGCTGCGTCGGCGAGCGTGCTGCGGACCGCCTCGACCTCGTCCGGCTCGATCCGGTCTACCGGGCGTTCTTCGCCGGCGGGGAACGACTCGACGTGCACAGCGACACCGACCGCACCGCCGAAGCCATCGCCGCCCTGCGCGGGCCGGCCGCGGCCGCCGGGTACCGCAAGTTCGCGCGCTGGCTGGCGGACCTCTACGACGTGCAGTGGAGCCGCTTCATCGACAGCAATGCCGACTCGCCGCTTCGCCTGGTGGGCCGGCCGCTCGCGCGACTAGCCGCGCTGGGCGGCTTCCGCGGCCTGGATGCCGCGACGCGCCGGTTCCTCCCCGACGACGACATCCGCCGTGCGTTCAGCTTCCAGGCCCTCTACGTGGGCCTCTCGCCGTATGACGCGCGCGCACTCTATGCCGTGATTGCCCACCTCGACACAATCGGCGGCGCCGTCTTTCCGCGCGGAGGTGTGCACGAGATCCCCCGCGCGCTGGCCGCCGCCGCCACAGCACACGGTGTGCGATTCCATTACGCCACAGCGGTTTCGCGGATCGCGGTCGATGGCGATCGCGCCACCGGCGTCGTCACCGAGTCCGGCGAGCAAATCGCCGCGGACGCCGTCGTCGTCACCGGAGACCTGCCGACGACGTATCGCGACCTGTTGCCTGCGCGGGTTGCGCCACGGCGGCTGCGGTTCGTGCGGGTCTCGCCGTCGTGCGTGCTGCTTCATGTCGGTAGCCGCACGGGTTACCCGCAGCTGGCCCACCACAACGTGCTCTTCGGCACGGCCTGGCGGCGGACCTTCCGCGAGCTCATCGACGACGGCCGGTTGATGAGCGACCCGTCGTTGCTGGTGACCGTTGCGTCGCACACCGATCCCTCGCTGGCCCCGCGCGGCCGGCACGGCTACTACGTCCTCGCGCCGGTGCCCGCGACGAGCAACATCGACTGGGCACGCATCGGACCGCGCTATCGCGACGAGCTGGTGAGAACGCTGGAACGCCGTGGATACGACGGTTTCGGCGAAGCCATTGAGGTGGAGCGACTCGTCACGCCCGCCGATTGGCGAGCAGCAGGTCACGCCAACGGCACACCGTTCGCAGCCGCGCACACCGTGGCGCAGACCGGTCCGTTCCGGTTCGCCAACATGGTGCGGGGGCTGGAGAACGTCGTGCTCGCCGGAGCCTGGACCGTCCCGGGCGTCGGCGTGCCGATGGCGCTGGTGTCCGGCCGGCTCGCGGCGCAGCGCATCACCGGCTGAGGGGCGGGGCGCCCGGTCGGCGAGCGGCGCACCAACGGGTCTGGGACCATCGCCGGGTGCAGAGCGCCCGCGACATGGACGCCGCGCGGATCGACGGCGCGGCGTTGCGCGTGTCCTACGACGCGAGCCGCAGGCTGCACGCGCGGCACGGCCGCACCTTCTACCTCGCCACCCGCCTGCTGCCGCCGGCGAAGCGGCCGCACGTGCACGCGCTCTACGGCTTCGCGCGCTGGGCCGATGATCTCGTCGATACCGCCGGCGTATCCACGGCCCGCGCGCGGCTCGACCGGCTACGCGCCGAACTCGACCACGACTCCCCCGCCAGCTCTCCGGCGGTCGCGGCGCTCCGCGACACGGTGCGTAGGTTCGGCCTGCCGCGCCAGCATCTGTCGGACTTCCTCGACGCGATGGAATCCGACCTGCGCATCACCGGCTACCCGACCTACACCGACCTGTGCGAGTACATGTGGGGATCGGCAGCGGTGATCGGCCTGCTGGTCCTGCCCGTTCTCGGCACGGCCGACGGCGTCGAGGAATCCGGTGCGGCGCCGTATGCGGCCAAACTCGGCATCGCCTTCCAGCTCACCAACTTCATCCGCGACGTCGGCGAGGACCTGGCCCGGGGCCGCATCTACCTGCCCGAAGAGGATCTTGCCCGCTACGGCGTCGATCGCGACCGGCTGGCCCGCGGCATCGCCGACGGCCCGATCCGCAACCTGCTGTCCTTCGAGATCGAGCGCGCCCGCGAAATCTATGCCGCCGCCCGGCCGGGCATCGCGATGCTGCACCCGCAGAGCCGCGACTGCGTCGAGGCGGCCTGCTGCCTGTACAGCCGGATCCTCGACGCCGTCGAGCGCGCCGACTACGACGTGCTACGGCGGCGGGTCAGCGTGCCGGGCTGGCGGCGCGCGGCCGTCGGCGCGCCGGCGTGGCTGCGCGCCCAGCGCGCCCAGCGCGCCCAGCGCACCCGCAGGCGCAGAGCCTCCCGAAGCTGACCGCGGGACGCGCGATCGGGTCGGTGCGGATCAGCGCGCGGTGAGCACGCAGAACTCGTTGCCCTCGGGATCGGCGAGCACAACCCAGCGGGATTCGCCCTGGCCGACGTCGGCCCGCCTCGCGCCGAGATCGATCAGCCTGTCCACCTCGGCGGCCTGGTCGTCGGGGTTCAGGTCGATGTGCAGGCGGTTCTTGACCGTCTTCCCCTCAGGGACGGGTACGAAGACGATTCCGGGATTGGTGTCCTCGTCCTTCGCGATCGCGACCTCGGTCTCGGACTCGAAGACGATCGAGTAGCCAAGCACCTGCGCCCACCAGCGGGAGAGCACGGCGATGTCGTTCGCGTCGATGACCACGGAGTACCAGTTGCTCGCCATCGCGCCACTATCCACACGGCTGGTCGTCGTGTCCACGGGATTGCCGCCCGAGCCAGACCCAGGCCGAGAGCGTGAGCGTCACCAGGGCGAAGCCGGTCAGCAGATCCTCGACCGGCGCCCACGCGATGCGCGGGCCGAGGATGGCGGCGGGGTCGTACCGCACGATGTGGCGGCCGGTCAGGATGCCGTTCACCAGCAGCTGGAAACCGAGCACGATGACGTAGGCGATCCAGAACACCTTTCCGGCGAGCAGCCGGGTGCGCAGCAGCGCGAGGTCTACCAGCACCGCCACCGCGGCGGCGAGGCACGCCAGCAGGGTGTAGCTCACCGACGTTGACCGCCGGCCGGCCCGGCGCCGCCGGCCCGCCGGAACATGACCATGCGCACCGCCTCGTAGCCGAGGATCGCGGCAGTGGGGACGACGAGGAAGAAGAGCACCTCCTCGAGCGGCAGCCGCGCGAACACTGCCTCCGGCAGCCGCAGACCCAGCGTGTGCACGTCGTCGTAGGACCACTGCCGGTGCCGGACGGCGTAACAGTCCCAGGCGACGAACGCCGCGGCGACCGGGAGGACGGCGCCGAGCCACCGACGCGGCCGGGAGAGAACCCGCAGCTGCAGCGCGAACTCCAGCGGCACGCTGACGAGCAGGCAGCCGGCCAGCAGGCCGAGATAGAGCAGGTGCATCAGGACCCTAGAAGCCGGCTGCCTGGGCCCGCCGGTGCACCTCGGTGCCGCGATCGGCCCGCAGCGCCTCGATCGGCGTTCCGGGCAGGGTGTCGTCGGCCGCATACAGCCAGCCGATCGCCTCGGCGGACGCGAACCCCGCGTCGCGCAGCAGGGTGATGGTGCCGGCGAGACCCTTCACCGGCACGGCCGGGTCTCCGTCATCGGTCGGTTCGGCCAGGAAGTCAACGGGTATCTGATCCTCGCGGTCGCGGCGGACCGCGAGCAGCTTGCCCTCGGCGATCATCCTGCGCAGAGCCGAGACGGGCAGCTGCATTCGGGCCGCGGCATCCGCCAGGCCAAGCCAGCGCTGCGGGCCCGCCGAGGTCTGCTGTGCGTTCTGGGCCGGAATGCTCACCCGGCCAGGTTGCCATGCGCGTCTGCGCGCGCCTCACCTGGGTGATCGACCGGTCAGTTCGTCGTCTTCGGTTGCAGCGTGAAATGCCCCGCGAGATCGCTGAACGTGGCGACGAACTGCACCGCGCCGCCCTTTCGCTGCGGGGTGGCGAGGCAGTCCACCGTACCGCCGACGTTGATCACCTTCGCCGTCTCGCTGCCGCAGTTGAACGTGTACTTCTGCTTCTCCTCGTGCTCGGCGAGGGCCTCGAAGCTCGCGATGTTGACGACGACCTGGTCCACCGACACCTGGAAACCGGTGCCGCTGCGGACGACCTTGATCCGGGTCGGCTGGCCCTCGACCTGCAGGGTGCACGCCCCGGGTCGATCGGCCGTGGGCGACACCTTCGCCGGGCAGCTCGCCGCGCCCGCGGTCAGACCCTTCTGCTGCAGTTGCGGGGCGAGCTGGTTCTCGATCGTGCGCTCGATGTCCGACCCCGCGAACGCCTGCTGCGCCGGTTTGCTCGCCGACCCCTTCTGGCAGCCGACCAGCAGGAGACTCAGCGCCAGCGGCGCGGCGACCCCCGCGACCGCGCGACATCGACGCATCGTGTGCTCCCCTCGCCCCGGACGTGCGGCACCACCCTACGACGGCGCGCGGCGCGATCTCGTTTCCGCGCGGGCCAGCCGAATCCGACCGGCCACCTCGGCGTTCACCGGCCAGCGCGCATGCGGACCGTAGACTCGTCCCGTGTCGAGCGTGCTGGTCGATCCCATGGTCGGGTCGGTCCTCGAGGGGCGCTACCGCATCGAGGGCCTGCTCGCGCACGGCGGCATGTCCAGCGTCTACGCCGGCACCGACCTGCGCCTGGACCGCACGGTGGCGATCAAGGTGATGGCGCCGTCGCTGGCGCACGACCCAGCGTTCGTGCGGCGCTTCGAACAAGAGGCCCGCACGGCCGCCCGGCTCTCGCACGTCAACGTCGTCGCCGTCCACGATCAGGGCGAGGATCTCGGCCGGGTCTTCCTGGTGATGGAGCTGGTGCGCGGCCGCACCCTGCGCGACCTGCTGCGCGAGCACGGCCGGCTCTCTCCCGAACTCGCGGTCGCCGTCATGGAGCCGATGCTGGCGGCGCTCGGCACCGCCCATCGAGCCGGACTGATCCACCGCGACGTAAAGCCCGAGAACGTCCTGCTCTCCGACGACGGCCTGGTGAAGGTCGCCGACTTCGGGCTGGCCCGCGCCGTGGCGCAGGCCGAGATGGGCCCGACGGCGACGAACCTGGCGATGGGCACGGTGGCCTACGTCGCACCCGAGCAGGTCGCGCGCCGGGCCACCGATGCGCGCACCGACGTCTACTCAGCAGGCGTGGTGCTCTACGAGATGCTCACCGGCGTGCCGCCGTTTCATGGCGAGTCGGCCGTGTCGATCGCCTACCAGCACGTGCACTCCGACATCGCGCCGCCGATCCACCGGGTCCGCGGCATGCCCGCGGCGCTCTCGGATCTCACCGTGCGGGCCACCCGGCGCGATCCTCGGGCCCGCCCGCAGAACGCTGGCGCGTTCCTGGCCGAGCTGTTCGACGTCCGGCAGGCAGCGCAGCTGCGCAGGGTGCCCATCCCGCCGCGGCTGCGGCAAGCGACGCGCACGCAGGCAACCCGCCCGCAGGGCGCGCCGCCCCGACCGACGGGGCCGGCGACGACGTGGCGCACCAGCCGCGGCGCGACCGCGACTCGCGGCACCCAGTCGAGGCCTCGCAGCGCCGACGCACCGGCGTACACGGCCGTCCGTGCCGTGGCTCCGACCGCGGTGTCCACCGGGCCCCGAACCAGGTCCCCGAGCGGGACCGCGCGCGTGCCCGCGCCCAGCGGCCCGCGGCCCCCCGCGGCCGCGCTGCGGGCCAGACCGCCGGACCGGTCCGCCGCCGTGCGTGCCGAGGAACGGCGGCGGCGCCGGCACCGGTTCCTCGCCGCCGTCATCGTCATCCTGCTGCTGGCGACCGCCGCGGCGGTAGGCGGCTGGTGGCTGGGCAGCGGACGGTTCACAACCGTGCCGCAGCTGACCCGGATGAAACCGGTGCAGGCCACCGCGCTGGCCCGCAGCGCGCACCTGCACCTGCGGGTCTCCGACGCGCCGGCCTACAGCGATTCGGTGCCGGCCGGACAGGTCGTGGCCTCCGATCCCGGGGCCGGCACCCGGCTGACCCGCGGCGCCACGGTCGGGGTGCGGGTCTCGTCGGGCACCCGCCCGGTCCCCGTGCCGGACGTCGTCGGGAAGTCGCTGTCCAGCGCGACGTCGGTGATCGCCGGCAGCCGGTTGCGGATCAGTCCGGCTCGGGCGTTCGACGAGCAGGTGGCGGTCGGTGTGGTCATCAGCCAGCGCCCCACACACGGCGCCGTAGCTCCCGGCAGCGCGATCTCGGTCGTGGTCTCGAAGGGTCCGCATCTGGTCGCGGTCCCCGACGTTCGGGGCAGAACGCTTCCCGACGCCACCGCGGCGGTACTCAACGCCGACCTCAACATCAACTCGACCTCGGGCTTCAGCATCGCCGTCACTCCCGGCGCGGTGATCAGCCAGCGGCCGGCGTCCGGAGCGGTACGGCTGGGCACCACGGTCTACGTCGTCGTCTCGCAGGGACCGGATCTGGTGACCGTGCCGCGAGTCGTTGGGATGTCGGCGTCGGAAGCCGACTCGACGCTGCGCGCGGCGGGCCTGGTTGCCGTGCACCGGTGGATCTTCATCCCGCTGCGGGGCGTCGTCGTGTCACAGCGCACCGACGCGGGCTCGGCGGTGGCCCGCGGCTCGCGCGTCGTCGTCGTGCTCGTCTGAGGATGCCGCGACGACGGCGCTCGCTGGTGGGCGCGCACGTGCCGGTGACCCGCGGACTAGCGACCGGTGGCCTCGCGCACGCCGATCGGATCGGCGCCGAGGCCGTTCAGGTCTTCATCACCAACCCGCGCGGCTGGGCGCCCGCGGCGGGAAAACCCGAGGAGGACAACGCTTTCCGCGAAGGCTGCTCCGCCCGAGGGATGCCCGCATTCGTGCACGCGCCCTACCTGATCAACCTCGCCTCGCCGACTCCGGCTACCCGCACGAACTCGGTCGCGGCGGTGCTGCACTCGCTACGGCGCGGGGCGGAGATCGGCGCTGCCGGCGTCGTCGTACACGCAGGGTCGGCGGTCGGCGACGCGCGCCGCGAAGAGGCGCTGCGACGGGTGCGCGAGGCGCTGCTACCGGTGCTCGACGCGATGCCGGACGGCGCGCCACGGCTGCTCATCGAACCGACCGCGGGTGGCGGATGCGCGCTGGCGGCCCGGATCGCGGACCTGCCGGAATATCTCGCGAACCTCGACCACCATCCGCTGCTCGGAGTGTGCCTCGACACGTGTCACGCTTTCGCCGCGGGCGAGGATCTGGGTACGCCGGCCGGGATGCGGCGCGCGCTGACGGCACTCGACCGCGGCGTCGGCCGCGGTCGCCTCGGGCTGATCCACGCAAACAACTCCCGCGACGAGCGGGGATCTACCCGCGACCGGCACGCGGGGATCGGGGCCGGACGGATCGGCGCCTTGTCGTTCGGGGTGCTGTTCAGCCATCCCGTGAGCCGCGGCGTGCCCGTCGTGGTCGAGACCGGCGAGGACACCCAGGCCGCCGACGTCGCCGCGTTGCGGGGCCTGCGGGATGCCGCGGAGGCCGGTGCGCGACGATCAACTCGGTTGGGTATCCGCACCGCACCCACGACGCGATAGGAGCCGTTCGGTGGTGATCGTGATGGCGCCGAATGCCGGCCACGCCGACATCGAGCAGGTGGCCGACTACGTCGCGCGGGCGGGGGGTTCGGCGTTCGTCTCGCGCGGGGTGAATCGCACGATCATCGGCGTCGTCGGCGATGAGGACGTGCTCGCGCACCTCGAAGGCATCGACGTCGAGCAGCTGCCCTGCGTCGCTCAGATCGTGCGGATCAGCTCGCCGTACAAGCTCGTGAGCCATGAGAATCACACCACCACCTCGACGATCTCGGTGCGCGGCGTCCCGATCGGGCCCGAGACCTTCACCCTGATCGCCGGGCCCTGCGCGGTGGAAACGGCGGAGCAGACACTGGCAGCCGGCAGGATGGCAGTCGCCGCAGGCGCCGCGATGATGCGCGGCGGCGCGTACAAGCCGCGGACGTCGCCGTATGCGTTCCAGGGGCTCGGCGAGGACGCCCTGCGGATCCTCGCAGACGTGCGCAGCGAGGTCGGCCTGCCGATCGTCACCGAGGTGATCGATGCCGGCGACGTCGAGACGGTGGCGCGCTACGCCGACATGCTGCAGATCGGGACCCGGAACATGACCAACTTCGCATTGCTGCGTGAGGTCGGCGCGGCCGGGAAACCGGTGCTGCTCAAGCGCGGGTTCGCCTCGACCTACGACGAGTGGCTGATGGCCGCGGAGTACGTCGCGCAGCGCGGCAACCTCGACATCGTGCTGTGCGAGCGCGGTATCCGCACGTTCGAGACGGCAACGCGCAACACGCTGGACGTCTCGGCGGTCCCTGTGGTCCATGCACTCTCGCACCTGCCGGTGATCATCGATCCTTCGCACGCCGCAGGCCGGCGCGACCTCGTCGTTCCGCTCGCCCGCGCGGGGATGGCGGCCGGTGCCGACGGCGTGATCGTCGACGTGCACCCGCGCCCGGAATCCGCGAAGTGCGACGGCGCGCAGGCACTGTCCGGCCCGTTGCTCGAGGAGCTCTCGCAGGCGGCGGCCACGATCCCGGCACTGCTCGGCCGCCGCGGCGCGCGCTGAGCCCCGCTCGCGCCCCTCGCGCCCTCGCGCCCTCGCGCCCTCGCGCCGAGTGGTGAGATATGACGACTTCCGGGCGGCGAATACCCCGCATACCTCGCCACTCGTGCAGGGTCCAGGCCCTCAGTCCGTGAGCAGCGGCGCGAGTGCCCGCCCGGCGCGCACGACGTCGTCGCGCTCGATGCCGAGGTGGGTGACGAAACGCACGCGGGTGGGACCGGACCCTCCGCACCGCACGCCGGCGTCCGCGGCCTGCCGTACGAACGCGACCGAATCGGGCACGTCACGGACGACGATGTTGGTGTCCACGCCTGCCGGGTCGAGCCCGAGCGCCGTGGCGAGCACGCGGGCGTTCTCGTGGTCGTCGGCGAGCCGCTCGATGTTGTGCGCCAGCGCGAAACGTCCAGCAGCGGCAAGGATCCCGGCCTGGCGCATCTGGCCGCCGAGCCGCTGGCGGTAGCGGCGGGCAAGCGCGATCCGCTCGGCGGTGGACACCAGCACCGATCCGACGGGCGCGCCGAGGCCCTTGGAGAGGCAGACCGAGATGGTGTCGACGCAGCCGCCGTAGGTAGCGAGCGGCGTGCCGGTGGCCACGTGCGCGTTCCAGATCCGCGCGCCGTCGCAGTGCAGCAGCAGGCCGCGCTCGTGCAACGCCGTCGATAGCGCCTGCAGCCGGTCGATCGGCTGGATCGACCCGCCGCCGCGGTTGTGCGTGTTCTCGACAGCGACGGCGGTGGTGGGCACCGTGTGGCCGTCGTCCATCCGGACCATCGAGAGCACGGTGTCGACGTCGATGACGCAGCGCCGCGCCGTCCACGTGCGGGTCTGGATGCCGCCGTGACCTGCGGGCGCGCCGCCCTCGTAGGTGACGATGTGGGCGTCAGAGCAGCAGAGCAGCTCGCCGGACGGCGGGACAAGCGTGCGGATCCCAATCTGGTTTCCCATGACGCCACTCGGAACGAACAGGGCGGCCTGGTGGCCGAACAGGGCGGCGACCTCGGCCTCGAGTGCGTTGACGGTCGGGTCTTCGCCGTAGACATCGTCGCCGACCTCGGCATTGGCCATGGCGCGGCGCATGTCCGGCGTCGGAACGGTCACTGTGTCGCTGCGCAGGTCGATTCTGCCGCCGTCGGAGGAATCGTCAGCCACGCAACATCTCCGCAACCAGGAAGGCGAGCTCGAGGGATTGCTGGGTGTTCAGCCGCGGATCACACGCGGTTTCGTACCGGCCGGAGAGGTCCGCGTCGCCGATTTCCTGTGCGCCACCGAGACATTCGGTGACGTCGGCGCCGGTGAGTTCGACGTGGACGCCGCCGGGGTGCGTACCGACGGCCCGATGCACCTCGAAGAAGCCGAGTACCTCATCGACGACGCGGTCGAAGTGGCGGGTCTTGTACCCGCTCGCGGACTCTTCTGTGTTGCCGTGCATCGGATCGCAACACCAGACGACGGCGTGCCCTGCGGCCGTCACCTTCTCCACGATCGGCGGCAGCACGTCGCGCACCCGGCGGTTGCCCATGCGGGCGATCAGGGTGAGCCGCCCGGGCACGCCGTCGGGATCGAGCCGTTCCACCGCCTCGGCCGCGTATTCCGGCGTCGTCGTCGGCCCGAGCTTGAGCCCGAGCGGGTTGGCGATGCGACTGGCGAAGTCGACGTGCGCGCCGTCGAGATCGCGGGTGCGTTCACCGATCCAGACCATGTGGCCGGACAGGTCGACGGCGCGTCCGTCTCCAACCCTGGTCAGCGCGCGTTCGTATTCGAGGATGAGTGCTTCGTGGCTGGAGAAGAGGTCGACGCTGCGCAGCGCGACGTCGTTGACGCCGCACGCGCGCATGAAGCCGAGCGCGCGCTCGATCTCGCGCGCTATCACCTCGTAGCGCTGGCCGGCACGGGAGGTGCGCACGAAGTCCTTGTTCCAGTCGTGCACCGCCGACAGATCGGCCATGCCGCCGTGAGCGAAGGCGCGCAGCATGTTCATCGCCGCCGCCGAGTTGGCGTAGGCACGCACCATGCGGGCGGGGTCCGGCGTACGCGCGGCCGGCGTCAGCGCGGCGTCGTTCACCATGTCACCGCGGTACGACGGCAGCCCATCTGCGTCCATTGTGGACGATCGCGGCTTCGCGTACTGGCCGGCGACCCGGCCGACCTTGACCACCGGCAGGCTCGCGCCGTAGGTGAGCACGACAGCCATCTGCAGCATGGTGCGCACGGTGGAGCGCAGATGCGGCTCGGTGTTGCCATCGAACGTCTCGGCGCAGTCGCCGCCCTGCAGCAGGAACGCCTCGCCGCGGGCGACCTGGGCCAGTCGATCCCGCAGGTCGTCGACCTCGAACGGCATCACGACCGGCGGCACGGCGGAGAGCGTGGTGACCGCATCGTGCAGTGCGGCCGGATCCGGCCACTCCGGCTGCTGCGCCGCCGGAAGCGCCCGCCAGGCATCCAGTTGCGGGTCACTCTGGCGCGGCACCGGCATAGTCAGAGCGTAATCGGAAGGTTGCGTGGCCGCCTCGGTGCGTGCCCGGCTACCCGGCCAAGGGACCCACCAGCAGCTGCGACTCGTACTGACACAGCGCATCGATCATCGCGATCAGCCGAAGAACACCTCGGCCTCGGCGAAGCGCTCCGGCGGCACCGTCTTCAGCTCCGCCGTCGCCTCCGAGAGCGGCACCCGGACGATGTCGGTGGCCCGCAGCGCGACCATGACGCCGAAGTCGCCTTCGTGTACGGCGTCGATCGCGTGCAGCCCGAATCGGGTAGCCAGGACGCGGTCGTAGGCGGTCGGGGTGCCGCCGCGCTGGATGTGCCCCAGCACCGCGGTGCGCGCCTCCTTGCCCGTCCGCTTCTCGATCTCGTCGGCGACCTGCTGCCCGATCCCGCCGAGCCGCACGTGGCCGAAGGCGTCGAGCTCGCCGTCCGAGGTGGCCATCGTGCCCGCTGCCGGCAGGGCGCCCTCGGCGACGACGACGATCGGCGCGTAGTGGTCCTGGAATCGATGCTCGATGTACGCGCATACCTTCGCGATGTCGAACGGCCGCTCCGGGATCAGGATCACGTTGGCACCCCCGGCCAGGCCCGCGTGCAGCGCGATCCAGCCGGCGTGCCGGCCCATGACCTCGACGATCAGCGCGCGGTGGTGCGACTCGGCGGTCGTGTGCAGGCGGTCGATCGCCTCCATCGCGACGTTGACGGCGGTGTCGAACCCGAAGGTGTAGTCGGTGGCGCCGAGGTCGTTGTCGATCGTCTTCGGGACGCCGACCACCGGCACGCCTTCGTCGTACAGCCGCTTCGCGACGCCGAGGGTGTCCTCGCCCCCGATCGCGATCAGCGCGTCGATGCGCAGGTCAGCGAGCGTCGCCTTGATCTTCTCGGGACCCCCGTCGATGGTGTAGGGATTGGTGCGCGACGTGCCGAGAATCGTCCCGCCGCGGGGCAGGATGCCGCGAACCGCACTCACATCGAGGGTGACGGTCGATGAGTCCAGCGGCCCACGCCACCCGTCGGCGAACCCGACGAAGGAGTGGTCGTAGAGCCCGGCGCCCTTGCGCACGACGGCGCGGATGACCGCGTTCAGGCCGGGGCAGTCGCCGCCGCCCGTCAGCACACCGATCAGCACGCTGCACCTCCACCTGGTCGATCTCCTCGCAAACGACGCCGTCGCGGGCGGCGCCTTCGTGCGGGCAAATCTAGTGGTGTTTCCGGTTTGTTCGTCGGGGTTGGTGCCGGGCGCGGGCCGGTTGAGCCCGAAGGGCCCCAGCGCGCAGGCGCCGCATGGGTCGCGGCACGAGGGAGGGGACCACCACCACCCGCGTGGCCCCTGCGATCAGACCTGCCGCCGACTGGCGGTGCCGACCGGACGGCCGGCAGACGCGACGGCCGCGAGGATCGCATTCCAGCGCGCGAGGTTGTGGCGTGCGTCGGCGAGCGCGTCGTGCTGGTCGGGTGGCGGATCGGGCAGCGGCGGCCGGCCGGCGTCCTCCCATCGCTGCCGCAGCTCGCGGGTGAACCGCGGAATCGCGCGCGGCAGCGCCGTCATGTTGCCCCAGAGCTGGCATAGCGCCACGTGGTCGTATGCCCCGTACCATGCCCACAACTCGACGCCGTCGCCGTCGGCGGTCAGGAAATCGAGCAGGTCGTCGCGGATGCGGTCCCGGCTACGCCAGGCACGGTCGGCGGGCGGCGGCAGCTTCGCGAGCACGTGGTCCCGCACCCACGGGATGGCACGTCCAGGATCGAAGTCCGCCGAGACCGCGTAGAACTCGCGGCCGTCGGACGCGACCACGCCGATCGACACCAGGTCGATCGTGACGCCGTCCTCGATGAACTCGCAGTCGTAGAAGAAGCGCACGAGCACACCGTACGGCTACCCCCGCCCGCACCGCCGAGATCGCGGTTCACCACCTCGACACGCCGGTGCACGGGTGGTGAACTGCGATCTCGACGTCAGGACGCGCGGGTCTCCGGTGCGCGATCGGCCGCGTCCTCGCGGCGGCGCGCGACCGTTGCAGCCGCGGCGCGCGCGGCGATCTTGCCGACCCGACCGCTGCGCTGGAGCTCGTCTCGGACCTTCGCCGCGTAGACGTCGACGTACTCCTGGCCGGAGAGCTGCATCAGCTCGTACATGATCTCGTCGGTCATCGACCGCTCGACGAAGCGGTCGCCGGCCAGCCCCTGGTAACGGGAGAAGTCCAGCGGCTTGCCCACCACGATGCCGGGCCGGGGACGCAGCTTCGGGAACACCCGGCCGATCGGCTGGATATCGCGGGTGTTGACCATGATGACCGGGATGACGGGCACGCCCGCGGCCAGCGCCAGCCGGGCGACCCCGGTCTTGCCGCGGTAGAGCCGGCCATCCGGCGAGCGGGTGCCCTCCGGGTAGTAGCCGACCAGTTCGCCGGCCGCGAGCAGCTGCTCTAGCTCCTGCAGTGCCGACGTCGCCGCCACGCCGCCGGTGCGGTCCAGTGGCACCTGGCCGATGCCGCGCAGGAAGGTGCGCTTGACCCAGCCCTTCACGCCGCGGCCGGTGAAGTACTCCTTCTTGGCGGGAAAGGTCAGCCGCCGCGGGCACATCAGGGACAGGAACACCGAGTCGACGACGGCCTGGTGGTTGCCCGCGAGAATCGCCGGACCGCTCGCCGGGATGTTCTCGCCGCCGACCAACCATGGCCGCCACAGCATCCGGATGACCGGGCCGACCAGGAACGACCGCAACAGTCGATACAACACCTGCCCGTCACCTCCCCACCACCTGCCGTGTCGATCGAGACTACGGCCCGGCGCGGGCGGCGCACAACGATCGACGACCCGCCGCCGACGCGCTCACGAGATGCGGCGTCCGCGACGTGCCGAGGCCGGGTTTGCGCCGCGCTCGGCCCGTGCGACGATGCAGTAGCCAGATGCGGTGCTGGTGCGCGAGCTGTGCTGATACGAGGAGGCGCGACGTGCCGCTGCTTCCCGGGGCCGAGCCATTCGGTCGAGACGGCGGGCCGACCGGCGTGCTGTTCTGCCACGGATTCACCGGTACGCCCGCAACCATGACCCCCTGGGCCGAGGCGATCGCTGCCGCCGGTTACACGGTCGCCGTTCCTCGGCTGCCCGGGCACGGCACCACCTGGCAGGAGCTCAACACCACTCGCTGGCCGGACTGGTACGCCGAGATCGAGCACGCATTCGATGCGCTGCGCGGCCGCTGCGAACAGGTGTTTGTCGCCGGGCTGTCCATGGGCGGCACCCTCGCCCTTCGGCTGGCCGAGCAACGTGGCGACCAGGTCGCTGGCCTGCTGCTCGTCAACCCCTCCCTGCTGACGCTGAACCGGATGGCCACGCTGCTTCCCGTGCTGTCGAGGATCAGGGCTTCGCGGGGGAGTCTCGGTGGCGACATCAAGAAGCAGCAGACGGAGGAGCCGTCCTACGGCCGGACGCCGCTGCGCGCGCTGAACTCGCTGCGCCGGTTCTGGGCCGTGGTGCGGCCCGGGTTGGCGCGCGTGACCCAGCCGATGCTGCTCTTTCACAGCTCCGTGGATCACGTCGTCGAGCCGGTGAACTCCCAGATCCTGCTCGCCGAGGTCGGCAGTACCGACGTCACCGAGCGGCGGCTCGACGACAGCTTCCACGTCGCGACGCTGGACAACGACGCGCCGGTGATCTTCGCCGAGAGCGTCGACTGGCTCGACCGGCACGCGAGCGCCACCGGCTCGCCGTCGGAATCCGCTGCGTCCGGCCGGACATGAGCCCCGAACCGCCGCGTCGGCGCGGTCGTCGCGACAACGGGCTGCATGCCGCCCTGTTCGTGCCGCTCGCCGACGTCGACCCGCGGGTCGGCGAGCACCTGCTGGTCGTGCTCTGGGCGGCGGGAGTGCCGGCGTACCTCGAGCCAACGGCCGACATCGAGCCGACCCGCGCGCTGTCGCTTCCGAGCCCGCCCACGGACCGGCTGTGGGTCGACCGAGACCGGCGAACCGAGGCGCGGACGATCGTGGAGGCCGAAGCCCCCACGGCGCCGTTCGACCCGCGGGCGCGCGCCAGCCAGCCGATGAGCGCGGGCGTTGGCGGCGAGCCGGCCGATCCACCGTCGAGTCTGCGGGCGGAGGAACAGCAGGCCTGGCAGGCACTCGTCCGCGGGTTGACGCTCGACTCGCCGCCCGCACCGGATTTCGTCGCGCCATGGCCGGCCGCGGAGGACATCGACGCCGACCCCGCCGCCGACTCCGTGCCGCCCGGCTTCCCCGCGCCCGCGGCCATCGACACCGGCGAGCGATCTCGCGGTCCCCGTGACAGCGACGCGTCGTTGCTCGACGACCCGCCCGACGCTCTGGCCAGCGATGACGACGACGAGCACTACGTCCCGCCACCGCCGCCACCGATCCCCCGGCCGTCGAAGGAGGCGCTCGGCGCCCTGCTCGTGCTCGCCGCCGGTGCGCTGTTGCTGGTCGCGCCAAGCGTGCTCGGGATCGACACCCGCACCGGCTTCATCCTCGGCGTCATCGGAATCGTTACCGGCGTGGGCCTGCTGGTGTGGCGGATCCGCGCCGACCGTCCCGACGACGACGCAGACGACGACGGCGCAGTCGTCTGAGCGCACCAGAGGAGATGACGGCAAGAGCTGGCCCCGGCCCGTCGTGGCTAGTGCGCGGATCCGCGCGCCGGAACCGCAACCAGCAGGATCAGACCGATCAGCGCCCAGCAGGTGAGGACCAGGAGCGGCCCGCCGACGGCGGCGCCGCCGAAGAACGTGAGCCCGCGCAGGGCGTCCACGGCTGCGCCCGGTGGCAGGTAGGGTCCGAACGCCCGCCACGGCTGCGGCAGCAGCGCCGGCGGCACGGTCGCGCCGGCAGATGGAATCCCGAGGAAGAGCATGGTGAGCGCCACCAGGCCGGCAAGTGGCCGCAGCAAGGCAACCGCACTCAGCCCGGCGCTGGTGCCGCACAGGCCGAGCACGAGGAGTCCGAGGACACCCGCGTTGGACCAGTAACTGCCCGGGAACGTGCCGAGCCCGGCGGCCACACCCGACACGGCGAGGCCACTCACCGCCGACGCGGCGACGCACCAGACCGGCAGCCGGCGCGGGCGGCGTTCGACGAACGCGAGGACGACGCCGAGGGCCACACTGAGCAGCACCAACGGCAACAGCGTCGTCAGCGCGCCGACACCCTCCGGATCTCTCGACGCCGCGGGCACGACATCGGTCACCGCAATGGTCCGGCCTCCCCCGAGCCGGCTGGCCGTGCTGCGCAACAGGCCGGCGACGGTCGGATTCGCTGCGCTGGCCACCAGCAGCCGGGGGCCGCCAGCCGTCACCACGATTGCGCCGTAGACCGCCCGGTTTTCGATGCCCGTTCGCGCTGCGGCGGCGCTGCCGTAAACGTGCACTTCGAAGGCGGTGCCCTGCGCGGCAAGCGGTGCCGTGATCTGATGCAGCGCCGTTGCCGGCCCGGCGACTCCGATCGGCACGCCGTGGGGACTTGCGTGCAGCGGCGGGTAGCTCAGGCAGAACACGAAGAGCGCCTGCACAGCGACGATCGCCAGGCCGATCAGCGCCGCGGCCGGCCGGCGATGCCCGGCTGGCGCGTGGTGGGCGCCGTGCGGCTCCGGCGCTTCGTCGGCGCCGTCCGCTGCTAGCTCCGCTCCGCCCGGCTCACGGCGGCTGGCATCGGGTGGCTGTGCTCGCATCTTGCTCCGGGCTCCGTCCGGGTCGGGTCGGCTCCGGCACTGTGCGCCGACGGAACTGCCAACGTGTGTTGACTTACCTGGACCGTAAGGGCCAGCCAGCGACAAGTCAACGCCTGTTGGCTTATGCTCGCGGGGTGACCGGCAGGAAGACGACGAGAGCCCGGCGCAGCAGTACGCCGCGCCGGGCCCCGGCCGCGGGCGACCGGAATCCCCCGCGCCGTCGAAACGCGGAGCAGAGCAAGGCTCGCATCCTGTGGGCGGCCCGCGTGCAATTCGCGACCAACGGGTACGAGCGCACCACTATCCGAGCGGTGGCCGCCGACGCGAGGATCGACGCCGCCATGGTGATGCGTTACTTCACCAACAAGGAAACCCTGTTCAAGGCCTGCATCCGCCAGGACCCGCTGCTGCCGGACCTCTCCGGCGTGCCGACCGACGAGCTGGGCCTGACGATCGCGCGGACTATCGTGCTGCGCTGGAGCGACCCAGCAGCGGTCGGCCTGCTGTGGGCGACCACCACGAACCAGGAGACGGCCAACGATATTCACACCAACTATCGCGACCAGATCGCACAGCTGGCCGCCCGGATCGGACCGCCTGAGCAGGCGCTGGAACGGGCCGCGCTGGTGGGCAGCCAGATCGCCGGTCTCGCCTTCGCCCGGGTCGTGCTGAAACTCCAACCGCTGGCCGACATGCAGCTGGCGGCGCTGGCGGCGCGGATCGCCCCGGTGCTGCAGCACTACCTGACCGGCGATCTCGGGCTGACCGGCGATCTCGGTTCGATGATCCGCCGGTAGCCCTCAGTCGGTCCTTGGGGACGCTGGTCGCGCCGGACCGGGCATCGCACGCCGTCGGCGTGCAGATCCGCTGCGCTCTCGTTCGCGTCACCTACGGCATGGAGCTCCTACAATCCGGTGCATCGAGCTATGCGCACGCGCTACCGACCGTTACGCTCGCCGTTTTGCCGGCAGCTAACGAAGCCGTGGTGGCCCGCCCCTGAGCGGTGAATGTATACATGCCCGGCGCCAAGGACATCGTCGTCGTATAGGGGCGCGCAAGCCTAACGGACCGCACCTGCGCGTGGCCCCGGCGGACCACGAGCAGGATGGTAAGGCGTTGCTGCGGGTGGGCCGGATACGGTCCCACGCACGGGATTACCGCTACATGTACGCGTCCGTCAGGCGCTTCGTGACGAGTGCAGCCCGAGGAGACGACCATTATCGCCAGGCCGACAACTAGGCCCGCCCGTCCTGCTCCGGTGACGCTCACGTCTTCTTCACCAGACCGACGACTCCATCGCCTCGGTCGGGTATGAACCACAAATTCCCGTCGCCGGCAGTAACGGCGAGAGCGATCCCCACATTGACGTCGTGCGGCGGGGGTGGTGTCTTGAGATCGCCGCCGACGGGACCGGTGACTATGGAGAAGGTGCCTAACCTTATCAGGGGTGTTGTTACCGAGCCGTTGGTCGCTGCGGCAAGTCCGCCTGCGACGCACGCAACCGTAGTATTCACAGTCAAGGCGTAAGCGCACGTCCAATTGGGCAAGGGTGCGCCCGACATCAGGCTCAGGCCGGCCGCCCTATGTCCGTTAATCGCCCCATAGGCCACGCAGTGTGAGCCCGAAACGGTGATCTCCGACCTGTAGATCACGACCCCGTATGCGGGGCATCCACCGCTTAGAGTCCAAGCGCCGTTGGAGTATTGCCCTAGTTCATCGACACCATTGGGCGCATACAGCGCTGCGGCGAGCTCCGAACCGTCGGCATCTTGGGCCAGGTCCGTCGACCCAAGACCCACAAGGGCAGTCCGGGGTGGTAGTGGGAGTGCCGTCACCGCCTTGGTTGCGGGGTTGAAGATCTGGATCGCGGTCGCAAACTCGCGGCCGACGATGATCGACCCGTCAGATCGGATCGTGAGCGCATCGATTCCGGCATAGGCGCCCCCGTTTGGGACTGGAAGCTGTGGTAGTCCGCTATCCGGCGCTCCGACGGACACGGGCGGCAGCCTAGTGGTCCTGACCTCTCCCGTCGCTTGGTCAAGTTCAAGGAGCGACTCATTTACGCCGACCCAAACGGTGCCCGAACTGGCAATTGCTACCGGCGTCTCCAGGCCAGCGTGAAGCCGGCCACCCGCAGGGTCCAGGGAATAGGACTTTACGACTCTATTCGGCAGCATGATGTGAAATAGTCGTTCGTCTGGGCCCTGCGCAAACACCCACAGGTCATGGCCCGTCGCAGACGACGCGATCCCGGTGATGGTGTTATAACCGTGGGGCAGATCTACGGGATAGGTGACTGACCAACCTATTGGTAGGTGAACGGGGGGCCTGATGCCACCATCAGCAAACGGTCGCGACAACTGATTCGTTGCCGGCTGCGAGCCGCACGAGACGACTCCAAGCGCGACGCAAACGAGCGCTAGGATGTACCTAACTCGCCGTGCGAGTCCGTAAAGTCGTACGGTCATGGCGATCCTCCCCCGCCCGTCCGCCCCTGAGCGTTCGCTGACCTATACTACACCACAGTGGGGGATGTCAAGGGATCGCGTTGACTCATGTCCAACTTGCGGGTAGCTCGATCCGTTGCCACGCCTGATGTTCTTCACCGTGTGGGTCGCCTTCCACGGGACCGAGGCCATGCGGCGCCCGGATGGACCAAGCTCGACACCCGCACCGGCTTCATCCTCGGCATCATCGTGACCGGAGTTTGCCTGTTGGGGTGGCGTTCCGCGCCGACCGTCCGACGACGACGCAGACGACGATGGCGCCGTCGTCTGAGCGGCTACGGCAACGGTCGGCGACGGATCACGGCCCATTGCGCAATCAGCGGTCGGGCCGCTTCGATCAGGGCGGACCCGACGATGCAGAGCGTTCGTTCCCACGGATGACCGAACGTTCCGCTGGTCATGTCTTCGGTGAGGAAAATGGTGTAGTCCCCGTTTGGGTACGGATGAACGTACCACGAGTCGGGCCATCCCCGTTCGGACGCTGCGAACCTGTGGGGCCACAGCCACGATGCAACGTGGTTGTAGTCGATCGCTACCAGCCGAACGTTTGCCGGAAAGGCGTCAACCAGCAGCTGCAGGATTGCGTCGTCCGCAGCTGGCATCGTCATACCGTGGTGAGTAGCCACAGATGACAGATCCAGAGTCATCGACGGCACGGGCTCCTCGATCGAGGGCCACCCTGAGGGCTCGACGTCGGGATGAAACGCAAACCGAGCCGCGAACAGCCGGTGATACTCAAGCTGCACCTGCTCTGGCTGGGCGATCCATCCCGACGCCGCACCCTCGTTGACCATCGAACCGTCCTCGCTGCCTCGGATTCAGGCCACAGACCGCGCTGGGGCCGCGCCGTACTGAGTGCCGACGTAGCACCAGCCACCGGCTTGATAGTGGTTGAAGGTGTAGTATAGCCGGTGGTTGTTTCGGTCGCGGACGAATCGGCCCGGACCGCGATTCAGGCCCGGACTTGATAGGAACTGCGTGTCGTACTCGTTCCAGGTCCCGGGTGGCAGTTTCGGGTCGGTCACGTTCTGGTAGGTCCTACCGCCCCAGATCCACACCCACCGCGTGCCGTTCGGGCTCTTGACCCGATACTCCTGGTTCGTAGTACCGGTCACGGGCCAAGGGAAGTTGTGCCAGAATTGGGCGTAGTTGGATGGGTAGTTCCCGTTGCAGCCGGGAATCGAGTTGGGCCGCGGACCCGGCGTCGCGGTCGCGGGAGCCGAGACGAACGTGAGGACGCCAAGTACAACGGCGCATGCGAGTAGTGCGTGCCGAACACGATATGAGATACTCATAGTGAATCGCCTGCCTGTTCCTGCTGATGGAGTGGCCTGGTGGGCGGTTTGGGCTGCGGGCAGCGTTCGCGCGCTGTCCGCAGCCACCGAGGTCATGTCGCGCCGGACGGGGCGTTGGCGCCGTCGACGCTCTGGGCGCGAGCGGGCGGGCCGCGCTGCCTCTCGTTGCGAGTTGTTGCCCGCATCGCGTTTGCCCATTCCCCGACGACCCCCGACTAGGTCAGCCCTGATTACACCATCTGGCTCCGTGCGTCAAGACCTCGTGGTCTTCGGATCGATGAGCCGGTTGCGCCGCGGGGTGTGGGTGACGGGGCACTGAAGCTGTCGCGCGCGGTGACCGGGCATGGCGGCGGTCAGGCCGTCGCGGCGCGGTCGACGATTCGCGAGCCGGCGGCCGCGAGCGTCCGCAGCGTCCGCACCGCGATCGAGAGGGTGCCGAGGTCGGCGCCGTCGACGTTTGCGATCTCGGTCAGCGTCAGACGAGCGCGAGCGCTCGCGCTGTGGTTGCGCTCGGCCCACTCGTCGAACCGCTGCTCGGGCGTCGCGCCCCGCCCACCGCAGGCGAGCACCTGTTCGCATAGCGCGGCGTGGGATGCGTAGACGTCGTCGCGCAGCGCGTTGCGGGCCATGGTGTGCCACCTGTCATCGCGTGGCAGCTGGGTCACCCGATCGCGCAGCGACGCGATCCCGAGGCGCTCGCCGAGGTAGAAGTACATCGCGGCGATGTCCGGCGGCGCAGCTCCGCTGCGCGCGACGATCTCGACCATGTCGAGCACCGAGAACGCAGGCACCGCGTTGGCCACCCGGCTGGCCAGGCCCGCCGGAACGCCATGGGAGATCATCTCCTCGCGCCGGGCGTCGAACCCGGCTAGGTCCGATCCGCTGAGCAGCTCGGGCAGGATCGGCAGGATGGCGTCGACGCCGGATTCGAATTCCGCGATCAGTGCGGACACGTCGATCGGCACCGAACGGTTGTGCAGCACCCAGCGGGTCGCCCGCTCGGTCAGCTTGCGGATCTCCAGCAGCACACCGGTCAGCGACGCGGCGTCGACGACGTTCTCGAGCTTCTCCACCTCGGCCCAGAGCGCGGTGACGCCGAAGAGCTCGCGCACGACCATGAACGCCGAGAACGTCTCCGGCGCGCTGGCCGCGGTCTCCTCCGACACCCGGAACGCGAACGTCATCCCGCTGAAGTTCACGACCTGGTTCACCAGCCGGGTAACCACCAACTCCCGTCGCAGCGGGTGTTCGTCGATTCCGGCTGCGAACCGGTCACGCAGCTGCTGCGGGAAGTAACCGTGCAGCTCGTCGCGCAGGTACGGCTCTTCGGGCAGCGGGCTGTCGAGCAGCTGCCGGGTCAGCACGATCTTGCTGTAGGCGAGCAGCACGGCGAACTCCGGAACGGTGAGCCCTAGGCCGGCCGCATGCCGCTCGGCGAGCACGGCGTCATCGGGCAGCTTCTCCAATCCGCGGTCGAGCACGCCGTCGGCCTCCAGGACGCCGATGTAGCGCCGGTGCACGTGCAGCATCGAATCGGCCTGCGCGGACGCCGCGGCGAGAGCGACGTTCTGTTCGTAGTTGTCGCGCAGGACCAGCGCGGCCACCTCGTCGGTCATGGCGGCGAGCAACTCGTTGCGCTCGGTCTCGGCGAGCTCGCCGTCGCGCACGCTGCGGTCAAGCAGCACCTTGATGTTCACCTCGTGATCGGAGGTGTCGACGCCGGCGGAGTTGTCGATCGCATCGGTGTTGATCAGCCCGCCGGCCAGGGCAAACTCGACCCTGCCGAGCTGGGTGAGTCCGACGTTCCCGCCCTCACCGACGACCTTGCATCGCAACTGTGCGGCGCTCACGCGCACGGTGTCGTTCGACTTGTCCCCGACGTCGAGGTCGGTCTCGGTGCTCGCGCGCACGTAGGTACCGATGCCGCCATTCCACAGCAGTTGCACCGGCGCGCGCAGGACCGCGCGGATCAGCTCGGTCGGGGCAAGCCGGGTGACGTCGTCCTCGAGGCCGAAAGCGGCGCGCATCTGCGGCGTGATGGCCACCGACTTCGCCGAGCGCGGATAGACGCCGCCGCCTGGCGAGATCAGCGCCGCGTCGTAGTCGGCCCAGGAACTCGCCGGAAGCTCGAACAGCCGCTGCCGTTCGACGAAGCTCACGGCGGGGTCGGGGTCCGGGTCGATGAAGACGTGCCGATGGTCGAACGCGGCGATCAGCCTGATGTGACGGGAGAGCAGCATTCCGTTGCCGAAGACGTCGCCGGACATGTCGCCGATGCCGACACAGGTGAAGTCCTCGTGCTGGCAGTCGATGCCGAGCGTCCGGAAATGGTGCTTCACCGACTCCCAGGCGCCGCGGGCGGTGATGCCCATTGCCTTGTGGTCATAGCCGACCGACCCGCCCGATGCGTAGGCGTCACCCAGCCAGAACTGGTACTCCTTCGCGATGCCGTTCGCGACGTCGGAGAAGGTCGCGGTGCCCTTGTCGGCCGCGACGACGAGGTAAGGATCGTCGCCGTCGTGGCGGACCACGTTCGGTGGCGGCACCACCTTCCCGTCCACTAGGTTGTCGGTGATGTCGAGCATCCCGCAGTTGAACTGCCGGTAGCAGGCCAGCACCTCGGCGGCGAGGTCTGCCCGCTGCGCCGGCGGGCGCTTGACGACGAAGCCGCCCTTCGCGCCGACCGGCACGATGACGACGTTCTTCACCGTCTGTGCCTTGACCAGGCCGAGCACCTCGGTGCGAAAGTCCTCCAGCCGATCCGACCAGCGCAGCCCGCCACGGGCGATCGGGCCGAACCGCAGGTGCACGGCCTCGGTGCGCGGTGAGTAGACGAAGACTTCGAAGGTCGGTCGCGGCGCGGGCATGTCCGCGATCTGCTGCGGCGCCAGCTTGATCGACAGGTAGGACTTCGGGCGACCGGATTCGTCGGCCTGGTAGTAGTTGGTGCGCAGGGTCGCGTTCACCAGCGCGAGGTAGCTGCGCAGGATGCGGTCCTCGTCGAGACTGACCAGGGCGTCGAGCGCCTCGGTGATCTGCTCGGTCAGCCGCGCGCACCGCTCCTCGCGATCGGCCACACCGAGCTCGAATCGCGATTCGAACAGCCGGACGAGCAGCACGGCGATGCGTGGGTTCGACGTGACCGTGCGGGCGATGTAGTCCTGGCTGAAGGTCGTCTGCAGCTGCCGCAGGTACCTGCAGTAGGTCCGCAGCACCATCGCCTGACGCCAGGACAGCCCGGCGCGCAGCACGAGCGCGTTGAAGCCGTCACTCTCGGCGTCGCCCCGCCACATCGTCGCGAACGCGTCCTGGAAGAGCATCGCGATCCGCGAGTACGCGACGTCCTGCGTCGTCTCGCCGACCAGACCGAAGTCGTAGATCCAGGCTCGCTCCGCGCCCACCCGGTCGATCTGGAACGGTCGTTCGTCGACGACGTCGACACCCATCCGCTGCAGCAACGGCAGCACCGACGACAGCGACAACGACATCGGTGCGCCGACGTGGCAGACCTTGAACCGTCGCTCGCCGCTCTCGGCGCCCGGTGGTTGGAAGAGATGCATCGCGAGGTCCTCAGGTCCGCGCAGCGACTCGAGCCGGCAGATGTCGTGCAGCGCGTCCTCCGGCGTGAAGGCTTCCTTGTAGGACTCGGGAAACGCCCCCGCGTATCGGGCGATGATCGGCTGCGCGGCCGTACCGAACTTCGCGGTGACGGCGTCGGCGACGTCGTCGTCGAACGACCGGGTGACGGCCACCAGCCGCGTCTGCAGATCCGCCAGGTCGACGCTCGGGACCGTCGAGCCCGTCGGGACGCGAACGACGAACAGCACCCTCGCGAGCGCCGAATCGCTGACCCGCGCCGTGTAGTCGATGCTGACACCGGAGTAAACCTCGAGCAGCAGCTGTTGCATCCGCTCCCGCACCCGCGTGGTGTAACGGTCGCGCGGCAGGTAGACCAGGCAGGAGACGAACCGGCCGTAGAGGTCGACCCGGGTGAACAGCCGCACCCGGCGCCGTTCTTGCAGGTGCAGGACGCCCCGTGCAATCGGCAGCAACTGGTCGCTGTCGATCTGGAACAGCTCCTCACGCGGATAGGTCTCCAGCACGTCGAGCAGGTCCTTGCCCGAGTAGCTGTCGGCCCGCAGGCGGCTCGCGGCCTTGACTTCCGCGACGGTACGCCGCACCACGGGGATCTCCAGAACGCTTGCAGCGTAGGCAGAATGGCTCCACAGCCCGAGGAACCGTCGCTCGCCGATCACCCGGCCGTCGTGATCGAACGCCTTGACGCCGATGTAGTCGAGGTAGCTCGGGCGATGCACCGTCGCCCGGGAGTTCGCCTTCGTGATGATCAGAACCCGGGGCTCGCGGACGTGCGCGCGCACCTCCGGTGGAAGCGTCGCAAAGCTGACCGAACCCGCGCGGTCGGAGCGCAGGATGCCGAGTCCGGTGCCGGGCTGGGTGCGCAGGGCCTCGGCGCCGTCGTCTCCATCGACCAGTTGGTACTCGCGGTAGCCGAGGAACGTGAAGTGATCGTCGGTCAGCCAGCGCAACAACGCCGCGGCTTCCTTCGGATCGGTGCTCGTGTTCGGCGGCGGCGACTGCTCGAGCTCGTCGGCCAGCATCAGCGCGGCCTGGCACATCTTTGGCCAGTCCTCGACGGACTCGCGCACGTCGGCGAGCACCCGCAGCAGGCCCTCCTGCAGCTCGATGCGCCGGTCGGGCCCCGGTACCGGGTCGATCTCCGCGTGGATCCACGACTCGACGATGGCACTGCCATCGGCTTGCCGGCCGGCTGGGATGCGATCGTCGACGGCGGACGTGACGTCGAGCAGCTCGCCGGTGAGCTGGCGCCGTACGACGAGCTGCGGATGGACCACTAGGTTGATCCCGAAGCCTTGGCGGGTCAGCTCGGCCGACAGGGAGTCGACCAGGAACGGCATGTCATCGGTGACGACCTGCACGCACGCTGTGGGCCGGGCATGCTCGGCCACGGCAACCAGCGCACGCCCCGGGGTCCGGACCATGGCCATGGCTCGATGCGTCGCGGCGGTCGACCGCAGTTCCTCTGGTGAGCGGCCGGCAAGATCATCGGGATCGACGTCGCGGTAGTACTGCTCGAGAAACGCTGCTGGCACCGGCGAGTCCGATACCTGTCCCATGCCGCTGACCTCGCTGTCCGCCGCGCGGACGCACATCGCCGTTGGTGTCGCCCGCTCGTATCCGCGCTGACGCTACTCCCCGGCAGGTGGCCAGGCGCGCTTCGGGCCGCGCCGGTGCGAGCCGGTCGGCGCGATCGGCGCCCAGTTAGCGGATCAGCCCACCGGCAGCGCGTGGCGCACCGAGCCGGCAGCGTCGCCGGCACGGTCCGACGCGGACGCTGCCGCGCGCAGCGCACGCTTCGACGCGCCGCGGGACAGCCGGCGCGCTCGCCAGCCGAGCGAGGGGCGGCCGGCCGTGTCGCCGGCTGCGATCAGCAGGCCGCCGAGCAGGCTCAGGTTCTTCGCGAACTGGAACTTCTGCATCGACTTCGCCTGCGCGTCATCGACTTCCCAGAACGGATGGCCTGCCAACGTGGTCGGCACCAAGCTGCCCGCGAGGAGCAGCGCTGCGATCCGTGGCAACCGACCGGTTGCGAGCGCCGCACCGGCTCCGATCTTGACGGCGGCGTCCAGGCGCACCAGGGCAACCGAGTCCTTCGGCAGTGCGGCCGGCAGCTGACCCGAGATCTTGGACAGGAACGGGTCTGCCTGCTTCGCGTGCCCTTCTGCATGGCGCAGGGCGTTGACGCCGCCGTAGATGTAGGTCGTCGACATCAGTGGCCGGGCAATCCGTCGTAGCAGAGCCATGGGGCGTGCCTCCGTTCTGGGATGCATCAGCCTGGTCGGTTGGACCCGATCGGAGCCGACGTAGTGGTCGTTGATCTCGACGCTAGTCCAGCGACGCTGCGAGGTCGATCTCCGCAACGACCGGACGGTGGTCTGATGATCCCGCGGACCGGTGCCTCGGCGGCGTAGCTCGGCGTCTCAGCGGCGGTGTCGGTTGACCTCGCTCGCTACGAGCCAACGTCAGGCCCGCCGCGCGCGCCCAGCCACCGAGTTACGGTTCCGCCCGCTCGACCCATGGTGCGTTTTGAAGCTCGGCCGGGAGCATGGCGCCCCGGCGAACGTAAACGCGTCCAGCCTGCAGTACGGCGAAAGCGGTCTCCACGTCCACACCGTCGATTCGCGCAATGGCAATCGAGGTTTCCGATGCGGTGCCGAGATTCGTATCGTTGCACGGCGGGACGTTGATCAGTGCGATTTTGTGCATATGGCTAGCCGGGATGATAGGAATCAGCGTGTGAGTTGATGCACTCGTCAGTGTGGCGGGCAGATACGAATGGTGTTGAAATACCAGAACGGCCGCGCATGAGGCCGCCGGTGTCTGCTGATTGGGCGTCGTGGGATGCGAGCGCGACGAGCCCTGCACTCGTGCGGGTGACCCATGGGTCGCGACAGGCGTAGGGGCTGTTGTTACGGCCGCCTCGTCCAGCGAACCGTGCACAAGTTGCGGAACGAGGGCGACCGCAGCTATAGCCGCAACGACAACAGAACTTAGACCGAGGCGACGATGACGCGATTTGCGCCGCTGTATCCGATCTCGCACCCCTGGCAGGAGCGGTGCAGCGGCCTCCTCAGGAAACAGCTGGTGCAGAATTGTGGTCGTCTCTTTCTCGGTGTACCGGTCATTGGTCATGAGGTCCGATCCTCCAGGTCGATCTCGGCGACGACCGGGCGGTGGTCTGACGCGAGCATGACGTCGGCCGTTCCGACCACCCATGACCGCACGAACCGCAGCCTGGGGTCGGCGTAGATGCTGTCGATCCGGCGGACCGGATTCTTGGCGGGATACGTCGGCGTGTCATCGGCGGTGTCGGTGAGCGCCGCGGCGATCCGGCGCCGGGCCGGTTCCTCGCGCTGCTCGTTGAAGTCACCGGCGAGAATCACCGGGATGTCGGCGCCAACGCCGGAGCGCGGCAGGGCGTCGAGCAGCTCGTCGGCATGCAGCCGCCGTTCGGCTGCCGCCAGGTCAAGGTGGGTGCCGGCGAGCGCGAACCGGTGCCCTCGCAGTGAGCAGACCGCGACGACGACGCCGCGCGGGTGGGTCTTCGGACGGTGCGACAGCAGCACCTCGGCGCGGTGCGTGACCTCGACCGCGAGGCTGCACAGCAGCAGGTTGCCAGCGGCGCCTCGGCCTCCCGCGATCACCAGCAGGCCGCTGGTGCGGGCCAGCGCCGCCGCGCGGCTGCGCCACCGCAGGAACCGTGGCGCCTCCTGCACGCACACGACGTGCGGCTGCGCCTCGCGGATGACCCGGCTCACGGCCGCTGCGTCATCGCGCAGCGACCGCACGTTGTAGGTCATCACCCGCAGCGTCGCCGGCTCGCTCATTGCGGCACCCGCACCGTCACGGCACCACCGTCGTGCCGGCGGCACCGAACACGATCTCCACGACGTCGTCGAGCGCGCCGAT
>QHCD01000073.1:99028-124365 GCA_003244255.1 Pseudonocardiales bacterium | reverse complement strand
CAATGAGCGACCGCGGCTCGACGTCGTCCGGGAACGGCTGCGCGACGCCGAGGCGCTGGCCGAGCGGAGCCCCGTTCCCGCCGCGACGCCCGCTGTGCGGCGCCCGCCGACACCTGCTCTCTCGAGACCGGCTCCCTCGACGCCGGCTGCTCCGCTGCCGGTGGTGGCGGGACCGGGGCGGGTGGTCGCGCACGGAGCCGGGCGACGCCGCGCGGCGTTCGCCGCGGCGCTGGGGATCCTCTGCGCCGGCGGCGGGCTCGGCGCGTACGCGTTGGTGCACGGGCACTCCGGGTCGCCGGGTGCCAAGGGGCCGCCGACTTCTGCCGCAGCGACGACCGCAACGCCGAGATCGAACACACCGACGCCACGCAACACGCCGACGACGCCGCGGGAGACGCCCGCCGGTTATCGTCAGTACGTCGACAAGCGCGGCTTCAGCGCCGACGTACCCAACGGCTGGACCGAGACACCTGTGCGCACCGGTGTCGTCGACGTCACCGCGCCCGACGGCCAGCAGTTTCTCCGGTTCGTGACCGGGCCGGCGCCGTCCGGCACGACCCTGGTGTCAGGATTCGACGCCGCCGAGACGCAGTTCGCGGCCGGCCACGCCGATTACCACCGGGTGCGGATCACGACCGTGACCTACCACGACTACCCCACGGCGGAGTGGGAGTTCACCTACCGCAAGGACTCGACCGTGCGGCACGTGCTCTACCGCGACTTCGTCATCAAGGGCACGGGCCTCACCTACGGCATCTACGTGTCAGCGCCCGATTCCGCCTTCGTGCCGGCGAGGGCGTTGTTCAACCGGGTCGTCGCGAGCTTCAAACTCAGCTGACGATCCGCGCTGCCGTAGCCTCGCCCGATGACCGCACTACACGCCGACGACGCCGCCGCGGTGGCGGCGAATCAGGCGGCCGCCGAGATCGCCGCGCGCACCGGGACCGACCGGCACGACGTCGCCATCGTCCTGGGCTCGGGATGGCAGCCGGCAGCGGACGAGCTCGGGGCGGCCCGTGCCGAGATCGCGCTGACCGACCTGCCGGGGTTCAGCGCACCGACCGTGGTCGGGCACGGCGCCACGGTGCGATCGGTGGCCGTCGCGGGTCACGACGTGCTGGTCTTCTTGGGCCGGACCCACCTCTACGAAGGCCGCGGCACCGATGCCGTCGTCCACGGCGTGCGCACCGCGGCGGCCGCAGGTGCCGGGGTCGTCATGCTCACCAACGCGGCAGGCGGGCTGCGGCCGGGCATGCGGGTCGGCCAGCCGGTGCTGATCGCCGACCACCTCAACCTCACGGCCCGCTCACCGTTGCTCGGCGCGCAGTTCGTCGATCTCACCGACCTCTATTCGGCGCGGCTGCGGGACATCGCCCGCCAGGTCGACCCGTCGCTCTGCGAGGGTGTCTACGCCGCGCTGCCCGGCCCGCACTTCGAGACACCGGCCGAGATCCGGATGCTGGCCACGTTGGGTGCCGATCTGGTCGGCATGTCGACGGCGCTGGAGGCGATCGCCGCGCGGGCGGCCGGCTGCGAGGTGCTCGCCATCTCCCTGGTCACCAACCTCGCGGCCGGCGTCGGCGATGCGCCGCTGGACCACCTCGAGGTGCTCGCGGCCGGTCGGTCGGCTGCGGCGCGGACCGGGCACTTCTTGGCAACCGTCGTCGCCAGGGTCTAGGAGGGCGCTGAACAATGTCGCTCGTCGCGAGCGGCGGGTCGGGCGGCGGTCCGGCAAGGCGGACGAGGAGGCCATAGCATCGCTATGGACGACGAGGACAACGCCGCCGGTCGCCGATCCGGGCGCCGCGCAGCAGAGCAGTGCATTGTTCAGCGCCCTCCTAGGAGGGGCGTGCTGTCGGTGCAGCGTGGCAGGATCCGCCGTGTGGACGCAGCCGCGGGATTCGCCCTGTTCGACACGGCGCTCGGACGCTGCGCGATCGGGTGGAACGACGACGGCCGCGTCGTCGCCAGTTCGCTGCCCGGCTCCGATGACCGTGCGACCACGTCGAGGTTCGCCGCCGCCGGGCCCGCCGATCCGCCCGAGCAGATCGCGCATGCCGTCGCCGGCGTCGTCGCGCTGTTCGGGGGCGACGCCGTCGACCTGCGCGAGGTGCCCGTCGATCTCGACGACGTCGCAGAATTCGACTGCGCCGTCTACGCCGTCGCGCGCACCATCACTGTCGGCTCGACGATGACCTACGGCGAGGTGGCGCGTGCGCTCGGCGATCCGGGCGCGGCCCGGTCGGTGGGCCAGGCACTCGGCCGCAATCCGGTGCCCGTCATCGTGCCGTGTCACCGGGTGGTGGCGGCCGGCGGCCACATCGGCGGCTTCTCCGCGCCCGGCGGTGCCGCGACCAAGCGACGGATGCTCGCAATCGAGGCCCGGCACACCCCCGGCACGCTCGCGGTCTTCGGCACGTGAGCAGGCCCGTCGACCTGCATGCCGAGGCGCGGGCGTGGATCGACGACGATCCCGATCCGCTCACCCGGGCCGAGCTGAGGGGCGTGCTGGCCGCCGGCGACGACGGAGCGCTGGCGGAGCGGTTCGCCGGCCGGCTCCGGTTCGGCACCGCCGGCCTGCGCGGAGAGCTGCGCGCCGGACCGATGGGGATGAACCGCGTCGTCGTCGGGCTCGCTGCCGGTGGCCTGGCCGCATACCTCTCGCGCCGCGGCGCCGTCGGGCCTGTCGTCATCGGTTACGACGCCCGGCACCGCAGCGCACGATTCGCCCGAGACACCGCGGAGATCATCGCCGGAGCCGGGCTGGACGCCAGGCTGTTCCCGCGCGCGCTCCCGACGCCGGTGCTGGCGTTCGCGGTCCGGTCGATGGGCGCATCGGCGGGCGTGATGGTCACCGCAAGCCACAACCCGCCGCGCGACAACGGGTACAAGGTCTACCTCGGCGGCGACATGTCCGACTGCGCCGCGGGCGGCGGCGCGCAGATCGTGCCGCCCGCCGACGCCGACATCGAGGCCGCGACCCTGGCGATCCCGAGGCTGGCCGGCCTGCCCAGAGCCGCTACCTGGATGCCAGTGTCTGACCGAGTTGCCGATGACTACGTCGCCGCGACCGCGGCGCTGCCCCGCGGCGACGCCCGCGACCTCACCGTGGCCTACACCCCGCTGCACGGTGTCGGCGCCGACGTCGTGCGATCCGTTTTCACGGCGGCCGGTTTCCCGGCGCCGCACGTCGTAGCCGAGCAGGCCGCGCCCGATCCCGACTTCCCCACGGTGCCGTTCCCGAATCCCGAGGAACCCGGCGCCCTCGACCTCGCGCTCGCCCTGGCCGAGCGCGTCGGGGCCGACATCGTGATCGCCAACGACCCCGACGCCGATCGCTGCGCGGTGGCCTGCCGTGGCCGCGCGCTGACCGGCGACCAGCTGGGCGCGCTGCTGGCCGACCACCTCATCCGCACCGGCACCACCGGCCGGTACGCGACGACGATCGTGTCGTCGTCGCTGCTGGGGGCAATCTGTGCCGAGCGCGGGCTGCCCTACGCCGAGACGCTCACCGGCTTCAAGTGGATCGTGCGGGCCGGTGACGACGTCAGCTTCGGCTACGAGGAAGCGCTGGGGTACTGCTGCGCGCCGGATCAGGTGCGTGATAAGGACGGCATCAGCGCGGCGATCCTGGTAGCCGACCTGGCCGCGACGCTGAAGGCGGCGGGGCAGACCCTGCTGGACCGACTGGACGAGATCAGCCGCCGATACGGCGTGCACGCGAGCGCACAGCTCTCGATCCGGGTCACCGACCTGCGCGAGATCGCCACCATGATGCGCCGCCTGCGCGCCGACCCTCCGAGCACGCTCGCCGGGCATCCGGTGTCCACTGTGGACGATCTGCTGCCCGAGACGGACGCCGTGCGCCTGCGGGCTGGCCCGATCCGCGTCGTCGTGCGCCCGAGCGGCACCGAGCCGAAGCTGAAGGCCTATCTGCAGGTGATCGAGCCGGTGACGGGTCCCGTGCACGAAGCCGAGGCGCGTGCGGCCCGACGTCTGGACGTAACCCGCGATGAGCTGGCTCGGGCGCTTGCGCCCTGACCACCGAACCGCGGCCAGCTGACAACGGGCTATACCGCGCCGAACTGCCGGTCGCCGGCGTCACCGAGCCCGGGGACGATGTAGGCCGAGTCGTTGAGCCGCTCGTCGATGCTCGCCGTCACGATGCGCAACGGCAGGCCGCTTCGCTCCAGCCGCGACAGGCCCTCCGGTGCCGCCAGCGCACAGAGCACGGTGATCGATGTCGCGTTGCGCTGGGTCAGCAGCTCGCAGCAGTGCTGCAGCGAGCCGCCGGTCGCGAGCATCGGGTCGAGCACGAGCACCGGACGGTCGACGAGGGACTCCGGCAGCGACTCCAGGTAGGCGCGCGGGGTGAACGTCAGCTCGTCGCGCGCCAGCCCGACGAAGCCCATCTGCGCCTCGGGCAGCAGGCCCAACGCGGCCTCGGCCATGCCGAGGCCGGCCCGGAGCACCGGCACCAGCAGCGGCGGGTTCGCTATCCGCACGCCGGCCGTCGGTGCAACCGGAGTGCGGATCGGCTCGTCGACGGTCGGCAACTCCCGGGTCGCCTCGTAGACGAGCATCAGGGCCAGCTCCCGCAGCGCCGCCCGGAAGGTGGCGCGGTCGGTTCGTTCGTCGCGCATCGTAGTGAGCCGGGCGCGCGCCAGCGGATGGTCGACGACAACGGTCTGCACGGCGGCAACCGTAGCCGACTCCGCGAGCGCGCGCCGCCGCCGATCGCTGGCAGACTTCCCGCGTGGCCCGCGTCCGTGAGGCGATGCAGACGAGCCGGCTGGAGGCCTTCAGCGACGGCGTCTTCGCGATCGCGATCACGCTGCTCGTACTGGATCTGCGGGTGCCCGAGCTGGGCGGTTCGGGCGGGCTCCGTTCGGCACTGGGGCACGAATGGCCGCAGTTCGCTGCGTACCTGACCTCATTCCTGGTCATCGGGACCATGTGGGTCAACCACCATTCGATGTTCCGCCAGATCCGCTACGCCGATCGCGGGCTGCTCTTCGTCAACCTGTCGCTGTTGCTGTGGACGACGCTGCTCCCGTTCACGACCAAACTGATGGCGCACTACCTGCGCGGGGCCGGCTCCAACTCGCACACCGCCGCGGCCGTCTACAGCTCCGATCTGCTGCTCTGCGGTGTCTCGTTCAGCCTGTTGTGGGCGCACGCCCTCCGGGCCCGCCTGGTGCCGCACCAGATGTCGCCGGCGGAACAGCGGCAGTCGATCCTGCGGTTCTCGGTCGGCACCTACATCTACGGCGCCACCGTCGCGCTGGCGTTCGTCTCCGCGCCGATCACGCTCGCTCTGCAGTTCGCGATCAACCTCTACTACTGCTTCGAACAGGTCCGGGCGCGGCCGAGTGACCCGGAGCTCACGTCGGACGACGGCGGGTCCGAGCCCGCGTAGGGTGAGGCCGTGACCGCCGCAAACGTCGAGATCGACGGCGCCGTGCGGGATGCGACGTCGCTGCGGGCGTTCCTGCACGGGCTGCCCGGCGTCGATGAGGTCGGTGCGAACGCCCGCGCGGCCGGGCTGGCCACCCGCAGCATCAAGAAGGCATCGAAGGTCTGGGCGCTCGAGACCGCGATCGGGATGGTCGACCTCACCACGCTGGAAGGGGCCGACACCGCCGGCAAGATCCGCGGCCTGTGCGCCAAGGCACGGCGTCCCGAACCGTCGGACCCCACCTGCCCGCCCGTAGCCGCGGTGTGCATCTACCCCGACCTGGTCGCCGCTGCCCGCGAGCACCTCGCGGGCAGCGGTGTCGCGGTAGCAAGCGTGGCGACGGCGTTCCCGTCCGGCCGGGCGTCGCTGTCGACGAAGCTGGCCGACGTGCGTGATGCCGTCGCTGCCGGTGCGGACGAGATCGACATGGTGATCGACAGGGGTGCCTTCCTGTCGGGTCACTACCAGCGGGTCTACGACGAGATCGCCGCCGTCAGGGAACGCTGCGACCCGGCCCGCCTGAAGGTGATCCTCGAGACCGGCGAGCTCTGCACCCTGGACAACGTGCGGCGGGCGTCGTGGCTGGCGCTGCTCGCCGGCGGCGACTTCGTCAAGACCTCCACCGGCAAGGTGTCGCCCGCGGCAACCCCGCCGGTCGCCCTGGTGATGCTGCAGGCGGTTCGCGATTTCGCTGCCGCAACCGGCGATCGGCGCGGCGTGAAGCTCGCCGGCGGCATCCGCAGCGCGAAGGAGGCGGTGCGCTATCTGGTCATGGTGAAGGAGGTCGCCGGCGACGCGTGGCTCGACCCCGCACTGTTCCGGTTCGGTGCATCCAGCCTGCTCAACGACCTGCTGATGCAGCGGTCGAAGGAAGCCACCGGCGTCTACTCCGGCGCCGACTACGTGAGCATCGATTGAGGTTCCGATGAGCTGGGAGTACGCGCCCGCGCCAGAGTCGCGGGAGACGGCACGCCTCAAGTCCTCCTACCAGATGTTCGTCGACGGCGAGTTCGTCGACGGCAACGGTGGTGCGTTCAAGAGCGTGAACCCGGCCACCGAGGAGGTGCTGGCCGAGGTCGCCGGGGCCGATGCCACCGACGTCGACCGAGCGGTGTGCGCGGCGCGGCGCGCGTATGAACGGGTGTGGGGGCCGATGCCCGGCCGCGAGCGGGCGAAGTACGTCTTCCGGATCGCCCGGCTGATCCAGGAGCGTGCCCGCGAGCTCGCTGTCCTGGAGAGTCTCGACAACGGCAAGCCGATCAAGGAGTCGCGCGACGTCGACATCCCTTTGGCAGCAGC
Organism: Pseudonocardiales bacterium; assembly: GCA_003244255.1. Taxonomy (GTDB): domain Bacteria; phylum Actinomycetota; class Actinomycetes; order Mycobacteriales; family QHCD01; genus QHCD01. The sequence goes on along the minus strand of QHCD01000073.1, from coordinate 117,608 downwards.
GCATTTCTTCTATTACGCCGGTTGGGCCGACAAACTGGAGCACGCCGGATTCGGCTCGAACCCACGGCCGCTCGGCGTCGCCGGCCAGGTGATCCCGTGGAACTTCCCGTTGATGATGGCCGCGTGGAAGCTCGCCCCGGCTCTCGCCGCCGGCAACACCTGCGTGCTCAAGCCGGCCGAGACGACACCGCTGACCGCGCTGGTGCTGGCCGAGATCTGCCAGCAGGCTGGGCTGCCGCCGGGTGTCGTCAACGTGCTGCCAGGCGGGGGCGACACCGGTGAGGCGGTCGTCGCGCACGTCGACGTCGACAAGGTCGCGTTCACCGGATCGACCGAGGTCGGCAAGGCCATCGCGCGGCAGGTGGCGGGGACCCGCAAGCGGCTGACCCTCGAACTCGGGGGCAAGGCGGCGAACATCGTCTTCGACGACGCCCCGATCGACCAGGCCGTCGAGGGAATCGTCAACGGCATCTACTTCAACCAGGGCCACGTGTGCTGTGCCGGCTCCCGCCTGCTGGTGCAGGAATCGATCGCCGGCGACGTGCTGTCGGCGCTGAAGGACCGCCTACAGACGCTGCGGCTCGGCGATCCGCTGGACAAGAACACCGACGTCGGCGCGATCAACTCCGCGGAGCAACTGGCGCGCATCCAGGAACTCACGGCGGCGGGCGACGCGGAGGGTGCCACCCGCTGGTCGCCGTCGTGCCAGCTGCCCGACCGCGGTTACTGGTTTCCACCGACGCTGTTCACCGGCGTCACCCAGGCGCACAGGATCGCCCGGGAGGAGATCTTCGGGCCGGTGCTCTCGGTGCTCACCTTCCGCACGCCGGACGAGGCGGTCGCGAAGGCGAACAACACTCCGTACGGTCTCTCGGCCGGCGTCTGGACCGAGAAGGGATCGCGAATTCTGCATGTGGCGCAGCGGTTACGGGCCGGCGTGGTGTGGGCGAACACGTTCAACCGGTTCGATCCGGCGTCACCCTTCGGCGGCTACAAGGAATCCGGGTTCGGACGCGAGGGCGGCCGGCACGGTCTGGAGGCCTACCTTGCGCACTGATCGCAGGGCCGAGCGGGTCGACGTCCGCAAGACCTACAAGCTCTACGTCGGAGGCGCTTTCCCGCGCTCGGAATCCGGCCGCTCCTACCCGATCTCGACGCCGCGCGGCCGGTTCCTTGCCAACGCAGCGCGGGGATCGCGCAAGGACGCGCGCGACGCCGTCGTGGCCGCCCGCAAGGCACTTGCCGGCTGGTCCGGTGCGACGGCATACAACCGCGGACAGGTGCTCTACCGGGTCGCGGAGATGCTGGAAGGCCGGCGGGACCAGTTCGTCGCCGAGGTCGTGGACAGCGAGGGAACGACGGCGCGGCGGGCAGAGTCCACAGTGGACGCCGCGATCGACCGATGGGTCTGGTACGCCGGATGGACCGACAAGATCGCGCAGGTCGCCGGGGGTACCAATCCGGTGGCGGGCCCGTACTTCGACTTCTCGATCCCCGAGCCCACTGGCGTCGTGGCGATCCTGGCGCCGCAGGAATCGTCGCTGCTCGGCCTGGTCAGCGTCGTCGCACCGGTGATCGCCGGCGGGAACACCAGCGTCGTCGTCGCGTCCGAGGATCGTCCGCTGCCGGCGATCTCGCTGGCCGAGGTCCTGGCGACGTCGGACCTGCCCGGCGGCGTCGTCAACCTGCTGACGGGCGCGACGGCCGAGATCGCGCCGTGGCTGGCGAGCCACATGGACATCGGCGGCATCGACCTGTGCGGCGCCAGTGCAGGCCAGCGGGTAGAACTCGAGCGGCTGGCAGCGGGCACCGTCAAGCGGGTCGCCCGCGCGCCCGAGTCGACGCCCGACTGGAGCGCCGACCCGGGCACGGGCCGCTTGCGGCGGTTCCTCGAGACCAAGACGGTCTGGCACCCAATCGGGATCTGACCGGCGGGGCGTGCGATCCCGCCAGCGCTGGCGCGAACCCGCCGGCGCCGTCGTCGCTGGCTACCCTGACGGCCATGACGAGCCCGAACGACGCGACCATCGTGCCGATCGCCCTCACCGTCGACGGGCGGCGCGGCTACACGATGTGGGCACCGCCGTGGACCGAGGACGGCGAGGAGTGGCAGGCCTTCCTCGGCTCCGGCGAGGTCATCGCGGTGTTCGCCAATACCGATGACCTCGCCACGTACGTCGCGCGGGGTGAACCGAACGACCTCGTCGACCATCCCGCGTGGGACATGACCCAGACCCTGCCGGCGCGCGAGTTCGTGCCCAGCACCGAGCGCAGGTTCGACGTCGACGCGGTGCCCGACCGGATCGCCGGCGAGGTCTCCGAAGACGTTCGCGCCGACGTCGCCCGCACCATCGAGATCGTGCGGGCGATCGCCGAGTGCACCGACGACGGTCCGCTGATGAGCATGCTCGACGGCGCCGCCTTCGCCCAGCTGCTCGGCGAGCAGGCCGGACGCGCCGATTCGGACAAGGACGAGGACGGGGACGACGATGAGAACGTCGATGCGGCCCTCAGGGCGGGGCCCGATGACGAGTGGTCCGACGTGCGCGCCACCGTCCGCGCATCCTGGCCGCTGCTGACCCGCCGGCTGGCCGACCACCTCGCCTGGACCGAGGGCGCGACGACGCCAACGGCGCAGACCGCCGAGGACTTCTGGGACGCCGTCGGGATGCTGCCGCTCACCCTCACCACCGAGTCCGGCACCGGATACACCCTGCGGTGTTATCTCGACGACGCCGCGATCTTCCTGGGCAGTGACATGTCGGTCGACATCTTTACCAGCCCCGCCGGGCTGATCGACTACTGCCACTCGGCGCAGACCCACGACCTGTCCGACCTCGCGACCTGGCCGGCCGTCAACGACGCAACGCTGCTCGACGTCCGCCCGCACAACGACGAGCGGTACGACCTGCGCACCGAGTCAGCGGCCGCCCGCGAGATCGCGCTCGACCTTGCCGAGTACTGCCGCCTCGACGGAGTCATTGCCGCCCTGCAGGGTGAGGAACCCGTGGACTGGACCGGCGTCCTGACCGAAATCGAGTCCTGCCTCGCCTGGCACGACTGAGCCACCCGCAGCAGGTGGACTTGACATGTGAGTGGCTACTCACTAACTTGATGCCATGACCGCGACCGCCATCCGCCAGAGCGCCGACCAGCGGCGAGGGACCGTGCTCCGGGTCGCGGTCGAGGAGTTCGCGAAGACCGGGCTGGCCGGCACCAGTACGCAGACCATCGCCGACCGGGCCGGCATCAGCCAGCCCTACCTGTTCCGCCTCTACGCCTCGAAGAAGGCGCTGTTCCTCGCCGCCGCCGAGCACTGCCACCAGCGGATCATCGATGAGTTCGAGCAGGCGGCCGGCGACAGCACCGGCCTGGCAGCCTTCGAGCGGATGGGCGAGCGGTATGGCGAGCTGATCGGCGATCGGACGTTCCTGCTGCTGCAGCTGCAGATCTACGCCGCCAGCGAGGACGGCGAGGTGCAGGCCGCGGCCCGGGACGGCTTCCGGCGGATCTGGCAGACCATCGCCCGGATCTCCGGCCTCCCGGCGCAGGAGCGCCGCCAGTTTTACGCGCTCGGAATGCTCTGCAACGTCGTCACCGCCCTTGGCCTGGACGAAATGGACGAGGTGTGGGCCTGCGAGGCCTGCCCCGAGACCAAGGCCGAGACCATCCCGGAGATCGCAGCCAAGGTTGCGGCCAAGGCCGCCGCGAAGATCGGGCCCCGCTGATTTTTTTTCGCATTTGTTGTAAGTGACCGATAACTATCCTCGAGGGAGCTACCCATGACCGGTCGTCGTGTGACCATCTGGACCTTCGTCGTCACCTCCGTCGCAGCCTTCATGGTGAGCCTGGACAACCTGGTGGTGACGATGGCCCTGCCCTCCATCCGGGCCGGCCTGCACGCCGGGCTGTCCGAGCTCGAGTGGACCGTGAACGCCTACACGCTGGGGTTCGCCGTCTTCCTGCTCACCGGCGCCGCCCTGGGCGACCGCTTCGGCCGGCGCCGGGTGTTCACCGCTGGCCTCGCCGTCTTCACCGTGGCGAGCGCGGCCGCAGCGCTGGCACCCAACGTCGAGCTGCTGGTCCTGGCCCGTGCCATCCAGGGCATCGGTGCGGCGACCGTGCTGCCGCTCTCGCTGACCCTGCTCTCGGCCGCGGTTCCCGCCGAGCGCCGCGGCGCGGCGCTGGGTGTCTGGGGCGGCGTCTCCGGCCTCGGCGTCGCGGTCGGTCCGCTGGTCGGCGGTGCGGTGGTGCAGGGCGCGGCATGGCAGTGGATCTTCTGGCTGAACGTGCCGATCGGCCTGATCGCGGTTCCGATCGCCTGGCGCCGGCTCGCCGAATCCCGCGGTGGCGCGCGCCGGCTCGACGTCGTGGGCGTCGGTCTGGCCAGCGTCGGTCTGGCCGGATTGGTCGACGGCGTGATCCGCGGCAACGCGCACGGCTGGACCAGCACCGGCGTGCTCGGCCCGCTGGTCGCGGGCGCAGTGCTCCTCGGCGCGTTCATCGCCTGGGAGCAGCGCACCGCCGAGCCGATGCTGCCGCTGCAGCTGTTCGGTAACCGTTCCTTCGCCGCGGTCAACGTCGCGAGCCTGCTGTTCAGCTTCGGCATGTTCGGTGCGATCTTCCTGCTGGCCCAGTCGCTGCAGCTGGTGAACGGTTACGGCCCGTTCGGCGCCGGCCTGCGAACGCTGCCGTGGACGGCCATGCCGCTGCTGGTGGCACCGATCGCCGGACCGCTCGCCGACCGGATCGGCGGCCGCCCGCTGATCGTCACCGGCCTGGCCCTGATGGCCGGCGGCCTCGGCTGGATGGCCGCGGTGATCGGGGTCGGCACGTCGTACGCCTCACTGGTGGCGCCGTTCGTGCTGGCGGGCCTGGGGATGAGCCTGTTCTTCGTGCCGGTGGGGACGGTCGTCTTCGGCTCGGTTCCGACGGCGATGCAGGGCGTGGCATCGGGCGCGAACAACGCGATCCGCGAGGTCGGCGGCGTGTTCGGCGTGGCGGTGCTGGCCAGCATCTTCTCCGCGCGCGGGAGTTATGGCCCGCCGCAGGCGTTCGTCGACGGGCTCCGCCCGGCCGTCGTCGTCGGCGCCGTCATCGTCGGGCTGGGCGCCGTGGCCGCGACGTTCCTGCGGGCGAAACCGCGGCAGGCGGCGGTTCCCGAGACCGCGCTCGAAGGCGAGCTGGCGTCGGTCGGCTGATCGACGACGACCGCTGCGGGTCAGGCCGGGGTGCGGTGCGTGAAGCTGCCGGCGAGCAGCGTCGCCCACACCGGCGTGGCCCGCAGCGCCGTCGGTGTCGAGCCGAGGGTTTCGACGTCGAGGATCGCCAGGTCGGCGACGTCGCCCACCGCGATGCCGGTGCGGCCCCGGCTGGAGGCGGCGAGGGCGACGTCGAGCCTGAGGGCCTGCTCGGGATGCCACGGCGGTCGGTGGTCATCGCTGCGGTGGACCGCGGCGGCGATGCCGTCCCAGGGATCCAGCGGCGCCACGGGCGCGTCCGAGCCGAACTCGATCGTCGCGCCCGCCGTGAGCATTGTCCGGTAGGCATAGGCCCGGTCGGTGGCACCGGCCCAGAACCGGTCGGCCACATCGCGGTCGTCGGGCTGGTGGGCGGGCTGGACGCCGAGGACGAGGCCGGGCCGCCACAGCCGCGGCAGGTCGTCGATGGCGACCAGCTGGGCGTGCTCGATGCGGCCCGGCGCCGCTGCCGCCTCGAACGCGTCGAGCGCCGCCGACATCGCGCGGTCGCCGATGGCATGGATCGCGCAGGTCAGCCCATGCGCAGCGGCCGTCCCCACCAGCCTGCGTAGCTCCGCCGGCGTGGCGTCCGGCCCGCCCGCGTGGCCGGCTTCACCGGAGGTATAAGGGTTGTAGCACCAGGCCGTGCGAGTGTTGAGCGACCCGTCACCGAACGCCTTGACCGGTCCCACGACGGCCCGCCCGGCCGTGCAGTCGATATCCGAGCCGGCGCGCAGCCCCCGGCCGATCGCGGCGTCGAGGAGCGGGGCCGGAATCGAGGCCTCGACCCGCACGGGCAACGCCACGGACCCGGCCCGCCGCGCCCACGCGGCGACGTTGTCGTCGTACTCGAAGTCGACGACGCCGGTGACGCCGCGGGCAGCCGCCGCCGCCATCGCGGCGAGCACCGAGCGATCTGCGTCTGCGGCGGAGGGCTGCGGCAGGGCGGCGACCGCGAGGTAGCTCTCGCCGTCGCGCAGCACGCCGGTCGGGTGGTCGAGGCCGATCAGGGCGAGCGCAGCGGGGCTGAACCACGCGGTGTGCAGATCGTTGCTCTGCGCCAGGATCGCCCGCCCCGGTGCGGCGGCCTCGAGCAGCGACTTGTGCGGCCGGTCCGGCCACGTCGCATCGGCGAACCCGATGCCGCGTACGACGCTCGCGGTGACGGGGACGGCGCCGAGCCGGTGCGCCGCATCCTGCGCGGATCTCGCCGCGCGCAGGTCGATCCGCGAGGCGGTCAGCGCCCACTGTGCGGCGTGCACGTGCCGGTCCCACAGCCCGGGCAGCACGATCCGCCCGTCGAGGCTGATGCTCTCACCTTGCGCACCAGCCGCTTCGCCGATCGCCACGATGTGACCGTCGCGAATCGCGATGTCCGCCGGGCTCGCACCGACGCCCGGCCGGCCGCCCCGCAGCAGCAGCGGTCCGCTCACTCCGCCAGTGCGGTGTAGGCCGGCTTGATGACGTCGTTGATCAGGGCGAGGCGTTCGTCGAACGGGATGAACGCCGATTTCATCGCGTTGATGGTCAGCCACTGCAAATCCGACCACTCGTAGCCGAACGCGTCGACGAGCACCGCCATCTCGCTGCCCAGGGTGCAGCCGCTCATCAGCCGGTTGTCGGTGTTGACGGTGACCCGGAAGTACAGGGTGCGCAGCAGGCCGATTGGATGGTCGACGATCGACTTCGCGGCGCCGGTGTGCACGTTCGACGTCGGCGCCATCTCCAGCGGGATGCGCTTGTCCCGGACATAGGCGGCCAGCCGGCCCAGCTCGACCCTGCCGTCGTCATGCACCGTGACGTCGTCGAAGATCCGGACGCCATGGCCGAGACGATCGGTGCCGCACCACTGGAGCGCCTCCCAGATCGACGGCAGGCCGAACCCCTCGCCAGCGTGGATGGTGAAGTGGGCGTTCTCGCGGCGCAGGTACTCGAACGCGTCGAGGTGCCGGCTCGGCGGGTAGCCGGCCTCAGGACCGGCGATGTCGAACCCGACGACTCCGGCATCGCGATATCGCACCGCCAGCTCCGCGATCTCGCGGGCGGACGCCGCCTGCCGCATCGCCGAGAGCAGCCCCGCCATCCGGATCTGGTAGCCGTCGGCCGCTGCGGACTTGGTTCCCTGCGCGAAGCCCTCGAGGACGGCGTTGACAACCTCCTGATGCGACAGCCCGCTCTCGACGTGCAGTTCCGGTGCGAACCGCACCTCGGCGTAGACGACGCCGTCGGCGGCGAGGTCGTACGCGCACTCCGACGCAACCCGGGCGAGCGCGTCGGGTGTCTGCATGACGCCGATCGTGTGGGCGAACGTGTCGAGGTAACGCTCCAGCGAACCGGAATGGGCGGCACCGAGGAACCAGCGGCCAAGGTCGGCGGGGTCGGTGCTGGGCAGGCCGCGGTATCCGGTCTCCTGCGCCAGTTCCACAATGGTGGACGGCCGTAACCCGCCGTCGAGATGATCGTGCAGCAGTACCTTCGGGGCGGTGCGGATCGCCTCCAGCGTCGGAGAGTTAGCCATTGCTCGACTGTAGAGCCTGTCCCCGCGCCGGCCTCATGCCGGCTGGGGTAACGGGATCTGATCGGGGTGGTGCAGGTGGTTGCGTCGGGGGGTGGTGTCGCCGGGTGCGGTGAATTCGGGCCGGCCGCGCGCCAGTGCGATCCGCCAGCCTTGGGCGTGCACGGTGTGGTGGTGGCGGGTGCAGAGTAGGACCAGGTTGTCCAGGGCGGTCGTGCCGCCGTCGGCCCAGTGCATGATGTGGTGCGCCTCGCACCACGGGGCCGGGCGGTCACAGCCGGGGAAGGCACAGCCGCGATCGCGGACGATCAGGGCACGGCGCGGTAGGGGCGGCACGGTGTAGCGGGCCCGCCCGATGTCCAGCGGAACGCCGTCAGCACCGAGCACGGCGGGGATTACCCTTGCGTCGCAGGCGATCCGGCGTACGGACTCAGCCGCGACGCGTTCGCCGTCGTCGTATCGGCCGCCGGTCCGTAGTTGGTCGCGAAGGCTGTCCCAGTCGAGGGTCACCACGACCTGCGGCCGGACACCCCCGTTGGTCGGCAAACCGCCGGTGAGTAGCGATCGACGAGCCAGCTCGACCAGCGCGTCGGCGTGCCGTTGCGGCCCGTCGCGATCGTCGCGCACCTCGGCGGTCGACGACGGCGCCGCCAGCGACGCCAACGCCGTCTGCACGATCGCCGCAGCATCGGGGTCAAGCACCAGCCGGCCGACCTGCATCCCGTCGGCGTCCGATCGCCAGGACAGCCAGCGCCGGGCGGCCAGCTCCTCTGCCGGCGGGCGACCGTCGGGATCGAGCACGTCGGCGATCCGCGCGACCAGCCGCCGCAGCACCACCGGATCGAACTGCCGCGCCTGCTCGGTGAGCCAGCAGCCGGCCAGCTCACGCGCCGGCGATTCGATCCGATCCGGCAACCGCCGCACACCCTCGACGATGACCCGCACATGCTCGGCACCGATCGAACCCGTCGCGAACGCGGCCGCCGCATCGGGCAGCGCCGCCGGCAGCTGCGCGCCCGACGCCGACACCGCACCGTGCAGCGCAGCCGCCGATCGCACCCGCGACGCGGCGTCGGCCGCGGTGATGTTGCAGCTCGCACGCAGCACCGCGACCGCCGACGTCGCACCGACCGTCGTCGCGGCGCCACGCGCATCGGCCTGTGCCAACAACCGCAGGCCCACCGCCTGCAACGCTCGAACCTGCGCCTCGATCCCGGTCAGCAGATCGAGCAGTTCGGCGTTGGAGCACTGCCACAGCGACGCCGACTGCAACCGCTCGATCACACCACCGAGCTGCTCCACCAGCTCAACAGGCCGGCGATCGGTGATCGAATCCATAACCAACACGCTAAACCCCGCCACCGACAGAACCACGACCCCGCAAACCGTTACCCAGCCCGCATTTTGGCCGTTTGCTAGCCAGCTAATGAATGCAGTCTGAGAGCCGGGCTCCCGGGCGGTGCCCGGTCGCCGGACCGGACGGACGCGAACGTGGCAATCGCGAGCACTAGCGTGCCGCCCACGGTGGCGAGCGCCCGGCCTGCCACCCGGTCCATGATCAGCGCGCCTCGATGCGATCGATGACCAGTGGCTGCGGCGGATGGTGCACCCCGGCGATCGTGTACGACGATTCGATGTCGGCCACTACGCGTTCGATGCGCTCCGGGTCGTCCGAATGCAGCTCCAGCAGCGGATCGCCCGCCGAGACCACGTCCCCGGGCTTGGCATGCATGACGACGCCGGCGCCGGCCGACACCGGATCCTCCTTGCGTGCGCGCCCGGCGCCGAGCCGCCAGGCCGCAACGCCGATCGCCAAGGCGTCCAGCCGCGACAGCGGGCCCGACGCCGGTGCCACGACCACATGCCGCTCGCGGGCGGCTGGTAGCGGCGCATCCGGATCACCGCCCTGAGCCGCGATCATCGCCCGCCAGCGGTCCATCGCCGCGCCGGACCGCAGCGCCGGCTCGGGATCGGCGTCGGGCAGCCCAGCGAGGTCGAGCATCTCCCGCGCCAGGACCAGCGTCAGCCTGACGACGTCGTCCGGACCCCCGCCGGCGAGCACCTCGGTCGCCTCGGCGACCTCGAGCGCGTTGCCCGCCGTGCGCCCGAGCGGCGTGTCCATCGCCGTCAGCAACGCCACCGTGCGCACGCCGTGGGCAGCACCGAGCTCGACCATCGCCGCGGCGAGCGCGCGGGCGGACGCCTCGTCCTTCATGAATGCGCCGGAGCCGACCTTGACGTCGAGCACCAGGGCGGCCGCGCCCTCGGCGATCTTCTTGCTCATGATGGAGCTCGCGATCAGCGGCAGCGATTCCACCGTTGCGGTGACGTCGCGCAGCGCGTACAGCCTGCGATCGGCTGGAGCCAAATCGTCCCCCGCCGCGCAAACCACGGCGCCCACGTCGCGCAGCTGGCGCAGGTACTCCTGGTGGGACAGGACCGCCCGCCAGCCCGCAATGGACTCGAGCTTGTCGAGCGTGCCGCCGGTGTGCCCGAGGCCGCGGCCGGAGAGCTGTGGCACGGCAGCACCGCACGCCGCGACCAGCGGCGCCAGCGGCAGCGTGATCTTGTCTCCGACGCCGCCGGTCGAGTGCTTGTCCACGGTTGGTCTGTCCACAGTGGACAGATCGCGGCGCACGCCGGATTCGATCATCGCGCGCGTCCAGCGGGCGAGCTCATCCGCGACCATACCGCGGAAGAACACCGCCATCAGGTATGCAGACATCTGCTCGTCGGCGATCGAGCCGCGGGTGTAGGCGCCGACCAGCCAGTCGACCTGGTCGTCGGAGAGCGAGCCGCCGTCGCGCTTGGTGCGGATCAGGTCGACGGCGTCGAAGGCGCTCACCGGTCCAGCTGCTCCGGTCCGAACGCGTCGGGCAGCACGTCGTTCATCGGCAGGATGCCGTGCCGGGTGTCGACCAGCAGGCCGGCACCGCCGTGCTCCCACAACAGCTGCCGGCATCGGCCGCACGGCATCAGCAGCGATCCCGCGCCGTCGCAGCAGGTGAACGCGACCAGCCGCCCGCCACCGGTCGCGTGTAACGCGGACACGAGCCCGCACTCCGCGCACAGGGTGACGCCGTACGAGGCGTTCTCGACGTTGCAGCCGGAAACGACACGACCGTCATCGACCAGCGCCGCCGCACCGACCGGAAAACCCGAATACGCGGCGTAGGCGTGGCCCATCGCCTCGCGCGCTGCCCCGCGCAGCGCCGGCCAATCGACATCGGTCATGACACGGGAACCATCCTCACGACTTCTGATAGGGCTCGCCGTCGGCGCCCGGAGCGCGCACCCGCCCGATCAGCCCCGCGACCGCGAACAGCGTGACGAGGTACGGTGCCATTGCGAGGAAGTCCGAAGGGACCCGCGTCCCGATGACGCCAAGCGCGCTGGCCAGGACGTCGGCGGCACCGAAGATCAGCGCGGCGAAGAACGCACCGCGCGGTTTCCAGCAGCCGAAGATCACCGCTGCGAGGGCGATGTAGCCGCGGCCGGAGGTGATGTTCTTGCCGAACTCCACGCCTGCGCCGATCGTGAACGTCGCACCACCGATACCGGCGAACAGGCCGCCGAGGATTACCGAGCGGTAGCGGGTTGCCAGCACCTTGATGCCGACGGTCTCGGCAGCGGTGGGGTGCTCCCCCACCGCGCGTACGCGCAGTCCCCACCTGGTGCGGAACAGCCCGACGTGCACCACGATCAGCAGGCCGTAGGTGAGGTAGAGGAACACATTTCCGTCGAAGAGGATAGGGCCGAGGATCGGGATCTCAGATAGGCCAGGCACTTTCAGGTTCGGGAACCCGACGCCCTGGTTCAACGAGTCGGCGTGCGGGCTCATCACCCGGTCGTAGAGGAAGTTGGTCAGGCCGAGTGCAAAGACGTTGAGGACGACGCCGAGGATCACCTGGTTGACGAGGTAGCGGATCGCGAAGACGGCCAGCAGGAGGGCAAGCAGCCCGCCCGCGAGCGCGGCAGCCAGCACGCCCAGCCAGAGCGCGGTCGACGTCGTCGTGGCCGCGGGCTTGGTCAGTGCGCTCGCTACCATCGCGCCCGCAAACGCGCCGACCAGAAGCTGTCCTTCGATCGCGATGTTGATCACGCCGGAACGTTCGCAGGCGATACCGGCCAGTGCGCCGAGAATCAGCGGCACGGCCCGCACCATCGCGCCGTTCCCGGCGTCGACGAGGTTCAACGCCAGCGACTTGCCGGAGTCGGCCCAGGCCAGGAAGGCGAACACGAACGCGAGCAGCACAAACGCTGTCACCAGGGTGTCGAGCCGTGACCTGCGCGCATTCGTCGCCTGCGCGAGGCCGGCCAGGACCATCAGCACACCGAGTATCAGGCAGGTCAGGTGCACGGGCACGACAAGGGTCGGCACGTGCACGCCACCGGTGTCGCCGGTAGCGCGCAGTGCAAGGTGCGCCGTGCGGTGGGACGGTTCGCGCAGCCCGAACAGCAGGGTGGTGAGCAGCCCGAGCACGACGCCTGCAAGGCCGAGGCCTTGGGTCCGGCTCAAGCTGCCGCGGGTGCGGCTAGCAACGAGCGGCGCGTCGACGGTCCGGGCGGTCATCCGTTCCATCCCTTGGCAAGCGCGCCGTCCTGGCCGCCGGTACGCGAGCCGCGCAGCCGGAAGATGCCACGCACGAGCGGCGGCGCCGCGATAAACAGCACGATCAGGGCCTGCACGACGGTGACGACGTCGACCGGGGTCTGGGTCACCGCCTGCATGGTGATGCTGCCGGCCTGCAGCGCGCCGAACAGCAGCCCCGCGAGGACCGTCCCCAGCGGGCGCGCACGGCCGAGCAGCGCCACCGTGATCGCGTTGGGGCCGAGCGAGGAGTTCAGGCCTCCGGTGATCGAGTAGCTGGTGCTGGTGCTCAGCACCTGCGCACCGCCGGCGAGTCCCGCGAGACCGCCGGCGACGAGCATCACCAGGGCATACGTGCCGCCGACGCTCATGCCCGCGGTGCGCGCGGCGTCGGCGTTCCCGCCCACCGCCTTGAGTTCGAACCCGAACGTGCTGCGGCTGAGCAGCCAGGCGCAGGCCACCGCGGCGAGGATGGCCACGATCACGCCGAAGTCGAGCGGCAGCCGGGTCCCCGCGAGCAGCGGCAGCCTGGCGTTGGGCCGCACGATCTTGCTGATCAGGTCCTGCTGTCCGGGCCGCTGGTATGCGGAGGTGGCGAGCAGGTAGTTCAGCAGGCTCGCCGCGACGTAGTTGAGCATGATCGTCGTAATGACCTCGTGCGCGCCGGTGGTCGCCTTGAGCGTGCCGGCGATCCACCCCCACGCCGCCCCGCCGACGAATCCGCCGGCAATCGCGACGACGAGGTGCATCACGATCGGCAGGTGAATGGCGAAGCCCAGGTAGCCCGCCAGCAGCCCGCCGGTGATCACCTGCCCCTGGGCGCCGATGTTGAACAGGCCGGCCCGGAAGGCGATCGAGACCGAGAGCCCCGCGAGGATCAACGGTGCGGCGTCGGCAAGCGTCAGGCAGATCGGATAGAACACCTGGCTCGCCGTCGCGTGACCGGCTGCGTAGGCCGAGACGGTGCTCGGAGCCACGATCGCGCCACGGAACAACGCGCCGTACGCGTTCGACACCGAACTGCCGAAGGCGTTCAGCGCGTCCATCGGGGCGGCGAAGAAGTAGCCGAACTTCGAGAGCACGGCGTCGTCGGAGAAGGCGATCAGGAGCGCGCCGAGCAGCAGGGCGAGCGCGATCGCGAGGATCGTGACGACGACGGAATTGCCGCGCACGATCGCCTGCACAAGGTTCGCGCCGATCGAGGGCTGGGCGTCGTGCGTCGGCTGTTCCTCCTGCGCCGCAGGCGGTTGCGACTCTGCGCCGGTCACGGCGTCGGTTCCTCGCCGGCGTGCTCGTGCTGTAACTCGACGAGCGTCATCACGCTCGGGTGCGCCTCGCTGTCCGCCCTCGCCTTCTCCTCGCCGACCCCGGCCATCATCAGCCCGAGCTCGTCGCGGCTTGCGTCCGCGCCGAGGATGCCGACGATCTTGCCCCGGTAGATCACGGCGATGCGGTCGGCCAGAGCCATCACCTCGTCGAGCTCGGAGGAGACCATCAGCACCGGCACACCGGAGTCGCGGGCGGTCACGATCCGCCGGTGGATGGCCTCGGTGGAGCCGACGTCGACGCCCCGGGTCGGCTGCGAGACCACCATCAGCTTCAGGTCACGGGACAGCTCACGGGCGAGCACCACCTTCTGCTGGTTGCCGCCGGAGAGCGTGCCGGCCGGCGCGTCGACCGATCCGGTGCGGACGTCGAACTCCTCGACCAGCCTGGTCGCGTGCTCGCGCACCACGCTCGGCCGGAACGCGATCCCGGACGCGAACGGCGTGGAGTCGTACTGGTCGAGCACGAGATTGTCCGCGACGGAGAAGCTCGACACCAGCCCGTCGTGCTGGCGGTCCTCTGGCACGTAGCCGACCCCCGCGCGCAGCACCTGCTTCGGTGAGCGGCCGCCGATCGGGCGACCGGACAGCCTGATCGCCCCGGACACCGGCTTGCACAGGCCCAGAATCGCCTGGGTCAGCTCGGTCTGACCGTTGCCCTGGACACCGGCGACGGCGAGGATCTCGCCGGCGCGAATGTCGAAGCTGACGTCGTCGACGACCCGGTGGCCGCTGGCATCGTCGACGCTCAGCCGGTCGACGTCGAGGACCACCTCACCTGGGGCTGCCGGCACCTTCTCGACGCGGAGCAGCACGCTGCGTCCGACCATCATCGACGCGAGCTCTGCCTCGGTCGCGTCGGGCTCGGCCCGGCCGACGACCTTTCCGCGCCGGATCACGGTGATCGTGTCGGCGACGACCCTGACCTCCTTGAGCTTGTGGGTGATGAACACCACGGACTTGCCGGCCTCGCGCAGCGCGCGCATCACCTCGATCAGCTCGTCGATCTCCTGCGGCGTCAGCACGGCCGTCGGCTCGTCGAGGATCAGCACGTCGGCGTCGCGCAGCAACGCCTTGATGATCTCGACTCGCTGCTGCACGCCGACCGGCAGGTTCTCGACCAGCGCGTCCGGGTCGACCTGCATTCCGTACCGCTCGGACAGGGTGCGAACCCGGGCGCGAGCGGCCCTGCGGTCGAGAAAGCCGCCGGCCCTCGTGCTCTCCCTCCCGAGCAGCACGTTCTCGGCGACGGTGAAGACCGGGATCAGCATGAAGTGCTGGTGCACCATGCCGATCCCGGCGCCGATCGCGTCGCTCGGGCTGTGGAACGTCCGCGGGGTGCCGTCGACGACGATCTCGCCGGCATCGGGGGAGGTCAGCCCGTAGAGGACGTTCATCAGCGTCGACTTGCCGGCGCCGTTCTCGCCGAGCAGGCCGTGGATCTCACCCGGGGAGACCGTGAGATCGATGTGGTCGTTGGCGACGAGCGGCCCGAACCGCTTCGTGATGCCGCGCAGCTCGAGCTTCAGCGTGGTCTCCCGCAGCGGTTCACGATGGGTGGCGGGCCGGGGAGCGCCCGCCACCCACGACGGCGTTGCCTACTTCGGCGCGCTCGGGGAAGCGACCTTGATCGACCCGTTCTCGATGCCCGTCTGCACGGTCTTGAGCTCGGCCTTCAGGGCCGCCGGAACCTTGCTGTCGAAGTCGTGGAACGGCGACAACCCGGCGCCACCGTTGGTGAGCGTCCCCACGTAGTTGCTGCCGGTGAAGGTGCCGTTCTTGGCGGCGACGATCGCGGCCTTCACCGACTCCGGGATGCCCTTGACGACGCTGGAGATGAAGTACTTGCAGAACTGCGGCGCGCTGATGCAGCCGTCGGTGTCGACCCAGAGCATGTTCGCGGCGCCGTTGGAGGCCTTGACCGCCGCCGCCGCACCGAGCCCGACGTTGCCCGCCACCGGGAAGATGATGTCGGCACCCTGCTGAATGAACTGCTGGGTCAGGCTCTTGCCCTTGCCGGTGTCGGTGAAGCTGTTGGCGAACGATCCTGACTTCTGGTTGTGCTCGTTCCAGCCGAGCACCTGCACGTTCTTGCCGTGCTTGCTGTTGTAGTACTGCACGCCGTCGTAGAAGCCGTCCATGTAGATCGTGACCGTGGAGATCTTCAGGCCGCCGAACGTTGCGACCTTCTGGCTCTTGGTCATCCCGGCGGCGAGGTAACCGCCGAGGAATCCCGCCTGGGCCGTGTTGTAGATCAGGCCCTTCACGTTCTTAAGCGGCGGGTCGTAGGTGAAGTCGACGATCGCGAACTTCTGGTCGGGATTGGCCTTGGCGGCCTTCGCCGTCGCGTCGCCGAGGTTGAACCCGACGGTGACGATGATGCTGCACTTCTGCGTGATGAAGGTCTGGATGTTCGGCGCGTAGTCGCTGGCCTGCTGCGACTGCAAGAACTTGTTCGGCACCCCGCTGTCCTTGACGCCCTGATACGCCGAGGCGTTGAACGAGCGGTCGTCGATGCCTCCGGTGTCGGTGACCAGACAGGCCTTGAAACTGGACGTGCCGCCGCTCGGTTTGGCGCTGCCGGACGCGCTGGGCGACGCACTCGACGATGGACTGGACGACGTGCTGGCACCACCCGCGCTCGTCGGGGTCCCGCTGTTCTTCGGCTTGCTGCCGCAGGCGCTGACCGTAATGACGAGCACGCCCGCCACGGCAGTCGTCCACAGAAGTTTCTTCACGTCGCCTCCATACGCCACACACCCTTACCGGTGACCGCCCACGGTCCAGGACCGCCGACCGCCTGCTGGCCGCCGGCAGTCGGGCCGGCGAACACTGCAGGCGCAGATCATAGGCCCTCCGCGACCCCGGCGCGCCAGCGCTGCGGCGTCGGCGGCGCGGGTAACCTTCGCGGTCATGCGCGCGGTGACCGGGCGGTGATCCGGCGGCTCGCGGCGACGCTCGTGCTCATCCTCGCCGGGCTCGCCGTAGCTGGTCCGCCCATTGCAGCGGCGTCGTCGGCCCCGATCGGCGGCGTGGAGCTCGGCTCGGCCGGTGTCGTCGTTCCGGCCCGAGCACCCGCCCTGCCGGGCGGGATCAGCAGCAAGAGCTTCGTCCTGGCCGACGCCGGCACGGGCGCCGTGCTTGCCGCCCGCGACCCGCACGGCCGGTACCTGCCGGCGAGCACGCTGAAGACCCTGACGGCGTTGACACTGCTGCCGCGGCTCGCCGACCGCCGCCGCGTCGTCGCCGCCACCAGGGCGGACGTCGCCGTCGACGGCACCAGAGTGGGGCTGGTCGCGGGCGGCCGCTACACCGTCTCGCTGTTGTTCGAGTGCATGCTGATGATGTCCGGCAACGACTGCGCGAACGCGCTCGCCCGATCCGCCGGCTCGGTGGCCTCGACGCTGGCGCAGATGGACGCGCGGGCGCGGTTTCTGCACGCGGACGACACCCACGCCAACACGCCGTCGGGACTCGACGCACCCGGCGAGTCGACGTCGGCGTACGACCTCGCGCTCATCTTGCGTGCTGACATCGCCATCCCCGATTTCGTGCGCTACAACAGCACGCTGACCAGCGAGGTGCCGGCGCAGCCGCCGAAGTACGGCGCCTTCGCCTTCGCCAACGACAACGACCTCCGCAAGCACCACTACCCCGGCCTGATTGCCGCCAAGAACGGCTACACCGACGCAGCCCGGCACACCTTCGTTGCCGCGGCTGGGCGGGGCGGCCGCCGGCTGGTCGTCACGCTGATGCACGGCGAGCAGTCACCAGTGCCGATGTGGCGGCAGGCGGCGTCCCTGCTGACGTGGGGCTTCGCGCTGCCGCAGGGCACCCCGCCGGTCGGCACCCTGGTGCCGCCGGGGTCGGCGCCGCCCACGCGATCGAGCCGCACGGCCGCGCCCACTCAGCGCCCGGTCCAGCATCGGCTGTACGGCGTCACCGGCGCAGCGGCGAGGCCCGATCGGAGCCCTCAGCGGGTCCGCTTCCTCGTCATCGGCCTGGTCGCCCTCGGCGGGCTGATCGCAGTCGGGGGCGGGGTGTTGCGCGGGCGCCGCAGGTCATCGGGATAGGGAAGGCTGACCTGTCTGGAACCGATCCAGTGTTCGTGGTTGTCTGCACTCGTGTCCGATGTCACGAAACCGTCGCGCTCGGCCCAACCGGAGCCGCCACCGGGCCCCTCACAGCAGCCGGCGCACGGTGACGAGCCGCATGCCGAAGCGTTTGCGAGCCGGCTGAACTGGCTGCGCGCGGGTGTCCTCGGCGCCAACGACGGCATCGCCTCGGTGGCCGGGATCGTGATCGGCGTCGCCGGAGCGACGACGTCGCGCAACCCCATCGTCACCGCCGGCCTCGCTGGCCTGGTCGCCGGTGCCGTGTCGATGGCACTCGGCGAGTACGTGTCGGTGAGCAGCCAGCGCGACAGCGAGCAGGCGCTGCTGGCGCAGGAACGCCGCGAGCTCGCCGAGACGCCCGACGAGGAGCTCGCCGAGCTGGCCGCGATCTACCAGACGAAGGGCCTGCGGCCGGAAACCGCTCGCCAGGTCGCCGTCGAACTCACGGCCCACGATGCACTGGGCGCCCACCTCGACGCGGAACTGCACATCAATCCCGATGAGTTCGCGAACCCCTGGCACGCCGCGACGGCGTCGGCGCTGTCGTTCTCCATCGGCGGGCTGCTACCGCTGCTCGCGATCGTGCTGCCACCGGCGTCGGCCCGGGTGGCGGTGACGTTCGTCGCCGCGCTGCTGGCGCTTACCCTGGCCGGTGCGATCAGCGCCGGCATCAGTGGCGGATCGGTGCGCAGAGCCACCGCCCGGATGGTCATCGGCGGTGCCGTCGGCCTGACCGCGACCTTTGCCGTCGGCCACCTCTTCGGCGCCGTCGTCTAGGAGGGCGCTGAACAATG
>QHCD01000073.1:0-98976 GCA_003244255.1 Pseudonocardiales bacterium | reverse complement strand
CATTGTTCAGCGCCCTCCTAGGGGGGCACGGGTCGCCCGGTTGAGCAGGACGGGATGTCCACCCGCCCCCGAGCGGATCACCCAGCGGATCGGATCGCCGTCGCCAGGGCAGCGACCTCGACGGCCTTCTCGGTGTCGACCTCGATCACCGGCCAGCCGCCGGCAACCGGCTGTGCCGTCTCGTCGTTCCACAGCTCGGCGATGTCGCGCTCGGTGTCGAAGTGCCCGGCAGCTCGTGACGTGGCCCGCGCGCGGTAGCGCCGCTCGACGCCGTCGCGGCTGCACCGGCAGAACACCTCGACGATCGGCGCGGACAGGGCCAGCAGTTCCGACCGGCTGTAGCTGCGGCGCCACGCGCTCTCCAGGATCGCCGGCCGGATCTCACGCGCGACTGCGTAGAGCACCCGGACGGATGCCTGCCCGATGCGACGCGAGGCCGCGAGGTCGGGGACGTCGAGGATGTCCATCAGCGCCTCCTTGATCGTGTCCTTCGCGATCAGCGGCAGGCCGAGCTCGTCGCGCAACGCCGCCGCGAGCGTTGTCTTGCCGCTTGCCGGTGGACCGGAAACGACGACGTAACCCGAGCAGCCGGGTGGAACCGACCAACCGCTGCGAGCCGACCCGGCTGGCATCAGCCCGGGTCGTCGCGCCGGCGCCGGATCGCCTGGACGGCCATGCCAGATGCCACGCCGATGCCGAGCAGCCCGGCGGCGATCACCGCGCCGCTCGGCACGCCGGGCGGTTCCGGTGACGGCGCGCTCTCCTGCGACGGCGCGCTGTCCTGCGACGGCGCCCCGTGCACCACCGACGCGCGCGGCGCCGGCGACTCCGCCCGAGCGGGATCGGTCGCCGTCCACGCCGTCACGAAGAGCAGGAAACGCGACACCAGGTTGGTCCAGACGAACAATCCGATCAGCCCCGCGAGCACGCCGGCCGTGAGGCTCTTGCCCGCGCGGGTGATGTAATAGGTCCCGAAGATCTTCAGCACCTCGAAGCCGATCGCCGCAAAGATCGCGCCCTTGATCACCGCCCGCATCCGGACCTGCCGGTACGGCAACCGCCCGAGCATCCACGCGAAGATCAGCACGTCGGCGCCGACCGCCACCGCGATGCCGATGACCCGTGCGAAGACGCCGATCCCGGGCGTACCCGAGAGGTGCGTCTCGCGGATCAGCAGGTCGGTCGCGGCCGTCCCGGCCGCGGTCAGCGCCAGCGAGACGAGCAGCGCGAGACCCAGACCGATGAGTACCAGCAGGTCTCTCCACTTGGCGAGGAAGAAGTTCTGCTTCGGCGGCCGGTGCCCCCAGAGTGCCTGCACGGCCGTGCGCAGGTTGGCGATCCAGCCGAGGCCGGAGTAGGCGACGCCGATCAGCCCGACGATGCCGACGGCGCCGCGCGCGCTTATGGCGCCGTCGACCGACCGGCCGATCGCACCCGACGACCCGCCCGGAACGCTCTGGTTGATGTGGCGGTGCAGGTCGTCGAGCAGGTGCGGATGACCCGATAGCACGAAACCCGCCACCGACAAGCCGAGAAGCAGCAGCGGGAACAGCGCCAGGACGCTGAAGTAGGTGATGGCGGCGGCCAGGTGGTTGCCGTTGTCGGACTGGTACCGCTCGCCCGCGACCGCCAGGTGATCGAGCCACGGCCGGCGGGCCCGCTCCCGCGCGAGGCGGTCACCGACGGACGACATCGGTCCTACCTGCCCGCCGGGCCGAGCCGGAACGCGCGCCGCGGCCGCCAGGCGCCGTCGGGCTCCTGTTCGAACATCACGAACCGGTCGATGTCGAATCGCGCCTGGTAGCCCATCAGGGCCGAGTAGGCGGAGTCGAGTTCGGCCTGGCCGACGTCGTGCGCCACCGTCACGTGCGGGTGGTAGGGGAACGTCGATGCGTGGTCAAGCACTCCCACGCACAGGTCGGCCTCGAGCTGCTCGCACTGGGAGATGCCGGCGGACACCTGCGCGAACACCACCGCCGACACCGGCGCGAATGTGCCCGGACCGGCCAGCCGCAGCTCGAACGGCTGGTGCGCGGCTGCGACGGCGTCGAGCCGGCTGTGAACGGCGGGCAGATCGGCCACAGCCACCGACAGCGGGGGGACGAACGTGACATGCGGCGGCACCCTGCCGGCGTCGGGGTCGCCGGCCTTCTCGCGCAGCTCCTGCAGCTCGGTCCTCGCGGGATCGGGCACGACGGCGGCTATGCCGATCAAGCGGCGATCGACGTCGAGTGCGGTCACCGTGCTGACGCCGGCACGAAGCCGGCGCGGTCGTAGGCGGTGGCAAGCGTCTGCGCGGCCACCGCCCGAGCTCGGTCCGCACCGTCGGCAAGCACGCCGTCCAGCGCCGCGACGTCGTCGACCCAGCCGTTCACCCGCTGCTGTACCGGCCGCACGAACTCGACGACGACGTCGGCGAGTTCCTTCTTCAGCTCGCCGTAGCCAGAACCGGCCAACCGCTTCTCCAGCGCGGGAATCGGCTCTCCGGACAGGGCCGAGTGGATGATCAGCAGGTTGCTCACGCCGGGCTTGTGCTCGGGGTCGTAGACGATCTCGCGGCCGGCGTCGGTGACGGCGCCGCGCACCCGCTTGGCCAGCAGGCTCTCCTCGGCCAGCAGCTCCAGCAGGCCGTTGGCGCCGCCTGCCGACTTGCTCATCTTCGCCGTCGGATCCGCAAGGTCTCCGATCTTCGCGGTGCCGCGGACGATGTAGGGCTCGGGCACCGTGAACGTCGGTCCGAACCGGCCGTTGAAGCGCTGCGCGAGGTCGCGGGTCAGCTCCAGGTGCTGGCGCTGGTCCGCACCGATCGGCACCTGATCGGCCTGGTAGAGCAGGATGTCGGCCGCCTGCAGCACGGGATAGGTGAACAGTCCCACGCTGACCCGCTCGGCACCGGCGCGGCCGGACTTGTCCTTGAACTGCGTCATCCGGCCCGCCTCGCCGAAGCCGGTGATGCAGCCGAGCAGCCACGCCAGCTGGGCGTGCTCGGGCACGTGGCTCTGGACGAACAGGGTGCATCGCCGCGGGTCGAGGCCCAGCGCCAGCAACTGGGCGGCCGCGAGCCGGGTGCGACGGGTCAGGCGGGCGGGCTCGTAGTCCATCGTCACGGCGTGCAGGTCGACGACGCAGTAGAACGCGTCGTGGCGCTCCTGCAGGTCCACCCAGTGGCGGATGGCGCCCAGGTAGTTGCCGAGATGGAACGAGTCGGACGTCGGCTGGATGCCGGAGAGCACCCGGGGGCGGTCGAGATCGGCCATGGGCCGCATTCTGTCAGGGTGCGGAGACGTCCACCGCCGGCGCGGGCCGGGCCGGATCCGGGCCGGCCGGGCTATCGCCCGAGTCTGCGGCGGTGTCGCGAACTGGGTCCTGCGCGCTGACGACGACGTTCTCGACCGGATCTGGACCGAGGCCGGGCAGCGGCGCGACGAGCAGCCGGGCGATGCGGCGACCGTCGAGCGCGGCCACCCGGATCTGCCGCTCCTGAGTGGCGACGGCGTCCCCGACGGACGGCAGCCGGCCCAGGCGGTCCATCACGAAGCCGGCGACGGTCTCGTACGGACCCGGCGGCAGCCGGACGCCGGTCACCTCGGCGAACTCGGCGAGGTTGAGCAGGCCATCGACCTCGGTCTCACCGGTCCCGAGCACCCGCTGCTCGACCTCGCGGGCGTCGTACTCGTCGCGGATCTCGCCGATGACCTCCTCGATCAGGTCCTCGAGGGTCACGATGCCGTCCGTGCCGCCGTATTCGTCGGCGACGATCGCGAGGTGATGCCCCTCGTCGCGCATCTCCGAGAGCGCAGCGAGGACCTTCTTCGAACCGGGGAAGCGCTTTATCTCCCGGCGCAGGTCGGCGACCGTCGTCGCCCGGCCGCCGGGATGCGTTCGGCCAATCAGGTCGCGGACGTGCACGAACCCGACGACGTCGTCCTGGCCCTCTCCGATGACCGGGAAGCGCGAGTGCGACGACTCCGCGACAATGCGGGTGGCTCGGCTCGCGGTCATGCTGCCGTGCAGGAACTGCACCTCGGTGCGTGGCAGCATCACCTCGCTGACCGTGCGGGCGGTGGCGGCGAAGACGTCGTCGATCAGCTCGCGCTCGTTCGCCGACAGCGACTCCTGCGCCGCGACCATGTCGCGCAGCTCCTCCTCGGTGAGCGCCTGGCGGCTCCGGCGCGGATCGCCGCCGAGCACGCGGACGGCGAGGTTGGTGCTGCGGGAGAGCAGCCAGATCGCCGGGCGGGCGAGGCGTGCCACCCGCTCGAGCGGGCGGGCCACGACCAGCGCGATGCGCTCGGCGCGCTGCAGCGCGAGCCGCTTGGGCGTGAGCTCGCCGAGCACCAGGGCGAAGTAGGACACGATCAACGTGATGATGATGATGGCGATCACGTTGGCCAGGCCTTCGGCGAGGCCCCAGCGATGCAGGACCGGGCGCAGCCGGCCCGACAGGGTCGCCTCGCCGAACGCCGCGGACATGAAGCCCGACAGCGTGACGCCGATCTGTACGGCGGCGAGGAACCGGTTGGGGTTGGAAGCGAGCGCCGCGACCTTCGCGCCGCGTGGGCTCTTGGCCGCGAGCGAGGAGAGCTGGGTCTCCCGCAGCGAAACCAGCGCCATCTCCGCGCCGGCGAACAGTCCGCCGATCAGGACGAGGAGCAGGACCAGGCCGCAGCTGAGCAGGATGTCGGTCACGAGCCGCCCGCCACCCGACCCCCCGCCGCGAGATCGCGGTTCACCACCGCGACACGCCGCCAAGACGGTGCCGTACTGAGATCTCGGCGAGGATGCCTTGGCGGATCAGCCACCTGCGTCAGTGTACGGTCGGCCCACCCGATGCGGAGGGCTGCCACACTTGGGTGCTCAGGGATTCGACGCCTGTTTCGGCCGCCCGCCGGAGGTCTCGTGGGTCGCGCCGGGACGGGTCAACGTCATCGGCGAACACACCGACTACAACGACGGGTTCGCGTTGCCGGTGGCCCTGCCGCTCGTCGTCACCGCGTGGCTCGCGGCGCGCAACGACGACCAGCTGCACGTGGCGTCGGCGCAGCACGGCGGGGACGTCGCGGTGATCGCCGATGTCCGGCCGGGAACCGTTGACGGCTGGGCGAGTTACGTCGCGGGTGCGGTGTGGGCGCTGCGCGAGGCGGGCCACCACGTACCAGGACTCGATGTCTACGTCGACGGCACGGTGCCGCCTGGCGCCGGGTTGTCGTCGTCGGCGGCGCTGGAGTGTGCGGTAGCGGCGGGGATCGACGACCTGCTCCATCTGGGGATCCGACGCCCGGACCTGGCCAGGATCGCGCATCGGGGCGAGAACGAGTTCGTCGGCGCACCGACCGGGATCATGGATCAGGCCGCGTCGTTGCTGTGCACAGACCGGCATGCACTGCTGCTCGATGCCCGCTCGCTGCACACCACGGCCGTCCCGTTCGACCTCGCCGGCCACGCCCTTGCAATGATGGTCGTCGACACCCGCACCCCGCACCGGCTGGTCGACTCGGAGTATGCCGCCCGCCGGCGGGAGTGCGAGGCCGCGGCTCGAGCGCTCGGCGTGCCGGCGTTGCGCGATCTCGACGTTGATGCGCTGGGCGGCGAGGCGGTGACGGCGCTGGATCCGGTGCAGCGCAGGAGAGTTCGGCACATCGTCAGCGAGAACGCCCGCGTCCTCGACACCGTGGCCATCCTCACCGGCGACGCCGACGTCCGTGCGATCGGCCCGCTGCTCACCGACTCGCACACCTCGCTGCGCGATGACTTCGAGGTGTCGTGTGACCAGCTCGACACGGCGGTCGACGCCCTGCTCGGCGCCGGTGCATACGGCGCGAGGATGACTGGGGGCGGTTTCGGCGGCTGCGCGATCGCACTGGTCGACGCCGGACGTGAGGAGTCGATGCTCGACGCCGTGCGCAGGGCGTTCACCGATCACGGATTCACCGCGCCCGCGCTGGTGCCCGGCGGTCCAGCGCCCGGAGCGCACCGGCTCGGATGATGATGTCCACAGTGGATGCTGGCAGCGCGGCAGCGGAGGTTCAGGAGGATTCGCGCGAGGTCAGCCGATGGGCGTTCTACGGCTTCGCCAACCACGGATGGACCGGCGCGATCGGCACGGTGTTGATCGGACCGTGGCTGCTCGCGCTGGCCAAGCACGCTGCCGGCGGCACGAAGCACACGCTGTTCTCGATCGGGCCGTTGCACCTGGCGGCGTCGGCGTTCCCGTCGTTCGCGCTGACCGTCGCGGCGCTGCTGCAGATGCCGATCCTGCCCGCTCTGGGCGCTGCCGCCGACACGCTCGCGGCGAAGCGTCGCATCCTGATGATCACCTGCGCTGCCGGGTCGGCGGTGGCTGCACTGCTCGCCACGACGGCTGGTGGCGCGTGGCTCCTCGCCGGGGCGTTGTTCATCATCGGCAGCCTGCTCTTCGGTGCCAACGACGTCGTCTACAACGCCTACCTGCCGCACCTTGTGCCGCGCAACCGCCGGAACGCGGTATCCAGCAGGGGTTTCGCCGTCGGGTACCTCGGCTCCGGCCTGCTGATCGCCGTCGACCTAGCCATCCTGCAACTGCGGCACGCGATCGGAATCTCGGAGTCGACGGCGGTGCGGATCTGCTTCACCTCGGCTGGCCTGTGGTGGGCGGGCTTCGGCCTCTACGCCATCGCCGGCCTGCGGGAACGCCCGGCGGTGCGCCGCGCTACCGGCGGCCGGGGCTTCGGCGACCTGCGCAGCACCCTGCGCCAGCTCGCCCGCATGCCGCAGACGCGCCGCTACCTGATCTCCTACCTGCTGTTCTCCGATGCCATCTCCTCGGTCATCGGCCTGGCATCGACCTACGTCACCCACGAGCTCTACGACGACGACGCGACCAGGGCCTCGCCGTTCCTGTTCGCGCTGATCCTGCTGATCCAGTTCATCGCGATCGGCGGCTCGCTGCTCTTCGCCCGGATCGCCGGCTGGGTCGGCACGAAACGCGCCGTGCTCATCTCGCTGGTCATCTGGTGCTTCGTCGTGATCTACGCCTACTCCGCCCTGCACACGAAATCGGAGGCCGTCGCGATGGGCGTCGTGCTTGCTGTGGTGCTCGGTGGGTCACAGGCGCTGGCGCGATCGCTGTTCTCGCAGATGGTGCCGCGCGGGCACGAGGCGGCGTACTTCGGGATGTATGAGATCTGCGACCGCGGCACATCCTGGATCGCGCCGCTGCTGTTCACGCTGGTGGTGAACGCCACCGGTTCGTTCCGCCAGGCGATCCTGTCGCTGATCGTGCTCTTCGTCGCCGGATTCGTGCTGCTCGCCGCCACCGACGTCGACGCCGCGCGCACCGAGGCGGCCGGCGCCACCTAAGCGGCGGCCCGCGCACGCAGCGCCGGGTGCGCACCGCATCGACCGTGGCCGTCGTCGTGCTCGCCGTGCTGATCGGGCTCGCGGTGTGGCAGTTCGAGCGGCACGGCCAGTTCGGACCCTCGAAGTGGCGGGTATTCAACGACAGCGGCACCTGGCGGTTCCTCGGGCGCGGGGTCTGGGACACCCTGCGGGCCGCGCTGATGGCCGCACTGATCGCCGTACCGATCGCGCTGGCCGCGGCGTTCGGCCGGCTCTCACGCAGCCGGGCCAGCCGTATCGTCGCCGGCGGTTACGTCGAGCTGTTGCGGGCGATCCCGCTGCTCCTGCTGCTCTACATCTTCCTGCTGCTGCTCCCGCACTACGGCGTCAACGTCGGCCCGTACTGGGACGTGGTGCTCGCCCTCGCGCTCTCCAACGGCGCCGCGCTGGCCGAGATCTTCCGGTCCGGGATCCTCTCGATGGAGCGCGGCCAGTCCGAGGCCGCATTCGCCATCGGGCTCACCCACTGGCAGGCGATGCGGCTGGTGATCGTCCCGCAGGCGCTGCGCCGACTCGCCCCGGCGCTGATCAGCCAGGGCATCTACCTGCTGACGGGCACGACCCTCGGCTACGTCGTGTCCTACTCCGAGCTGCTCTACCAGGCGAACGTGCTCGGCAACTTCAGCGACCTCACGACCGGCGTGAACCAGCCGCTGGTGCAGAGCTACCTGATCGTGATGGCGCTCTTCGTCGCGGTGAACGCGAGCCTCGCCAAGCTCGGCCGGGTTGTGGAAGGGCGGCAGGCCAGGCGTTACGGGAAGCGACTCGCCGTCGCCGACCCCGAGGGTGGCGTCCCGGAGCCGGCTCGCTGAGCGTCAACCGGCGAGCGCGTCGCCAAGGTTCTCCTCGATCGCGGCGAGGAACTGCTCGGTCGACAGGAACGGCGTGCCGGCGCCGACCAGCAGCGCCAAGTCCTTGGTCATCGACCCGCTCTCGACCGTCTCGACGCAGACCCGCTCCAGGGTCTCGGAGAAGCGAACGACGTCGGGCGTTGAGTCCATCGCACCGCGGTGGGAGAGCCCGCGGGTCCAGGCGAAGATCGAGGCGATCGGGTTGGTCGACGTCGGCTTTCCCTGCTGGTGCTGCCGGTAGTGCCGCGTCACCGTCCCGTGCGCGGCCTCGGCCTCCACCGTTTCGCCGTCGGGCGTCATGAGCACCGACGTCATCAGTCCGAGCGAGCCGAAGCCCTGCGCCACGGTGTCGGACTGCACGTCGCCGTCGTAGTTCTTGCAGGCCCAGACATAGCCGCCCTCCCACTTCAGCGCGGCGGCGACCATGTCGTCGATCAGCCGGTGCTCGTAGGTGAGGCCGGCGGCGGTGAAATCGGCCTCAAACTCGGTCTGGAAGACCTCGGCGAAGATGTCCTTGAACCGGCCGTCGTAGGCCTTGAGGATCGTGTTCTTCGTCGAGAGGTACAGCGGGTAGTGGCGGGCGAGCGCGTACCGCATCGATGCGCGCGCGAAGTCGCGGATGGACCCGTCGAGGTTGTACATCGCAAGCGCGACGCCGGAGTCCTCAAAGTCGTAGACGTCGAGTTCCATCGGCTCACCGCCGTCCTTCGGCGTGAAGGTCAGGGTCAGCGATCCCGGGCCGGGGATGCTCGTGTCGGTGGCGCGGTACTGGTCACCGAAGGCGTGGCGGCCGATGATGATCGGCTTGGTCCAGCTCGGGACCAGCCGCGGGATGTTCGACATCACGATCGGCTCGCGGAAGATGACGCCGCCGAGGATGTTGCGGATGGTGCCGTTGGGCGAACGCCACATCTTCTTCAGGCCGAACTCCGACACCCGCGCCTCGTCGGGGGTGATGGTGGCGCACTTGACGCCGACGCCGTGCTTCTTGATCGCGTTCGCGGCGTCGACCGTCACCTGGTCGTCTGTGGCGTCGCGGTGCGCGATGCCGAGGTCGTAATAGTCGAGCTCGACGTCGAGGTACGGCAGGATCAGCCGGTCCCTGATGACGGCCCAGATGATCCGGGTCATCTCATCGCCGTCGAGCTCGACGACGGGCTTACTCACCTTGATCCTGGCCACGAACGAAAGCTCCCACCGATGAGCGAGATTGCTTGACGTCAAGATATCTCATCGGCGGGGCTACGCCTGCGTCGCCCCCCATCGCCGAGATCGCGGTTCACCACCGCGACACGCCGGCGGGGACGTGGTGAACTGCGATCTCGGCGGCGCAGGGGCGCCGGGCGGCGGGACCCGGCCCGGGTCCGCGGCAGCGGCTCAGCCGAGGTAGCCCACCACCAGCCGGCGAGCAATCGCGACGGAGTCGACCAGCGGGTGGGCGGCGAACGCCCGCCACGCGTCGTCGCGGGACCCGGAATCGGCCGCTTCGATCGTCATCCCCTCGACCGCCTTGACCTGCTGCATCAGGCCGAGCTGGTAGCCGGCCGGTGCGCCGACGTCCTGCGGGTGCGCGCCCTTCGCGTCGACCGTGCTCGCCACCTCGACGACGGCGTCTGCCGGCAGGCCGTCGACGGCGGCGTCGTTGCGCACGTTGAGGATCATCGTGGCGCCGGCGTCGGACGAGATAGCCGACATCACGCCGAGCGCCACCCGCTCGTAGCCGCCGACGTCGGGCAGCTCCGGTCGCGGCTTGGCGGCCGCCCTCGCCTCGGCCATGTAGGTGGACTGCCGGGCGTCGACGGCGTGCTGCCAGAGCGACAGCGCCTCGCCCGGGGCCGCCTGCGCCGCGGCGTAGAAGTCGCCCTGCTGCCGCAGCAGGTACTCGCCACGGGTCATGCCGGCCGCGAGGATGGCGGCAATCGCCTCGCGGGTGAAGTCGTAGTAGTACAGGTACTCGTTCGGGATGCAGCCGAGCGCCCGCAGCCAGTCCGGGCCGAAGATCTGGCCCTCCTCGAGTTCCCCGAGCACCCGGTCGTCGCCGAGCACGGCCGGCAGGACGTCGGTGCCGTCGACGCGCAGCCCGCGCAGCCAGCCGAGGTGGTTCAGGCCGACATAGTCGGCATCGAGGCGACCGCGGTGCCCGGTCGCGGCGGCGATCCGCAGAACCATGCTCTCCGGTGCGTCGCAGATGCCGATCACGCGGTCGCCGAGCACGCGCTGCATCGCCTGCGTGATCATGCCCGCGGGGTTGGTGAAGTTCAGCACCCACGCATGCGGCGCGAAAGTCCTTACGGCGTGGGCGATTCGCATCGCAACGGGGATGGTGCGCAAGCCGTAGGCGAGCCCGCCGGGCCCGGTGGTCTCCTGTCCGAGCACGCCGAGCTCGAGCGCCACGCGCTCGTCGTGGATCCGGCCGGCCAGCCCGCCGACCCGGACGGCCGAGAACACGAAGTCGGCACCGGTGACGGCCTCCTCGAGCGCGCGCGCGCGAACAAGCGACGGCACGCTGGGGGCCGGCCCAGCCGATTCGGCCATAGCCGCCAGCACGCTCTCGATTACGTCGAGCCGATCGGCGGCGACGTCGTAGAGCACGATCTCGTCGATGCGGTGGCGATCCGGGTCGTCGAGGAGTGCACGGTAGATCAGCGGGATCCGGAAGCCACCGCCGCCCAGGATCGAGAGCCTCACGCGAACACCACGGTGCCACCGGACTCGCGAACCCGTTCGAGCGTCGCCTCGTCGGAGCCCGCGTCGGTCACCACCGTGTCGACGTCGGCCACCGAGCACACCCGCACCGCCCCGGTCCCGGGGAACTTTCCGCTGCGAGACAGCAGCACGGTCGATTGCGACGCCCGCAGCATCGCCTGCTTCAGCGGGGTCTCGATACTGGTGTCGTCGATGACGTCGCCGTTGCGGCGGATGCCGGTGCAGCTTAAGAACAGCCGGTCGGCGCACACCACGCGCAGCGCGGCCTCGGTGAGCGCTCCGACCAGGGATCGGTAGTTGCGCCGCACCACGCCGCCGAGCACCACCAGCTGGATCGCGTGGTCGTCGCGGAGCTCGTCGAGCACGGCCAGGCTGCTGGTGATGATCGTGAGCGGGCGGCCGTGCAGCCGCCGGGCCATGAACAGGGTCGTCGTGCCGATGTCCAGCAGCACGACGTCGTCGTCGCGGATCAGCTCGACGGCCCTGGCGGCGACGGCCTCCTTCACCTCGCGCTGGGTGTCCAGCGACTCCGGGAACGGCTTCTCCGCTGGCACGGCGCGGGGAGATGCGCCGCCGTACACGCGGCGCAGCTCGCCGTCCCGGTCGAGCCGGCCCAGGTCGCGGCGGACCGTCGAGGCGCTGACGCCGAGCTCGCGGGCCAGATCGTGCACCGACGCCGGCCCCCGGGCGCGCAGCTGCTGCACGATCCGCAGGTCGCGTTGCTGTCGGAGCATGGGCAGAGACTATCCCGCACCGATCAACCTGACACCAGAGCCGATCACACTCGCGCACGGTTCATGCGGTTGCCGCGCGACTCTTGCCAGACTTGATCAGCCGGGCCAGACTGCGCGGAAGCGAGTAAGCGCCACCACGACTGGCCGACCCGGCATGGAGAGACCTGATGCGGAGCTCGAGAAAGATCAGCGCGGCAGCCGTCCTGGCGATCGTCGTCGCCACGGTCGGCGCCTGCGCGCCCGGCGGGACGACGAAGCCGAAGAAGGTCGCCACCAAGCCGCCCGCCCAGATCACCACGAACGCGCAGACCGCGGGCAAGGTGACCCTCACCGTCTGGGACCAGGAGGTCCGCGGCGGGCAGAACGCCGAGATCACCGCGCTGAACAAGCAGTTCATGGCGAAGAATCCGAACGTCACCATCAAACGGACGCCGCGCAGCTTCTCCGACCTGAAGACCACGCTGAAACTCGCCATCTCCAGCGGCAACCCGCCCGACGTCGTCGAGGCCAATCAGGGCTACCCGGACATGGTCGCGTTCGTCAAGGCCGGACTCCTGCAGCCGCTGGACAGCTACTCCAAGGTCTACAAGTGGGCAGACCGATATCCCGCGACGCTGCTCAACTTGAACCGGGTATCGCCCGGCGCGTCGTCGTTCGGCTCGGGCAACCTCTACGGCATCTCGCAGACCGGCGAGTTCATCGCGCTGTACTACAACAAGGCCAAGCTCAGCTCGCTCGGACTGAAGCAGCCGACGTCCTGGGCGCAGTTCACCTCCGAGCTCGCAACGATCAAGGCCAAGGGCCAGACCCCGATCGAGTTCGGCAACCAGGACA
The DNA here is from genome assembly GCA_003244255.1 of Pseudonocardiales bacterium. Classification (GTDB taxonomy): domain Bacteria; phylum Actinomycetota; class Actinomycetes; order Mycobacteriales; family QHCD01; genus QHCD01. The sequence continues at coordinate 86,474 of QHCD01000073.1, read as the reverse complement.
AGTACCCCGCGATCCACACCTTCGGCGTCATCCAGTCCCGCACCGCCGGGCCAACCACCGTTCGTGACCTGGTGTTCGGGACCGGATCGCAGTCCTACGACGATCCCCAGACCGTGCAGGCAGCCACGACGCTGCAGGAGTGGGCCAAGAAGGGCTACCTCACCCCCGGCGCGAACGGTCTCGCCTACGACGACGCCGCGAAGAAGTTCGCATCCGGCACCGGTGTCTTCCTGATGACGGGCACCTGGGAACTCGCCGACCTCGCCAAACTCGGCAAGGACCTCGGCGTGATGCTCCCGCCACCGGAGCGGGCCGGCGGCAAGGCCGTCACCACCGGCGGCGAGGGCCTGGCATGGTCGATCACCGCGAAGTCCAAGCACACCGACGTCGCAGCCGCCTACCTGGACTTCATTACCAACCCGAACGCGGCAAACGTGATGACCAGGACCGGCAACCTGCCCGCCATGGCCTCGACCGCAGCGGCGAGCCTGCCCGCCGGCAGCGCCGAGGCGCAGGTGTTCGCGGCCTGGAAGCAGCTGTCCACCGACGACGGGCTGGTGCCGTACCTCGACTACTCGACGCCGACGTTCTACGACACGATCACCGCGGCACTGCAGAACCTGATCGGCGGCAGGACGACGCCGTCGTCGTTCGGCAAGACACTGCAGAGCGACTACGGCAAGTTCCACTGACCGCGATGACCGAGCCGTGACCGCCAGCAAGCCGTGACCCACACCGTCGCGCGACGACCGGACGTGGCGGCGGCGGCGTCACCGGCGCTGCCGACCCGCCGGAGCGGGCGCCGGAGCCGTCGGGCGCCGGGCGAGCCGCGACGTGTCGGCTACCTCTACATCGCGCCGGCGCTCGTCGTCTACGGCTGCTTCGTGCTGTTCCCGCTGGTGCACGCGGCCTGGATCTCGCTGTTCAACTGGGACGGTCTCGGCCCGAGCAGCTGGGCCGGGATCAGCAACTACACAGCGCTCGTCACCGATTCATCCCTTCGCGGTCCGTTCGTGCACTCCCTTGTGCTGCTGATCTTCTACGCCGTCTTGCCGGTGGCCATCGCCTTCTTGCTGGCCGCCGTGCTCTCCCGGCACCAGCTTCGCGGCATGACGTTCTTTCGCACCGTGCTGTTCCTGCCACAGGTGATCGCGATGGTCGTCGTCGCGGTCGCGTGGCGCTCGATCTACTCCCCCGACGGCCTGCTCAACGGCGTCCTGCACCGGATCGGCCTGGGCAGCCTCACCCGCGCGTGGCTCGGTGACTTCAACCTCGCGCTGCCCGCGGTAGGCCTGATCGGCACGTGGGTGGAGGTCGGCCTGTGCCTGGTGCTCTTCCTGGCTGGTGCGCAGCGGATCCCGCGCGAACTCTACGAGGCGGCTCGGATGGACGGCGCCGGGGCGATCCGGGAGTTCCTCGTCGTCACGCTGCCGGGCCTGCGCGGCGAGGCGTCGGTCGCGCTGACGCTGACGATCGTCGCGGGCCTGCGCAACTTCGACCTGGTCTATCTCACGACCGGTGGCGGCCCGGGCAACGCGACGTCCGTCCCGTCCTATGAGGTCTACCACCGCGCCTTCGACACGAACGAGGTCGGCTCGGCCGCGGCGATCGGTATCGCGCTGACGGCGCTGATCTTCGTGGTCACCTTCGTGGTGTCCCGCGCCGTCGAAGGGCCCCGGTCGTGACCGCCGAGGCACGCTGTACCGCCGAGGCGCTCTGTACCGCTGAGGCGGCAGAGTGACGACGTCGGCGGCGCGTGGATCGCGCTCGGAGCAGACCGCGAACTACGCCGTGCTCGCGGTCTTCACCGTGATCGCCCTGGTGCCGATCGTCGGCATCCTGCTGACCGCGTTCACTCCCGAGGGCAGCACGGCCACCGGTTTCGCGCTCCCGCACAGCCTGGACTGGCACAACTTCGTCACGGCCTGGCAGCGCGGGCATTTCGGCACCTACATGAAGTCGTCGCTGATCGTGACCATCAGCGTCGTGGTGGCATCCGCGGTGCTCTCGACGATGGCCGGATTCGCCTTCGGCACCATGGACTTTGCGGGCTCCGGTGCGCTGTTCTACCTCGTCCTGCTCGGCCTCATGGTGCCCGAAGAGGCGCTCGTCGTCCCGCTGTACTTCGACCTGCGAGGGCTCGGGGTCACCGACACCTACTGGGCTCTCATCCTGCCGCAGACCGCGCAGTCGATCTCCTTTGGCACCTTCTGGATGCGCGCGTACTTCCGATCATCGCCGCGCAGCATCACGGAGGCCGCGCGGGTCGACGGCGCGACTAGCTGGACCGTGCTCTGGCGGGTGCTCGTGCCGATCGGGCGGCCGGCGATCACGACGATGCTGGTGATCACCTGGATGTGGACCTGGAACGAGTTCTTGCTCCCGCTGGTGATGATCACCTCCGACAGCCTGCGCACGGTGCCGCTCGGACTCGCGTTCTTCCAGGGTCAGCACACCTCCGACCTGTCCCTGCTCGCGGCCGCAGCCGCGCTGGTGGCGCTGCCCGTCGTGGTCCTCTACCTGCTGCTGCAGCGCAGTTTCATCCGGGGAATGCTCGCGGGGGGCGTCAAGGAATAGCCGTTCAGTCCGTGCATCGGTCCGACTCTCTTCGAGGTGATGTCGATCATGTCTGCGCTTCCCACTCCGCACAGTCGGAGAAAGGCCGTGGGGGCGGCCGTAACCGCAACGGCCGTGGTGGCGGGCTTTCTCGCCGCGACCGTCCTGCCCGCGCGGGCGGCGCCCGCGGCCAGACCAGCCGCCGGCGCGACGTTGACCGTGCCGCAGTCGAGCAACCCGCACAAGATCAACGTGCTCGGTGAGTGGGCGCACCCCGACGACGACACGAGCATCATCGGCCCGTGCGCCGTGTGGCACCAGAAGTACGGCGTGCGCTGCGGCATCATCCAGGCAACTCGCGGTGAGGGCGGCGGCAACGCGGTCGGCACCGAGACGGGCCCCGCGCTCGGCCTGCGCCGGGAGAACGAGGACCGCGCGGCGCACTACCGGTCCGGCACGACCGAGCTGTTCTACCTCGACAAGATCGACTTCTTCTACAACCAGAGCGCACCGCTGACCCAGTTCTTCTGGGGGCATGACGACACGCTGCGCCGGGTGACCCGCATCATCCGCCAGACCCAGCCAGACATCTACGTCGGCTTCACCCCGACGCTCGCTGCCGGTCACGGCAACCATCAAGAGGCCGGCCGGTTCATCTGGGAAGGCGTGCAGGCGGCGGCCGACCCGACGATGTTCCCCGACCAGCTGACCGGGCCGGACAAGTTGTCGACCTGGCAGGTGAAGAAGGTCGTCTCCGGCGGGAGCACGGCAGGGACAGGCGGCACGAACAGCGCCCCGAACTGCACCACCGGGTTCGTTCCCGATCCCACCAACCTCGACACGGTCGCTGGTGTGTGGAACGGCTACGACTCGCCGTACACCTGGCCGGCGGGCAACATTCAGGGCATCGCCGCCGGCACCCACAAGTCCTGGGCCCAGGTCGCCACCGAGGGCCGATCCGCGTATCCGACGCAGAGCCGCACGATGTACCAGCAGGTGGCCGCACCGAGCTGCTCGCGCTTCGGCGTCACGGAGTCGTTCGTGCCGTTCCAGCCAAACCTCGACGGCGACGGCTCGCCGAACCCGAGCGCCGGTCTCGACAACGCGCTGCTCTTCGGCGCCGCGGTTCCCGATCCCGGCGGCCTCCCGCTCGGATCGCTGCTGTACCTGACGTTCTCGCGCTACTTCAACGTGGCGGGCGAGCCGGTGACGGTGACCGTGCACGCACGCTCGGGCAAGGGCACGCTGCCGGCCGGATCGGTACACCTGACGGTGCCGAGCGGCTGGGCGCTGTCGGGCTCGACCAGGATCGGTCCGATCAACCCGAACAGCGAGACGACGGCGACCTTCACCGTCACCCCCGCAACGTCGGCGGCCGCCGGCGAATTCAGGATCGCGGCGAACCTCACGGCCGGCGCGAAGTCCGGCTACACCGACAACGTGCTGCAGATCGTGCCGCCTGCCGAGGGCCGCTTCCAGCGCTGGGGCAAGTTCGCCGAGTACGACAACTGGGTCACCAAGACCACGCCGTCGGCGCTGCGCCTGGGCCGTTCCCCGGCGGTGCAGTCGATCGGCGCTGGCGAGTCGATCACCGTTCCCGTCGACGTGCACAACTGGTCGACGGCGGCACAGAGCGGCGCGGTGGCACTCACGCTGCCGAGCGGCTTCACCGCCGATGCGACGTCGAAGCCCTACTCCTCGCTGGCTCCGAACGCGACGAAGACGGTGCAGTTCACCGTCACCAACACCGACCCGGGCATCGCGAGCAGCGTCAGCTATCCGGTCGGGATCTCGACGTCGTACAGCGCACCGGCAGGCTCGTCGAGCGAGACGCTGTCGCTCGACCTGGTGCCGCAAACCACTATCCCACAGGCGACTACGGCGCCGACGCTGGATGCCACGGAGAGTCCCGGCGAGTACTCCGGTCCGGCGCTGGACCTGTCGAAGATCTGGCAGGGCACGGCGTGTGCCCCGGCCGGGGTCGACTGCGGTACGGCGGCCGGCGCGCAGCCCGGTGACGCGAACAGCACCTACGCCAAGGTCACGTGGAACAACGACAATCTCTATTTCTTCGTCCACGTCCGCGACGACACGCAGAGTTACGCGGCATCGCCACAGCAGTGCTTCGCGCACTGGTTGACCGACTCGGTGGAGATCCAGATCGACCCGCGGGGCAACTCCTCGCAGACCAACGCCGACACGTCGACGACGTTCAAGACCGGCATCTTCCCGTTCACGAACGATCCGACGAACACCCTCGGCAATGCCGGCCCGAACCAGCCATGCTGGGAGCGCGACGCCGACAACCACCAGGGCTTCTCCAACGGCCCGCTCGCCTCGACCGTGCCGGATGCACCCAACGCTCCCGGCATGCAGGTCGTCTCGAGTGCGACCTGGGTCGGCAACAACGACCCGAGCCAGCCGCACGCCTACGTCGACGGCTACTACAACCTCGAGGTCAAGATCCCGATGGCCGACCTTCCGGCCGCGGTCGGCCCGACCGACAAGGCGCCCACGGGCGACGCCAGCACCAACGTCGTCAACCCCGAGCACATGGGCTTCAACATCACGCCGTACGACGAGGACAACCAACTGCACATCGACCAGAGCACCCGTCTCGGCTGGTCGGCGTGGGGCAGCGTGCAGTCCGATCCCTACAACTGGGGGCACGCCTACCTGGCCGGTTACCAGCCGCCGCCAGGTCGGTCGACGACCCCGACGACGCCGATCGTCCCGATGACCGCACTGCGGGGCGCCGATTCGCCGCAGACCATCTGGCAGTCGGCGACGAACGGGGTGCCGTTCGCGGGCGAGAATCCGGCTCCGGCGAACGACCGGGTGGCCGTGACGAAGACCAGCCTGTCGGGCACCGCCGCGACACTGACGGTGCACGCCACCGGATCGGGCCGGATGCACGTGTTCCTCTGGAACGGCGATCACGCGTACATCCCGGTGTTCACCTCCAGCTGCGCGTCGGATCCCTACGAGCAGGGGTTCACGCCGTGTTCGGCAAGCGACGGCACCTCGCCGCCGTGGGGTACCGATATGAGCGGCCGGCTGGTCGCGGACAGGGTCGTCTACCTCGGCGCGGGCACTCGCACGGTCACGATCGCGCTGACCGCCACCCAGGTGGCCAAGCTGCGCGACGGCGGTCAGGCGCTGGTCTCGTTCGAGACGCCGCCGGTCAGCCTGGGCTCGGGTCAGAAGCAGCGGCGGGCGGAAGCGCTGGCGCTGCCGCTCACCTGCGGCTCGGTGATCGGCGGGACGCGCGCCGGTGACCTGCGGATCTCCTCCGGCACGACCTGCCTCACCGGGGGGACGATCAACGGTCGCGTCACGGTGGCGGAGAACGGCTCGTTCGTCGCCACCGGCGGGACGATCACCCGCGGTCTCGCGGGTAGCGGCAGCGGCGACGTCGTCGTCGCCGGGACGACAATCGGGTCGTCGGTCGTGCTCGACGGCGTCGTCGGGCACGTCTCGCTCGACGGCGCGCAGGTCAACGGATCGGTCAGCGTGCGCAACAGCAACACCGGCGACGCACCCAGCGTCGTCGCGGAGAACCGGATAGCCGGCTCGCTCGGCTGCTCGGCCAACCTGCCCGCGCCGACCAACGCCGATCGCAGCGACACCGTTCAGGGGCCAGAGTCCGGCCAGTGCTTCGAGTTCTGACCCGCCCGTCCGCACTGCTGGCCGGCGGGGCCGTGATCACCACGGCCCTGCTGGCCGGCTGCAGTCACCGCGCGGGCCCGGCCACCGCACCGACGACGGCGCCCACCTCATCCGCGGCGCCGACGTCGTCGGCCTCATCCGCCCCGGCGGATCACCTCGCCCCGCGGCTGGAAGCGCGGCTGCCGGCGAGTCTGAACGGAACGGCGCTGACCCGGATCAGCACCCACGGGTCGGCCATCTTCGGCCAGTTCGGCGGGACGGCGTGGAGCCAGCGGATGACGGCGTTCCTGCACCGACACGGCAAGTCGCCAGCCGACCTGCAGTACGCACAGGTCTTCGATCCGGCCAAGAAGCTGTCGCTGGATGCGGGTGCGTTCGACGTCGCGGGCATCCCCGCCGCTGCCCTGGCCGCGGCAATCGTCGACAGCTCGAAGCCCGACAGCCCCGGCCTCACCGCGAAGCCCGCGAACGTCGCCGGCAAGCCGGTAACCGTCGAATCCGATCCCAAGTCGGGATCGGCGCTCGTGCTCTATGCCCACGACGGCGCCGTGTTCTACGTCGACGGCAACAACCGTTTCCTCGCGGCCGAATTCGTCGCCGCGGCGCACTGACACGGCTCGACACCGAACCGCCGGACGCCGCCGTTCGCCCGAGCGATCGGACCGGTCCAGAGCGCACGTGGATGCATGCCGCGGGCAACGCCGCGTTAACCGCATCCCGCCAATACCGTCCGCCAGATCCGGCGTCCGACCGTCAGAGGCTGGCGATGTCGGCCTGCTTGGCCCGAACGGTCTCCGCGGCCGCACGCAGCGCGGCCAATTCGCCGTCGGTCAGCGGAACCTCGGTGACGGCGCGCACGCCGCCCGCGCCGATCTCCGCGACGACACCGAGGTAGACGCCGTCGATGCCGTACTCGCCGTCGACCCAGGCGCAGACCGGCAGCGGGATGCCGGCGTCCTCGATCACGGCGCGCGCCATCCGCGCGGCGGCCGCACTCGGCGCGTAGTAGGCCGACCCGGTCTTCAGCAGGGCGACCACCTCGGCGCCGCCGCCGCGGGTCCGCGCGACCAGCTCCTCGATCTTCGCCGCGGACAGCAGCTCGGTCAGCGGCTTGCCGTCGACCTCGCAGCGCGAGGGCACCGGCACCATCGTGTCGCCGTGCGAGCCGAGCGTCAGGCACGACACCGAGGTGTGCGGGACGCCCAGCTCCTCGGCGACGAAGTACGTGAATCGCGCGGTGTCGAGCATCCCGGCCTGGCCGAGCACACGGGACTTCGGGAACCCGGTGGCGAGCTGTGCCAGCGCCGTCATCTCATCCAGCGGGTTCGAAACGACGATGACGACGGCGTCGGGCGCATGCCGCGCGACCTCCCCCGCGACACCGCGCACGATCTTCGCGTTCGTCTCGAGCAGGTCCATCCGGCTCATGCCCGGCTTGCGCGGCAGACCTGCGGTGACGACGACGACCTCGGACCCGGCGATCGCCTCATAGCCGGAGCCGTCCGGCCCCGTGGTCTGACCGATGACCTTCGTCGTGAAGCCCTCGACCGGCGCGGACTGGTTCATGTCCAGCGCGATTCCCTCGGGCTTGCCGTCGACGATGTCGGTGAGCACTACGGTCTCGAACACGTCGTACTCCGCGAGACGCATCGCCGTCGTGGAGCCGTAGAAGCCCGCGCCGACGACGGTCACCTTGCCGTGGTTCTCGCTCATCGATCCTCACTCCAACCGATCGCGGGCGCGTCGCCGCGGGGACTGCCCGCAGGCTAGCCGAGGGCCGCTCAGGTCTGGCCCGAGTGACGCAGCCAGAGGCCGAGAGTGACGATCATCACGGCCGACCCGAGATAACAGACGACGTCGAACGCGCGGCTGCGCACGGCCAGTGGTCCGGCCCTGCGGGCCGGAAGCACCAGCCGAAGCACCGCGCCGAGCAGCATCGCACCGGCCAGGATCAGCACGCCGCGCAGCCAGTGCTTCGGCGCTACGGCGATGTAGAACGGGCCGGCCCCGGCGGCGAGGAGCACCAGGATCCAGGGCAGGTCGCGCAGGTTGTGCCCGCGGAGCCGGCCGTCGGCTCTCACGGGTTGGTGACGTCGGGCCGCATGGCCGGCGCCGGCTCGCCGCGCAGGACCGCGAGCGCCGTCTCGCTCTGTGCTGCCCGCACCAGGACGTGGTCGGTGGTGAAGCCGGACATCGAGGTGAACGGGACGCGAGCCGCCGCGAGCCGCCCTGCGACGTCGGCCAGGAAGCCCACCACCTCCCACGGCAGCGGCCCGGGAAACGTTATCCGGCGCCAGCCGCGTTCGGCTGCTGCGGGAGTGGGCAGCTCGTCGAGCCGCTCCTCGGCCAGGATGACCGTCGTCTCGTCGTCGGCGACGACCAGCGCCGCGAAGTCGGTGACGGTCGCGGGCGGCCACCAGCCGGCCGGGTACCTCGCGACGGCCAGCGGCGTCTCATCGAGTCGGGGCTGCAGGTCGGTGGGATCAGCCATCGGCGTGCTCCAGCGATCGCTCGGCCGCCTCGACGACGTTCGTGAGCAGCATCGCCCGGGTCATCGGCCCGACACCGCCGGGCATCGGCGCGAGGTATCCGGCGACGTCCGCGACGGACGGGTCGACGTCACCGATCAGGCCGGCGTCCGAGCGCGTGGTACCGACGTCCAGCACCGCCGCGCCGTCCTTGATGTCGGCCGCGGTGACCAGCCCGGGCGAGCCCGCCGCGGCAACGACGATGTCGGCGCGGCGCAGGTGTGCCGCGAGATCGCGGGTCCCGGTGTGGCACAAGGTCACGGTCGCATTCTCGCTCTTGCGCGTGAACAACAGCCCGAGTGGGCGGCCGACGGTGAGTCCGCGTCCGATCACCACCACGTCCGCGCCGTCGATCGGGACGTCGAACCGGCGCAGCAGCTCGACGATGCCCCGCGGTGTGCAGGGCAGCGGTGCCGGCCGGCCGAGCACCAGCCAGCCGAGGTTCGTGGGATGCAGGCCGTCGGCGTCCTTCGCGGGGTCGAGGCGCTCCAGTGCCGCGTTGGCGTCCAACCCGGCCGGCAGCGGCAGCTGCACGATGTAGCCGGTACACGCGGGATCGGCGTTCAGCTCGTCGACGACGGCGATCACGTCGTGCTGGCTCGACTCCGCCGGGAGCTCGCGCGCCATGCTGGTGATGCCGACCTTCGCGCAATCGCGGTGCTTGCCGGCGACGTAGGAGTGCGACCCCGGATCGTCGCCGACGATGACCGTTCCGAGGCCGGGTCGACGACCGTGCGCAGCGAGCCTGTCGACGCGTCCGCGGAGGTCGGCGAGGACCGCGGCGAGGGTGGCCCTCCCGTCGAGCACCATGGCCGTCACGCCCGACAGTCTGCCCGATACGGCCACCGCTGCTCACCCGGCTTCAGTCGAAGGCGGCGCCGTGCGCCGCGGCGAACTGCATCGCCTGACCTATGTCCAGGTATGCGCCGGCGATGTCGATCGAGAGCCAGTCCAGAGCCTCGGTCCGCGCACCGCGCAGGTCGGCGCCCTTGAGCTTCGCGCTCCGCAGCCGGGTGTGGGAGAGATCGGCGCCGGCGAACTGAACCCCCGAGAGGTCCGCGTCGGTCAGGTCGGCTTCGGCGAGGCGGACGCCGGAGAGGTCGATACCCGCGAGTTCCGCGCCGCGCAGCGCGACGTAGGACCAGTCGCCGCCCTCGATCCGAATCGGTCTGACCACCGCCGCCCCGAACTGCGAGCCGGTCATCTTGCAGTCGTGGAACGTCGCGTCGAAGAGGTTGCTGCGGCGGAACCTGCACCGCAGGAACGCCGATCCCTCGTGCACCGACGATGCGAGCCGGGTGCCGGAGAAGTCGCATTCCTCGAACACGCACTGGCGCGTGGTGATCTCCGAAAGCCGCGCATCGTCGAAGCGGCAGCGGACGAAACTCCTGCCGTCGAACTCCTCGTACTCCCAGTCGACTCGCGCATAGTCGCCGTCGACGTCGGCGTCCGCCGGCTCGGTCACGTTTCGATCATGCCGGACGCCGGCGCGCCGAGCGGTCCGACCCGGCACCTGGCGGTCGGGGTAACGTGCGGCCAGAGGGAGACGCCATGCCGACCGTGACCGTTCGCTACATCGTCGACGACGTCGACGCCGCCATCGAGTTCTACTGCGGGCAGCTGGGCTTCGGCGAGGACATGCACCCGGCGCCGAGCTTCGCGATGCTCTCCCGCGGCGACCTCCGGCTGGTTCTCAGCGCGCCCAGCGGGCAGGGCGGCGGTGGTCAGGCGATGCCCGATGGCACGATCCCGGCACCCGGCGGCTGGAACCGGTTCGCCGTCGAGGTTTCCGACCTCGACGACAGGGTGGCGGCGCTGCGAGCCGCCGGCGTCAGCTTCCGCAACGACGTCGTCGAAGGAGTCGGCGGCCGGCAGGTGCTGATCGAGGACCCGGCCGGCAACCCGGTCGAGCTGTTCGAGCCCACGCGCCCGGAGGCGCGGCTGGGTCGCGGTGACGGGGCCCGGTACGACGTGCGCGTGATCGGCCGGGTCGAGTCGCCGCTGGCCGACGCCCGCGCCGCGCCGAGGCAGGGCGACGAGGGCGCGCCGGACGCCTGGCTGGTCTTCGCACCCGACGTCCGCGAGGCGGCGCGTGACCTGGCCGTTGGCGACGACGTGCTGCTGCTCACCTGGCTGCACCGCGCCGACCGTGGTGTGCAGCGCGTGCACCCGCGGTCGGATCCGGGCCGGCCCGAACGGGGCGTCTTCAGCACCCGGTCGCCGGACCGCCCGAATCCGATCGGCCTGCACCGGGTGCAGATCCTCGACGTCGACGGCGACAAGTTGCTGGTGCGCGGGCTGGAGGCGCTGGACGGCACGCCGATCCTGGACGTGAAGCCGGTTCTCGACGCCGGCACCGATCGTTAGCCAACGTAGTACGGTGGTGTAGTACACTAGCCGCCATGCGACAGGTCCCCATCCGTGAGCTGAACCAGCACACCGCCGACGTGTTGGCCCGGGTCGAGATGGGCGAGCGGGTGGCGATCACCCGAAACGGCCGCCGGGTGGCCATCATCGAGCCGGCCCAGCCCGACCCGCTCGACGGATTGGTCGAATCCGGGGAACTACGCCCGGCCCGGGGCTCGCTGCCGCTGTTCGCCGAGTCCGCGGCGACGACCTCGGATTCGGCCGGCGTGGACGCGATCATGGTGGACCGGTACGGCGAACCCGCTGGTGACGGGTGATCTACCTCGACACGTCCGGCGCGATGAAGCTGGTCCGGGCCGAAGCCCACAGTGCCGCCCTGTCCCGGTGGTTTCGCGAACGCCCGGGCATCCCGGTGCTCTCGTCGGTGCTGATCGAGGTGGAACTCATGCGCGCCACCCGGCGCAGTGCTCCGCGGCGCGCCGCCCGGGCGGCCGACGTACTTCGCGGCATCGGCGTCGTCACCGTGTCGCCTGCGGTGATCGCCCGGGCCGCCGCCTACACCGACCCCCGCCTGCGGTCGCTGGACGCCATCCACGTGGCGACCGCCGAGCACGTCGGGTCCGTCTCCGGCGAGGCCGTGCAGGCGTTCGTTGCGTACGACGAGCGCCTGCTCGTCGCGGCTCGCCGAGCCGGCCTGCCGGTCGCCGCCCCGGGCCTGCGATAACCGCGCGCCGGTCGGATCCGTCCGGCTGGCGGGTGCCTACGGCCATCACGACGGCGTCTGTCACGACCAGCCATCGGAACTTGACACGGAACGGCTGGCACTTGCTCGCAATCGTCGCCAGGACCGGCTCAGCTTGATCATGGATGGGTCAGTGATAGAAGTGCCGGACGTCGGTGAGGTACATCGTGATGCGGGCGGCCTGCGCGGCCTCGATCACCTCGCGGTCGCGGATGGATCCGCCGGGCTGCACGACGATCCTGACGCCCGCGTCGATCAGCACCTGCAGGCCGTCGGGGAACGGAAAGAACGCATCGCTCGCGGCGACGCTGCCGGCGGTGCGGACGCCCGCGCGGGCGACGGCCAGCCGCGCGGCGTCGACCCGGCTCACCTGCCCCATCCCGATGCCGACGGTCGCGCGGTCATGCGCCAGCGCGATCGCGTTGGACTTCACCGATCGCACTGCGCGCCAGGCAAATGCGAGATCGGCCAGCGTTTCACTGCCGACCGGCTCGCCGGTGGCGAGCGTCCATCCAGCCGGCTCGTCGCCGGCAGCGTCGACCCGGTCGACGGTTTGCACCAGCAGGCCGCCGGTGATCTGGTGCAGCTCCACCGGTGACCTCTCGGCCGGCGGCTCGCAACGGAGGATGCGGATGTTCTTCCTTCGCCGCAGCACATCCAGCGCGCCGTCGTCGTAGGACGGCGCGATGATGACATCGGTCAGGATGCCGGACACCTGCTCGGCCATCTCGAGGCTGACGGCGCGGTTCGTCGCGATCACGCCGCCGTACGCCGACTGCGGATCGCACGCGTGCGCCTTGCGATGCGCCTCGGCGATGTCGGCGCCAACCGCGATGCCGCACGGGTTCGCATGCTTGATGATCGCGACGCAAGGCGGCGCGAAGTCCAACACCGAGCGCCTGGCCGCATCCGTGTCGACGTAGTTGTTGTAGGACATCTCCCGGCCATGCAGTTGCGCGGCCTGCGCCAGCCCGGGCGGCGCGTCGTGATCGACGTACAGCGCCGCCTGTTGGTGGGGATTCTCGCCGTACCTAAGGGTTTCCGCGCGTTCGGCCGCGATGCCGACGAACGGCGGGAAGTGGTCGGGCTGGGCAAACCACGATGCAACGGCTACGTCGTACGCGGCTGTGTACGCAAACGCGCGGGCGGCCAGCGTCCGCCGTGCCGCCAGGTCGAACCCGCCGGCACGCACGACCGCGAGCAGGTCGTCGTATCCGACCGGATCGACGACGACGGCGACGCTCGGGTGGTTCTTCGCCGCTGCCCGCACCATTGCCGGACCGCCGATGTCGATCTGCTCGACGACGTCATCGTCGTCGACGCCTGAGGCCGCCGTTTCCCGGAACGGGTAGAGGTTCGACACCAGCAGGCCGATCGGTTCGATGCCACGATCGGCGAGCTGCGTGCGGTGCTCGGCCTTGCGCAGGTCGGCGAGCAGCCCGGCGTGGATGTTGGGATGCAGCGTCTTCACCCGGCCGTCGAGCATCTCCGGTGACTGCGTCACCGCCTCGACCGGTGTCACCGGTACACCGGCGGCCGCGATCGCCTGCGCCGTCGAGCCGGTGGAGATGATCACCACGCCGGCGGCGTGCAGCCCGCGGGCGAGATCGGAGAGGCCGGCCTTGTCATAGACGCTGATCAGCGCCCGCCGGATCGGCTGGCGGGCATCGGCCGCGGGCCCGGTCGCGGGAACGGTCACGGGATGCTCACCCTCCGGCCGGTGACGGTCCAGCCGAGCCGGCACATGCGGTCCAGGGTGTCGACCAGCATGGCGCGTTCGGCCACCTTGATGCGTTCGTGCAGCGACCTCTCGTCGTCGATGTCGGCGACCGGCACGGCGGCCTGCGCCACAACGGGGCCGCCGTCGACGCCGTCGTCGACGACGAACAGCGTGCAGCCGGTGACCTTGACGCCGTAGGCCAGCGCGTCCCGAACGCCATGCATGCCAGGGAATGCGGGCAGCAACGCGGGGTGCGTGTTGATCACGCGGGACGGGAACCGGTTGAGGAACTCGCTGCTCAGCAGCTTCATAAAACCCGCCAGGACGACGACGTCGGGCCGGTGCCCTGCCACCTCCTCGCCGAGCGCGCGGTCCCACTCGTCGCGGTTGGGGTAGGCGCGGACGGGCAGGGCGAAGGCCGCGACGCCCGCGTGCTGGGCCCGGACTAGGGCCTCGGCGTCGACCCGGTCAGATCCGACGGCGACGACGCGAGCCGGGTACTCCGGGCGCTGGCACGCGTCGAGCAGGGCCTGCAGCAGGGTTCCGGTGCCGGAGGCGAGCACGACCAGCCGGGCGGCCGGCGTCCCTGGGACGCCGTCGATGCTCACCCGCGAAACCTTAGTGCCGGCGGCCGGAGGGTGTTCGAGAGACGTCGGAGGTTGACGGCTAGCGGGATGGCAGATGCAGCAACCGCACCGCGGCTGCCCGGGCCGCCCGCGCAACGCCGACGGCCCGCGGCCAGGACGCGAGCAGCACGCCCGCCGCCGCAACCAGGCCGACCTCGACGGCGGTGTCCACGCCGACCTGCCAGGCGGAAGGGCCGATCGTGGCGAGATGCCCGGGACCGGCCGGTCCGCCGGCCAGCGCTGCGAGTGCGGCGAGCGATGCACCGGCCACCACGCCGGCCGCGCCGGCCACCGCGGTGCTATGCCAGCGGCCGCCGTCGTAGCGACGTCGTACCGACGCGGCGGCGAGCAGGCCGGCGAGCACCGGAGCGGCCAGGAAGATCCAGGTGCTCGCCGGTGCGTGTTCGGTCGACGGCAGAGCGGCCAGCAGCGGGAACGCCGGCACCACGCCGAGGTGCACGCCGAACACCGACACCCCGGTACCCGCCCCGACGGAGAAGCCGGGCCCGACGGCGTAGGCCGCGCCGAACACGGCGGCGTTCGGGACGTAGACCACCCCGAGTAGGGCGAGCAGCGGACCACCCAGCACGCCGGGTGCGAACCCGTCGGCGAGCGCCGTGGCACGGTGGGCGTGCAGGGCCAGTGCCACGGAAACCAGGACGGCGCCGGCCGCGACGATCAGCGCGGCCGCCGCGACGCCAGCCCGGATCGCCGCCGCAGCGGGCGCGGGCATCGAGCGGCCGGTGAGTTCGCGCAGGCCGCGCTCCCTCGCCACACCCGCGGTGACGGCGACCATGGCCAACCCCGCACCCGAACCCACCGCCATCGGCAGCGCGACGTGCACCGGCGCGGCACCGACGCCAACGCTGACACCGGCGACACATGCTGCATAGGCGGCGACCGTTACGACGATCGCCTGCCATGCCGTCCTCCGGTTGGTGACGACGTCGGTGCGCGCAACCGCCCGTCCCGCGTGTACGAGCAGCCCGGCGGGCAGGGCGAACAGGCCCAGCGGGATGAGCCCGAAGCGCTGGCCGGTCAGCTGGCCGATGCCGTGGTGGGCGAGCAGCCAGAACCCGCCGCCGACCCGCAGCGCCGTCTGCGCCGACGCCGAGCTGTTGGAGTCGGTGCCCCAGGCGAGCATCACGACCGCGACGACGACGATCAGCCCCACCGCGGCGGCGCTTACACCGGCGACCAGGCCCGCCGTCAGCGGTGCCAGCCGCCGGTCCGTACGTTGAGCGGAGACGGCCCGCGTCGGACGGGTGAGCAGATCGACCACGACTGATCACTGTGTCAGCGCGGTCGCGCAGGACAGGTCAGGCGCGCCGTACCGGTCACACCGCCGAGATCGCAGTCCACCACCCACCCAGCGGCGTGTCGCGGTGGTGAACCGCGATCTCGGCGTGGAGAGCAACAGGGTGCGGGTGGGCGGCGCGCCGATCCGGACCGACGCTACTGCCCCGGTTGTTGCCCGTATGGCCCGGGCTGACCCGGCTGCTGGCCGGCCTGGCCGGGCTGACCCGGCTGCTGGCCGGGCTGACCCGGCTGCTGGCCCGACTGACCCGGCTGCCCCGACTGACCCGGCTGCGGGGCGCCACCGTACGGACCGGGCTGCTGGCCCGCCTGGCCGCCGTACTGGCCGCCGCTGGCCGGCTGCTGACCGGTCGACGGCCCCGTGCTGCCCGTCGTGGGAGCGCTGGGCGGGTAGCTAGCTGGCTGGCCGTAACCACCCTGCTGGCCACCCTGCTGGACATAGCCACCCTGCTGGCCGTAGCCCCCGCCCGGCTGGCCGTAGCCCCCGTACGGCGCCGCCGGGCCGGCCTTCCCCCCGCCGGCCAGCGACACCTTGCCGGTGGCCTGCAGCCAGCCGACGGCGAGCACGATCACCTGCAGGAGGGTGGTGATGAAGATCAGGATGATGCCGATCTTGATCGACGCCCCCGGCGGCTTGCTGACCAGCGCACCGAGGCCGAGCAAGAATCCGGCCAGCGCCAGCGCGAGCGCAACCGGCGGAGCGTCGGTGTCGGCCTTCTTGCCCGAGAGCTGGGGGGCGATTCCGAGCGCGCCAGCAGCGAGCGCCAGCCCGATGGCTGCCGCGGGAGCGCCGTAATTGAAGGCCCTGTCCTGGTCGAAATAGCCGTGCAGGAACCCCCACACGAAGCACAGGACGCCGAGCCCGGCGGCGATCAGGTCGAACAGGGGCAGCGCTGCCGCGGACCGCTTCGGCGCGCCAGGTGACCCGGGAGCACCCGGGACTCCATAGCCGGTCATGGACTCACTCCTCCTCGACGTGTCCGACATGTTCCGCCGTGCCGGTATGCCACCCGGTGGTGTCGACTCGGAACAAACCGTAGCGGAATCGCCGGGCCCGGAGGGGGAGCCCGCGCTTAGCCGGTGGACTTGTCCCAGGCAGCGTGCCGCCGGCCGCCGTTGCGCGCACCGGCCGCGGGCCGGGGAGCTACCGCGGTCTCGTCAGTGGCCCTGCATGAGCTCACGCATCAGTTGCGCGGCGGCACTCGGCGTCCGCCCCACGCGCACTCCGGCGGCCTCGAGCGCCTGCTGCTTGGCCGCCGCCGTTCCGGCGGAGCCGGACACGATCGCGCCCGCGTGCCCCATGGTCCTGCCCTCCGGGGCGGTGAAGCCGGCGACGTACCCGACCACCGGCTTGCTGATCTCGGCGTCGATCACCTCGGCCGCGCGCTCCTCGGCGTCGCCGCCGATCTCGCCGATCATCACGATCGCGTCGGTCTCGGGATCGGCCTCGAACGCGCGCAGGCAGTCGATGTGGGTGGTGCCGATGACCGGGTCACCGCCGATCCCGACGCAGGTCGAGAAGCCGACGTCACGCAGCTCGTACATCATCTGGTAGGTCAGCGTTCCCGACTTGCTGACCAGCCCGATGCGTCCCGGTTTCGTGATGTCGGCCGGGATGATGCCGGCGTTGGACTTGCCAGGGCTCGCGACGCCGGGGCAGTTCGGCCCGACGATGCGCGTCTTGTTGCCGGTTGCGACGGCGTGCGCCCAGAACGACGTGGCGTCGTGCACCGGCATGCCCTCGGTGATCACGATCAGCAGGCCGATCTGCGCGTCGATCGCCTCGACGACGGCGTCCTTGCAGAACGCGGGCGGCACGAACGCGACGCTGACGTCGGCACCGGTCTCGCTCATCGCCTCGGCGACGCTGCCGAATACCGGCAGCGAGGTGCCGTCGAAATCGACCTTCTGGCCCGCCTTGCGCGCGTTGACGCCGCCGACGACGTTCGTGCCGGCGGCGAGCATCCGCCGGCCGTGTTTGGTGCCCTCGGAGCCGGTGATGCCCTGCACGATGACCGTGCTGGATTCGTCGATGAAGATCGCCATCGTGCCTACGCTCCCTGCGCCGCGAGCTCGGCGGCCTGATCGGCCGCGCCGTCCATCGTGTCGACCTGCCGCACGCCCGGCAGCGCCGCCTGCGTCAGGATGCGGCGACCGACCCCGGCGTTGTTGCCGTCGAGCCGCACCACCAGCGGCCGGGTCACGGTCTCCCCGCTCTGCTCCAGCAGCGCGAACGCAGCCACGATGCCGTTCGCGACGGCGTCGCAGGAGGTGATGCCGCCGAAGACGTTCACGAACACGCTGCGCACCGACGGGTCGGACAGGATGATCTGCAGGCCGTTCGCCATCACCTCGGCGCTCGCGCCGCCGCCGATGTCGAGGAAGTTCGCCGGCTTCACGCCGCCGTGCATGCCTCCGGCGTAGGCGACGACGTCCAATGTGGACATCACCAGGCCGGCGCCGTTGCCGATGATGCCGACCTCGCCGTCGAGCTTGACGTAGTTCAGGTGCTTCTCCGCGGCGCGTGCCTCGAGCGGATCCGCTGCCGCGGGGTCGGCGAAACCGGCGTGATCGGGTCGACGGAAGCTGGCGTTGTCATCGAGCGTGACCTTGCCGTCGAGCGCGATCACCTTGCCGTCAGGGGTTTTCACCATCGGGTTGACCTCGACGAGCGTCGCGTCCTCCTCGGTGAACACCGTCCACAACGACGCGATGACGTCGGCGACCTGGTCCAGCGTCTCGGCCGGGAAGTGGGCCGCCTCGGCGATGCTCCTTGCGGTTGCGGCATCGACGCCGAGGAGCGCGTCGACCGGCACCCTGGCGATCGCATCCGGGTTCGTGTGCGCAACCTCCTCGATCTCGACGCCGCCCTCGACCGACGCCATCGCAAGGAACGTACGGCCGGAGCGGTCGAGCAGGAACGAAAAGTAGTACTCCTCGGCGATATCGCTCGCCTGGGTCACCAGCACCCGATGCACGGTGTGACCCTTGATGTCCATACCGAGGATCAAGGCGGCCTTCTCGGCAGCCTCGTCGGGCGACGTCGCCAGCTTGACCCCGCCGGCCTTGCCCCGGCCGCCCGTCTTCACCTGCGCCTTGACGACGGTCTCTCCCCCGATGCGGGCGGCTATCTCGCGGGCCTGCTCGGGCGTCGTTGCGACCTCACCCGCCAGCACGGGCACGCCGTGCTTCGCGAACAGTTCCTTGGCTTGGTATTCGTAGAGGTCCACCGGCACCGTCCTTGTTCATCGCCGCCCGCCGTCGGCAGGGGCGAGAGCGAGGGTATCGGCGCCGGTTCAGGGGGACGGGGTCAGCCCGCCGTCGCGACGTTTGCCCGAACCCATTCGACGATCGACGTCGTCGTCGCTCCAGGTGTGAAGATCCGGGCGACACCGATCCGTTCCAGCTCCGGGATGTCGGCATCGGGGATGATGCCGCCGCCGAAGACGACGACGTCGGTCGCGTCGCGGTCGCGTAGCAGCTCGATGACGCGCGCGAACAGCGTCATGTGGGCGCCGGAGAGGACCGACAGGCCGACGGCGTCTGCGTCCTCCTGGATGACGGCCTGCACGATCTGCTCGGGGGTCTGATGCAGGCCGGTGTAGATGACCTCCATGCCGGCGTCGCGCAGCGCCCGCGCGACCACCTTGGCGCCACGGTCATGCCCGTCGAGTCCGGGCTTGGCCATCACCACCCGGATCCGTCGATGACCGGCATCGACCTGCGTGCTCATCGGGCCCTCCGCCAGTGCCTCACCGGCGCACCGCCTGCCGTAACGGGCGCTATCTTTCGGAGCCTAGTGGTCCTGCTCCGGTTCCCTGGCCGCGAGGACGGACGCCGCCACCAGCATCAGCACGAGCAACGGTGCGACGACCTCCGCGACAGTGCCGAAGGACGCGTGCAGGTCGGGCGAGCCGGCGACAACGACGAGGTTCTCGAAACCGAGCCCGAACAGCATGACCGCCGCACCGAGCAGGGTGCCGGTTGTGGCCAGTCGGGGCCGCGCCGTCGGGGCGACGACGCAGCAGACGACGATCGCTGCGACGAGCACCAGGCCGCCGATGCGGTCGAGCCCGGCCGACTGCAGCACCGACCTGGCGATCCCGAGCGAGGAGTTGCTCGGCGCGGCACCGTACGCGACCGCGACGACGGCGCCGACGAACAGGCTCCACAGGGCAAGCGTTGGCCGCACCCGGTCGAACCGGCCGTCGTCGTCCATCACGGTGCTCGACCAGCTGGCGGCGACGGCGATCAGCGCCGCGACCAGCACGGCCGCGGTGACGACCGCGAACCACAGGCCGGCGCCGGCGCCGTATCGGTCACCCTGCAGCGGCTGGCCGGACACGGGCAGATCGAGGACGGTGCGCGCACCGGTGTCGGTGAGCCAGATCCAGCGCAACAGCAGGCCGATCGACAGCCCGCCGGCGGAGCCGAGCACGCCGAGTGCCAACCTCGGCAGCCGGCCGGTCGCGGCGAGTCCGCCGGCGAACCCGACGACCAGGGCGGCCGGCAGCCAGGGCAGCGCCAGGACAAGCGTCGAGCCGGTGCCGAGCCGGTGCCCGCCGGCCGTCGCCAAGGGCAGCAGCGGCCGGACCAGCAGGCCGACGGCACACACGACGCCGAGGATCCCCGCGGCCCGCGCGAGGCTCGGCACGTAGCCGACCACGATCTCGTCGACCGCCTCGGCGGTAGCGGCCGGCCTCGAGTCGCGGGTCGGTGGCCGTTTCCGCCCGCGCTGAGGGGGATCGGCGCGATCTCGACGGGGCTTGGCGCTCGCCGGCCGGCCGGCCCGCGCGGTTGCCGGTTTAGCGGGCCGGTTCTTCGCGGCGCTCACGGCGGGCAGCCCTCTGCGTGCACCCCTCGACGCTAGCAATCAGCCGGTCCCGGCCGGAGCTGCCACCCGGGGCGGCGCTCGGGACGGCTGCCGTATCGGCCCATGCGGTCGGCGGGCAACGTCGGGACCGCTCAGCCCTCGCCGCCGCCAATGCCCTGGGCGACCTCCCAGCTGTTGCCGGCGGGGTCGGCGAACGTGGCCGTCCGCATCCCCCACTCCCGATCCCGGGGTTCGGTCAACAACGTCACGCCCTTCTTCGTCAACTGCACACATACCGCATCCACGTCGTCGACCCAGACGCTGATCTGGAACCGCGATCCCGCGCCAGCGGCCGCCACCTCGAGTGGCTCGACCAGCGACGACGCCTCCTCCACCTTGAGGAGGTTGATCATCATGTTCTCGAACTGCACCACCGCGCTGGACTCGTCCTCGTAGGCGAACGGCAGCCCGAAGACGTCGGAGTAGAAGGCTTTGGTCGTGGGCAGGTCCTCCACGAACAGGCTGATCACGCTGATCTTCTGCAGCGCTGCACTCACGGTTGAGCTGCTCCTTCCTGGTTGGCTCCATGCAGGGCGCATCGAACACGACCTCCGCGGACATTCCCGTCGACGGTCGCGGCGAATGTACACAGCGTCAATCCTGTCGATGCCGCCGGCAATAAGTACGGGACGTACTTGCACGCTCGGCTAATTTCATGGTTAGCTAAATACATGACCGACCGGCTCAGCAGCACGTTCGCCGCACTTGCCGATCCGACCCGACGGGCCATCCTGGCCCGGCTCATCGACGGCGAAGCCACCGTGCTGGAACTGGCCGAACCGTTCGAGATGAGCCTCCCGTCGGTGTCGAAGCACCTGAAGGTGCTCGAGCGGGCCGGACTGATCACCCGGGGCCGCAGCGCACAGACCCGACCGGCCCGGCTGGCGACCGACACGCTGCAGGAAGCGCATGACTGGACCGAGGGCTTCCGAGCGTGGTGGGAGCAGAGCTTCACCAAGCTGGACACCTATCTGGACCGCCTACAGAAGCAGGAGAACCGTGATGACGACCATGAATGACGCCCGCGCAAGCATCACCTTCCCGTCCGACACCGAGCTGCTCATCACCCGCAGCTTCGCCGCACCGCGCGACCTGGTTTTCGCGGCGTGGACGACGCCGGAGCACGTCCGGCAGTGGTACGGGTGCGAAATTCAGAGCTTTACCAGCTGCGAGATCGACCTGCGGGTCGGTGGGCAGTGGAGGTACGTCCTGACGATGCCCGATGCCGGCGAGCACGCGTTCTCCGGTGAGTTCCGCGAGATCGACCGGCCCGGCCGACTCGTCTACACCGAGCGGTACGAGCCGCTTGAGGGGTCTGAACACCTGGTGACGATCACCTTCGACGAGGTCGACGGCCGGACGACGCTGCGGGCGCGTAATTCCTACCCCTGTAAGGAATACCGCGACGGTCACGTCAACTCCGGCATGGAGACCGGCATGAATGCGAGCCTGGACGCGCTGGAACGCCTGGTCACCGGCCAGACCGCCTGATCACCGGACCGGTCCTCGGCCACGGCATCCGCTGCGGCCGAGGGCCGGCCGTCCGGCGTCCCGCTGCGCTCAGTCGTCGCCGCCCATCCGGGCAAACGGGACCGGTGGCATCGAGAGCGGCAGCGCAGCGAGCTGCATCAGCAGCAGTGCATTGTCATCGGCCGCGGTCTTGTTCATGCGGAGCCGGCCGCAGTCGGCACATCGGTGGATCAGCACCCACCGGCCATTGCCGCGGACCGTGACGGCGATGGGTTCCATGCCGCCGGAGCATTTCGCGTCCCGGTCACCTGGTGCGTTCCGGTCCAGGTGACGGGACCACAGGCAGCTGGGGCAGTGATTGCGGTGCGAGGTACCGGGCGCGTCGTTGGAAACGGCTACGCCGCAGTGACCGCACTGGAAGGAACGGCAGAAAGCCAAGCGAATAGACCTTTCGGAGCGAGGTGGACGGACCCGTGCATGGCTCGCTCCTTCCGGTCGTCGTCTGCTCAGGGCGGCTGCGACCATAACCGCTACAGAGCCGCCGTCGTCAAGCGGTTTTCGCCGCCGCCACCACGGTGCGGGCGAGCGGGATCGCAACGAGCGCGCCCGCGACCAGCAGCGCCGACATCCAGTCCAGCGTCGTGGCCGCGGCGTGCGCGGATGGATGAGCGCCGGGACGTCCCGCCAGGCTCAGGAACACCGATCCGAAGATCGCGACGCCGAGCACCTGCGCGAGCTGCAGCGTCGTCGTCACCAGCCCGCTCGCATCGGCCGCCTGCGGCAGCGGCACCCGCACCAGCGAGTGCGTCAGCAGCGGGCTGAACGCCACTCCCATACCCACGCCCATGACGAGCAGGCCGAGATAGAGCTCGGCACCGCCGCGCCCGCCGCGCGACACATCCAACCCGATGCCGACGTAGGCGAGCGCGGTGATCACGTACCCGATGGGCGTCAGCAGATGGTGGCTCGACGCCGGGAAACGCCGCCACAGCAGGCCGAGCGCGCCGAATGCCGCTCCCGCGGGCGCGAACGTGAGACCAGCCCGCAGCGCGCTCTCGCCCAGACCGAGCTGCAGGTGCAGCGCCAGGCTGAACAGGAACCCGCCGTACGCCGTCATACCGAGCGTCAGCGTCGTCAGCCCGGACGCGAGGCCCGGCGCGGCCAGCACGCGCAGGTCGAGCAGCGGGTCGGCGCCACGCGCAGCGACTGCCCGCTCGACGCGCACGAACACCACGGCGAGCACAACGCCGGCCGCGATCGCGCCCATCATCCACGGCGGCCAGCCCTCCTGGTGGCCGAGTACGAGCGGCAGGACGATCAGAAGCACCGCGGGTATCGAGACCGCGAGGCCGGCGGGGTCGAGGCGGCGACCACCGCGCGGCGGGTCGGCGGGCATGACGCGCGGCAGCAGGGCGAGCACGGCGACGCCGATCGGCACGTTGATCAGGAACACCGGCCGCCAGCCGGCGCCGAAGAGGTCGGCGTCGACCAGGACGCCGCCGAGAATCTGGCCCGCGACCGCGCCGACGGCGAGGACCGCGGAGTAGGCGGACAGCGCCTTCGCGCGCGCGGCACCGGTGAAATCCGCCTGAATGCTGGAGAAGATCTGCGGCATCATCAGCGTCGCGCCCGCGCCCTGGGCGAAGCGCGCCACGATCAGGGTGATCGTCGTCGGTGCGAGCCCGCAGACCAACGACGTCAGCGTGAAAAGCGCGGCGCCGAACAAGAACACCCGTCGCCGGCCGACGATCGCACCGAGCCGCGCGCCGGTGATGAGCAGCACGGCGTAGCTCACCAGGTAGCCGGCGACGACGAGCTGCAACGCCGCGCCGGACGCGTGCAAATCGTGGCTGATCGTCGGCAGGGCGACGTTGACGATCATCACGTCGAGCAGCGCCATGAACTGGCCGGCGAGCAGCACGCCGAGCGCGATCCAGCGACGGCGCGAGCCGGTGTCGACGTCGCCGTCGCGGGCCGCCACCACGCCCTGTGCGGTGATCATGAGCGGAGCCCCGTTCGAGCACACTGCAGGAGCGCAGGACGGGGGTCCGCGGGCGATGTGGTCATGCATCGAGGCTGCGGCCGGACCGCCGCCGCCAGGAAGAGCCTGTACATGCTGGTAGTGGCAGCACCAGCATCGCGGCCCAGCGGCTGCGAGACTGGACGCCGTGACCCAGACCCAGCCTCGACGCGCGGAGCTCGGCGCGTTCCTGAAGGCGCGCCGCGCGAGCGTGCAGCCCGAGGACGTCGGAATGCCGCCAGGTGTCCGCCGTCGCACGCCGGGCCTGCGCCGGGAGGAGGTCGCGCTGCTCGCCGGCGTCGGTATCACCTGGTACACATGGCTTGAGCAGGGCCGTCCGATCAACGCCAGCGCACAGGTGCTCGACGCCATCGCCCAGACGCTGCGGATGGACCGGGACCAGCGTTGGCATATGTACCGCCTGACCGAGTCGATACCGGCCCGGCGCCGCGACGCGACACCGATCGTCCCCGCGGCGGTGCACGCGGTCGTGCGCTCGCTCGATCCGCTGCCGGTGATCGTCACGAATGACCGCCTCGACCGGCTGGCTCGCAACGACGCGTCGGCGAACCTCTACCCCGGCTGGCATCGGCTGCCGTGCCTGCACAACAACACCGTGTGGTGCGTATTCACCGAGCCGGCCGCGCGGGAGCGGATCGTCGAATTCGAGGAGGAGGCGCGGTTGATCGTCGCGCAGATGCGGGCCGGCTATGCCAACCACGTCGGCGATCCCGAATGGGACGAGGACATCCGGCGGCTCTGCGCGCTCAGCCCGCATTTCGCCAGGTTGTGGGCGCGCCACGAGGTCGCCGGGCCGCAGCTGCGGACCCGCCGGATCGCTCACCCCGAGGTCGGCGCGCTCACCTTCCAGATCCTCGAGCTCGACGTCGCCATCGCGCCGGGTCTGCGCCTGGTCGTCAGCACACCGGCCGACGACGCGACATGGGCGAAACTGCCGCTGCCGCCAGCTCCGGAGGTCGCGACGGAGCCGCCGACCTCGTCAGGACAGCTTCTCCACCGGCGCGTAGCGCAGCAGCAGCCGCTTGGTGCCGACGCCGGAGCCGAAGTCGATGGCCGCCTGCGCGCGCTCGCCGACCCCGGCGGTCTCGACGACGGTGCCCATCCCGAAGGCGTCGTGGCTGACCCGATCGCCGACCTCGAGTGAGATCACCGGCCGGTTGCCGACGCCGCCGATCAGCGAGCCGGTGGCAAGGCGCGCGCGCGCGATCCGGGTCTGCGCGGCGGGCTGGTGGCGCGGCTCGGTGCGCTCCCAGCTGATCAGCGAATCCGGCAGCTCGTCGAGGAAGCGCGACGGCGGGTTGTAGGACGGCTGCCCCCAGGCCGTTCGCGTCGCCGCGCGGGAGACATACAGCCGCTGCTTGGCCCTGGTGATGCCGACGTAGGCCAGCCGGCGTTCCTCCTCCAGCTCGCTCGGATCGGCCAGCGAGCGCAGGTGCGGGAACACGCCGTCCTCCAGGCCGGTGAGGAAGACGATCGGGAACTCCAATCCCTTCGCGGTGTGCAGAGTCATCAGCGTGACGACGCCAGCTGTGGCTTCGGGCACCGAATCGGCGTCGGCCACCAGAGCGACCTGCTCGAGGAAGTCGGACAGCGTGCCGCCGTCGCGCTGCTCTTCGAACTCGCGGGCCACCGACACGAGCTCGTTGATGTTGTCGACCCGGCCCTCGTCCTGCGGGTCGGTGCTCGTCTCGAGCTGGGCAAGATAGGCGGTGCGGTCGATCGTCGCCTCCAGCACCGCTGCCGGCCCGCTCGCGGTCGCGACGCCGCGGAGCTCGGTGAGCAGGGTGGTGAAGTCCTTGATCGCCGCCGCCGACCGCGGATTCATTCCGGGCGCGTCGTCAACGCGATCGAGTGCGTCGGCGAAGGGAATGCGATCTCGCGACGACAGGGCCTCTACACACGCCTGCGCGCGATCGCCGATTCCCCGGTGTGGCGTGTTGATGATGCGGCGCAGGCTGACGATGTCGGCGGGGTTGTCGACGGCGCGCAGGTAAGCGAGCAGGTCTCGGACCTCGCGGCGTTCGTAGAACCGCACGCCGCCAACCACGCGATAGGGCAGCCCTACCCGGATGAAGATCTCTTCGAAGACACGCGATTGCGCGTTGGTGCGGTAGAAGACGGCGACGTCGCTCGCGCTCACAGCCGCGGTGTCGGTCAGCCGGTCGATCTCACCGCTCACCCAGGCCGCCTCGTCGTGCTCGTTGTCGGCGACGTAGGCGCGGATCGGTTCGCCGTCGCCGGCGTCGGACCAGAGGTTCTTCGGTCGGCGGCTCGGGTTCTTTGCAATGACGGCGTTGGCGGCGGTGAGGATGGTCTGCGTCGACCGGTAGTTCTGCTCCAGCAGCACCGTCGTCGCGTTCGGGTAGTCGCGCTCAAACTCCACGATATTGCGGATCGTCGCGCCGCGGAATGCATAGATCGACTGGTCGGCGTCGCCGACGACGCACAGCTGAGCGGGGGGGACAGCCTCCTCGCCAACGTCGTCATCGGGGCCGCTGCCGACGAGGTCGCCGTCGACGGTGCGGCGTTGGGGGGCTCCCACGAGCTCGCGCACGAGCACGTACTGAGCGTGGTTCGTATCCTGGTACTCGTCGACGAGCACGTGCCGAAGCCGCCGGCGGTAATGCTCGGCGACGGCCGGAAATGCCTGCAGCAGGTTCACCGTCGCCATGATCAGGTCGTCGAAGTCGTACGCCGCCGCCTCGCGCAATCGCCGCTGGTAAGAGGTGTAGGCCTCGGCCAGCACCTTCTCCGACGCCGTCGACGCCCGCGCCGCCCACGCCTGCGAGTCGACGAGCTCGTTCTTCAGGTTGCTGATCTGCGCGATGAGCGCGCGGGCCGGGAACCGCTTCGGGTCCAGATCGAGATCGCGGCCGACCAGTGTCATCAGCCGCTGCGAATCGGCCTGATCGTAGATGGAGAAGTTGCTCTTGGTGCCGAGTGTTGCGGCCTCGGCGCGCAGGATGCGCACGCACATCGAGTGGAAGGTCGACACCCACATCGACCGCGCCCGGCCACCGACCAGGGCAGCGACCCGCTCCTTCATCTCACCGGCGGCCTTGTTGGTGAAGGTGATCGCAGCGATCTGGCCCGGGTGGACATCGCGCGCGCCGAGCAGGAAGGCGATGCGGTAGGTGAGTACGCGGGTCTTGCCGGAGCCCGCTCCCGCAACGATCAGCAGCGGTCCACCGGCGTGCTCCACCGCCTGGCGCTGCTGCGGATTGAGCCCTACGAGCAGGTCCTCGAGCGACGTTCGGCGGGCGGGTTCGACACTCGTGCTCATCTCAGGGTCACCATACGGCGCCGCGACGACGACCCGCGTCCGGCGCGGGCCGGCCGACCGGCCGGCTGACCCGGCCGGCTGACCCGGCCGGCTGACCCTCGTCGAGATCCGGATTTGCCACCGCGGATGGCGCCCAGACCGGTGGCAAATCCGGATCTCGACAACGGCCGGCTGACACGGCTGTGGATGATGTGGCACACTTGCGCCGTGGCCAGCACCGCGCGGCAGTTCTTTTATGGGTACCGGAGTCCGGTGCCCGTCGATGCCGCGTAGCCACCAACGCCCATCCGACGCCCCGGCCTTCAGCCGGGGCGTTTCTCGTCTCGCCGGGTCGGGCCTGCCAGCCCAAGGAGCACGAATGACCGCCGAACCGGTGGCCGCACAGCCGGCGAAGCCGGCGCCCGAGGTCCCGCCCGCTGACCCGCACGACCGCACCTCGATCCTGCGTTCGCAGATCGATGCCCTCGACGAGGGCATCATCGCGCTGGTCACCGAGCGCGCGAGGCTCTCCGCGCAGGTGCAGCAGAACCGCATCGCGACCGGAGGCGTCCGCCTCGAGCTCGGGCGCGAGCGGCTGGTGGTCGACGCCTACCGCAGCGCGCTCGGCGACTCCGGAGCCGCGATCGCCGAGTCCGTACTGCGCAGCTGTCGCGGCCCGCTGTAAGCATTTCGGCGTCGTAGGACATCCTGTACGGCGTGAGCCAAGCCCGGCAGCCTTGGTATGCGCACGACGCCGAGAGCGACCGCACCCCGCGGCGCGTCCTCGTCGTCGCAGCGCATCCCGACGACATCGACTTCGCCGCCGCCGGCACCGTCGCCGGGTTCACCCGAGCCGGTGCCCGCGTGGCCTACTGCGTCGTCACCAGTGGCGGCGCCGGCGGCTTCGACGAGACCCCCCGCGATCAGATGGCCGGCCTGCGCGAGACCGAGCAGCGCGCCGCGGCCGCGGCCGTCGGCGTCGACGACGTGACGTTCCTCGGCTATCCCGATGGCCGGCTGGCCGTCAGCCTCGAACTCCGGCGCGACATCACCCGCGAGATCCGGCGGCACCGCCCCGACGTCGTCATCACGACCTCGCCGTTGCGCAACTGGCAGCACATCGCCCGCAGCCATCCTGACCACCTGGCCACCGGCGAGGCAACACTCTGCGCTGTCTATCCCGACGCCCGCAACCCGTTTGCCCATCCAGGCCTGCTCGCCGACGAGGGACTGACGGAATGGACCGTCCCGCAGGTCTGGCTCACGGCCGGCCCCGACGTCGACCACTACGTCGACATCACCGACACCTTCGACCGCAAGATCGCCGCGCTGCGCGCACACGCCAGCCAGGTCGGCCACATCGACGGACTCGAAGAGCAGCTGCGCCAAGGACTCTCGGCTCAGGCCAGCGCCGGCGGCCTGCCCGATGGCCGCCTCGCCGAGGCGTTCCTCGTGGTCGACACCCGCTGATCCATCACACGATCCGGCGATCACCGGCCCAGCGGGTGAGCGGGTAGCGGTTGGACAGCTGCAGCTTGCGCAGCACGGACAACGCATGGGTTTCGACCGTCTTGACCCCCGGTTCGATCACTGTGCGCGCTACCCGCCGAATCGCTGGGTCGGGACGGGTAGGGCGCACAATGTCGATCGCATCCTGGTCGGATCGCATTCCGGTCGGATTGCATCCGGGCGGAATGGAGCGGGTCGCCGATCCCGCGGTCACGGCCTACCCTGGCACCCGTGTCTGCCGACGACATCGCGCTGCTCAAGGCGATGCGTGAGCGCGGCGACATCGACGACGAGGAATACGACGTGCTTCGCCGGCACGTGTTGTGGGGCACGCCGCTGCCCCAGGCCGTCGCCGCCGAGCCGCCGTCCCCGCAAGTTTCGCCGGCGCCGTCTCCTGCCCGACGTCCCGCACCGGCACCGCCACAACCGTGGCGAACCGTCCGGGCTACCCCTCCGGTCCCGCCGGCACCGCCGATCCAACCAGCATGGCGGCCGGTAGCCGCGCCGCCGGTACGACACGCGGCTCCATCCCCCGCAGCGCCGCCGGGGCGTCCGTCCCGGTCGCGCGCGCGACATCGCCGGCACTCGCATGCCCCGCTGGTATCGGGCCTACTCGTGATCGTTCTGCTCGGCGGTGGCGTGGCGTGGTGGTATGGCTTCCGCGGCCCGTCCGACCAGGGTGCCGTTCGCGCTTACGTACGCTCGGTGTGCACCACGGTTGGCGGCTGGCAGGCGCGGCTACGGGGACTGCACACCGGACTGAGGAGTCAGCTTTCGGGCGACCACGGGCCGAAGGCGGACAAGGCTGCGGCGGTGACCTACTTCGACACCGCTCTGCGACGCACTACGACGATGGTCACGAGAGTTTCGAACCTGCATGCGCCCGACGTCGCTGGCGCGAGCAGCTACCAGTCCCGCGTCGTCCAGGCGACGACGGCGGCGCGGACCTGGTTTGACACGCAGGACGGCGTCGCCAATTCCCTCGATCCGTCGGCGCTCGCCACCTTCACCGTCACGCTCGCAGGGTTGACCAGGACTGCCGCGCAGCCGCTGCCGGAGGTCGCGACGGCGGTGACCTCCGATCCGGGCTCTGTCCGCCTGCATCAGGCGATCATCGCCGCGCCGGCATGCCAAGTTCTGCGCAGCAGCGCCTCCTGACCGCGCTTGCGGTGAAACGTCGTCCGGTGCTCACTCCCACTCGATGGTGCCCGGCGGCTTGCTGGTGACATCGAGCGTCACCCGGTTTATTTCCGGTATCTCGTTGGTGATCCGGGTGGAGATCCGGGCCAGGACGTCGTAGGGCAGCCTTGACCAGTCCGCCGTCATCGCGTCCTCGCTGCCCACCGGCCGCAGCACGACCGGGTGGCCGTAGGTGCGGCCGTCACCCTGCACGCCGACCGAGCGCACATCGGCCAGCAGCACGACGGGGCACTGCCAGATGTCGCGGTCCAGACCCGCATCGGTGAGTTCCGCGCGGGCGATCGCGTCCGCAGCGCGCAGGACGTCGAGCCGCTCGCGGGTGACGGCGCCGACGATCCGGATACCGAGCCCCGGACCGGGGAACGGCTGCCGCCAGACCAGCGCCTCCGGCAAGCCGAGCTCGAGTCCCACCTGGCGCACCTCGTCCTTGAACAGGGTCCGCAGCGGCTCGACCAGCGAGAACTGAAGGTCCTCGGGCAGCCCTCCGACGTTGTGATGCGACTTGATGGTGGCGGCGTTGGCTCCGCCGCCGGACTCGACGACGTCGGGATACAACGTGCCCTGCACCAGGAACTCGACCGATTCGCCGTGGGCGCCGGCCTCGGTCACGACGTCGCGCGCGGCCTGCTCGAAGGAGCGGATGAACTCCCGCCCGATGATCCGCCGCTTCTGCTCCGGATCGCTCACGCCGTGCAGCGCGTCGAGGAAGCGGTCGGCGGCATCGACGACGCGCAACCGGGCGCCCGTCGAGGCGACGAAGTCGTGCTCGATCTGCTCGGTCTCGCCCGCACGCATCAGGCCGTGGTCGACGTACACGCAGGTCAGCTGGTTTCCGATTGCCCGCTGTACCAGGGCGGCGGCAACCGCGGAGTCGACGCCACCGGAGAGCGCCGCGATCGCCCGCTTGTCGCCGACCTGCTCGCGCACGCGTGCCACCAACTCGCCCGCCACGTTGCCGACTGTCCACAGTGGTCGGATTCCGGCGACGTCGTAGAGGAAGTGCTCGATGGCTCGCTGCCCGTACGGGGAGTGCTTGACCTCGGGGTGGAACTGCACACCCACGATCTGACGATCGACGTCCTCGAACGCGGCCACCGGTGAATCGGCTGTGGATGCAGTGACGGCGAACCCGGGTGGGGCGGCCGTCACCGCGTCGCCGTGCGACATCCATACCTGGTGCGTGTCGGGCGTGCCGTCGAGGATGCAGCTGGCGACGGCGGATCGCTCCAGCAGCGTCGACCCGTACTCCGATCGTCCGGTGCGGTCGACCGAGCCGCCGAGCGCCTGTGCCAGCAGCTGGAACCCGTAGCAGATGCCGAAGATCGGGACGCCGGCACCGACCAGCCCGGGCGGCGCAGCGGGCGCGCCGTCGGCGTAGACGCTGGCGGGGCCGCCGGACAGGATGATCGCGGCCGGCCGCCGATCTAGCAGCTGCGCGAACGGGAGGTCGTGCGGGACGATCTCGCTGTAGACGTGCGCCTCACGGACCCGACGCGCGATCAGCTGCGCGTACTGCGCGCCGTAGTCGAGGACGATGACGACGGCGTCGTCGGGTTGCTGCTCGCGGGCGTCGACCGCATCGCTCATGCCCGCCTCGCCGGCAAGGATCGGGTCGGCGGTACTCACGCCGCCTCGCCGGTAACGACTGGCTCGGCGGTACTCACGCTGCCTCGCCGGTAACGAATGGCTCGGCGGTGCTCATGCCGAGACGATACCGGCGACGATGCGTTCAGGATCGTGCAGCGGTGCTGTCGAATTGACCCACAGCCATCCGTCATCACGATGCACTGACGACCGAGCGAAGGAGAAGCCATGCAGTTCATCATGTTCGTCTGTACCGATCCCGGCGCGCCACCGCCTCCCGCCGATGCTCCCGTGGACTCCGTGGACACGTGGGTGCAGCGCTACGACGACGGCGGCCAGCGGACGACGGGCTCGGCGCTGGCACCAGCCGCCGCGACGAAAACGGTCAAGGTTCGCGACGGCGGCACGGTCATCACCGACGGGCCGTTTGCCGAGGCCGCCGAGCAGATCGCCGGCTTCGACCTGCTCGAATGCGCCGACCTGGACGAGGCGTGCCGGATCGCCGCCCGCCATCCGATGGCGGCGTCGGGGCAGATCGAGGTGCGAGCCCTGATCGACATCTGAGCCGGCGTCGCGGCCAACGTCCGCCTCCCGGCCGGCGCGGCGCGTCATGATGACGGGACGGAACCGGCCGGGAGGGTGCTGTGCACGACGAGACGCTGGATGACGGTCGGTCGGCACACACGCGATCGTGGCGGGACGGCAAGATCATCGATAGCGGCTTCGCACTCGATCAGGTGTCCGAGCACGCCGACTCCGACGGCCTGGTGTGGGTCGACGTCGTCGACCCCGGCTCCGGCACGCTCGAGACGATCGCGGCCGAACTCGGGCTGGAGCCGCACAGCGTCGAGGATGCGATCAGCCTCCACGAGCGGCCCAAGGCCGACCGATACGAGAACCATCTGTTCGTCAACTGCCACGCGATGCGGCTCACCGACGGCGGCGACATCGACGTCTGCAAGGTGTCGATCTTTGTCACCAAGCACGTGCTCGTGACGGTGCGGTCGAAGAAGTGGTTCGGCGTCGGGCCGATCGTCGCGCGGTGGGACAGCGAGCCGGAGCTGGCCAGGAACGGCACCGCCGGCCTGCTCTACGGCCTGCTCGACGTCGTCGTCGACGGACAGTTCGACGCCGTGCAGGAGATGGACGATCGGCTTGATGCCCTGGAGGACATCCTCTTCGACAACCGGCCGCAACCCAGGGAGGCGCAGCGCCGCACCTTCACCCTGCGCAAGAGCCTGGTCCGGATCCGCCGGATGGTGCTCCCGATGCGTGAGGTGCTGACCACCCTGATGCACCGCGACACCGAGCTGATCGGCGATGGCCTGCGCACGTCGTACCAGGACATCTACGACCACACCATCCGCGCCAGCGAGTGGGCCGACAGCCTGCGCGACATGGTCACGACCATCTATGAGACGAACCTCTCGCTGCAGGACCAGCGGCTGAACACCGTGATGAAGAAGGTCACCAGCTGGGCGGCGATCATCGCCATACCCACCGCGATCACCGGCTTCTACGGGCAGAACGTGCCCTATCCCGGGTTCTCCCAGGCCTGGGGGTTCTGGTTAAGTACCGTGGTGATCGTCGTCGGCACGGTCGGGCTCTACATCGGCTTCAAGCACCGCGACTGGCTGTAGCCCCGCGCAGCCCCTCCGACTCGGGAAGGCCGGCCCGCGCGCACCGCCACGCACCTGAACGCCCCGCCCGCGCACACACCCGCACGTTGTTGATCATGCGGTTTCGGGACGCGACACGCCGTTTTTCCGTCCCGAAACCGCATGATCAACAGAGTTCGCCGACCCGGGCACACGGGACCGGCGGTTCGGCGGTTCGGCAGGTTGGCGGCGTGGCGGCTTGGACGATCGGTCACGCGGTGGCGATCAGGCCGACCTTCTGGAAGTCCTTCAGGTCGCAGAATCCGGTCTTTGCCATCGTCCGGGCGAGACCGCCGAACAGGTTGCTGCGGCCGGTGGCGTCGACGGCGGGCCCGTGCAGAACCGTCGCAAGGTCGCCGACGGCGGTGGTAGGAGCTCCGACGACGCCGCGGGGCAACTGGGGATGCGAGGCGGTCGACTCCCACCAGGCTCCGCGCGCGGGCAGGCCGCGCACGCCGGTAAGCACCTCGCCCAGCATCACGGCGTCGGCACCGCAGGCAATGGCCTTGGCGATGTCGCCGCTGCGGCGGATCTCGCCGTCGGCGATGACGTGCGCATACCGGCCGCCGGTCTCGTCGAGGTAGTCGCGCCGCGCGGCCGCGGCATCGGCGATCACGCTGGCCATCGGGGTACGGATGCCGAGCACTTCCTCGGTCGTGGCCGCGGTGTCGGCGCCCATCCCGACGATCACACCCGCCGCGCCGGTGCGCATCAGATGCAGCGCGGTCTGGTACGTCGTCGCCCCCCCGACGATCACCGGCACGTCCAGATCGGCGATGAACTCCTTGAGGTTGAGGGCCTCGTGCTGGGATGACACATGTTCGGCAGAGACGATCGTGCCCTGGATGACGAGGATGTCGACGCCGGCGTCGATGAGCACCGGTGCCAGGGCCATCGCGTGCTGGGGCGAGACCCGCGCCGACGTCGTCACACCGGCGTCGCGCATCTCCCGCACCCGCGCGTCGATCAGGTC
This sequence comes from Pseudonocardiales bacterium, assembly GCA_003244255.1. Taxonomy (GTDB): domain Bacteria; phylum Actinomycetota; class Actinomycetes; order Mycobacteriales; family QHCD01; genus QHCD01. Next base: position 52,379 of record QHCD01000073.1, on the reverse strand, counting down.
CGGCAGCATCGGCTCGGCGTAGAGCTCCTGCAGCAGCGCCGTCGCGTCGGGCGAGCCGGCGATCGCCGCCAGCTGCTCGTCCGGATCCTCGAAGCGGGCCCACAGCCCCTCGGCGTTGAGCACACCGAGGCCGCCCTGCCGGCCGAACTCGACCGCCGTCGCCGGGCTCATGGTGGCATCCGACGGATGCGCCACCGCCGGAATGCCGAAGCGGAAAGCGTCGATCTGCCACGCCGTCGAGACGTCCCGTGAGCTGCGCGTGCGCCGGGTCGGCACGATCGCGACGTCGTCGAGGCGGTAGCCGCGACGGGCGGTCTTGCCGGGACCGATCTCTACGACGCCGGTCAACGAAGGAGCCTCTCTCGGCAGCGGTGGGGGCGCGAGACCGTCGGGCCGTCAGCGGTTGTGGTAGTTCGGCGCCTCGACGGTCATGTGGATGTCGTGCGGGTGGCTCTCGGTCAGCCCTGCCGAGGTGATCCGCACGAATCGACCGCGCGCCTGTAGCTGCGCGATCGTGGCGGCGCCACAGAACCCCATCGCCGCGCGCAGCCCACCGATCAACTGGTGCGCGACGGCGTCGAGGGGCCCGCGGTAGGGCACCTGACCTTCGATGCCCTGTGGCACCAGCTTGTCGTCGGCGAGCACGTCCTCCTGGAAGTACCGGTCCTTGGAGTAGGAGCGGTTGCCGCCGCGGCCCTGCATCGCACCCAGCGAGCCCATGCCGCGGTAGGACTTGTACTGCTTGCCGCCGACGAACAGCAGCTCGCCCGGGCTCTCCTCGACACCGGCGAGCAGGCTGCCCAGCATCACGCTGTCGGCGCCGGCCACGATCGCCTTGGCGATGTCGCCGGAGTACTGCATCCCACCGTCGGCGATCACCGGCACACCGGCCCGCTTGCACGCAGCCGCGGCCTCCGCGATCGCCGTCACCTGCGGTACGCCGACACCGGCGACGACGCGCGTCGTGCAGATCGATCCCGGACCGACGCCGACCTTGACCGCGTGCGCGCCCGCATCGATCATCGCCTGCGCCCCGGCACGGGTCGCGACGTTGCCGCCGACCACCTGGACGTCGGTATCGGCACACAGCCGCCGCACGATCTCGACGACGGCGCTGGAGTGTCCGTGCGCGGTGTCGACGACGACCAGATCGACGCCGGCTTCGACCAGCAGGCGGGCCCGCTTGTAACCGTCGTCGCCGACCCCGACGGCGGCACCGACGACGAGCCGGCCCCCGGCATCCTTGGTCGCGAGCGGGTACGCCTCGCTCTTCGCGAAATCCTTGACCGTGATCAGTCCGCGCAGCCGGCCGGCGGCGTCGACCAGCGGCAGCTTCTCGATCTTGTGGGTGCGAAGCAGTGCAAGCGCCTCCGCCTGTGAGGCACCGACGCCGGCGGTCACCAGCGGCATCGGCGTCATCACGTCCCGGACGGGCCGCGAGCGGTCGGTCTCGAACCGTGTGTCGCGGTTGGTGACGATGCCGACCAGGACGCCGTCGCCGTCGACGACCGGCGCACCGGAGATGCGGTACCGGCCGCACAGGTCATCGACGTGCCCGATGGTGTCGCCCGGCGCGCAGGTGACGGGGTTGCTCACCATGCCGGCCTCCGAGCGCTTCACCAGATCGACCTGCACCGCCTGGTCCTCGGCGGAGAGGTTGCGGTGCAGCACGCCGACGCCACCCTGGCGCGCCATCGCGATGGCCATCCGCGCCTCGGTGACCGTGTCCATCGCGGAGGACACCAACGGAATGCGCACCGAAAGTGACTGCGACACCCTGCTGGCGGTATCGGCGTCGCCGGGCATGACGTCGGAGCTTGCCGGCAGCAGCAGCACGTCGTCGAACGTCAGCCCGGTCGGGACGTCGAGGGTGGGCGCGTCCGTAGGCCGGTCGAAGATGGGCACGGCCGCGGCACTGCCATCGGGGGCACCGTCTGGCACGCCAGTTCCGATCATGCGCACCGTCCTCGATCAGTGTCGGTGAGGTGGTGGAGTCAGAGCCTTGGGTCGGTGGAGTCTCCAGCCTACCGAGAGATCGGTCGGGCGGGACCGCGCCAATGCGGCTACGGTAGGCGTGTGAGCGACACCACCGCCGCTGGCCAGCAGCCCACCCCGCAGCGGTAGCGGCCATCGTGCAGGACGACGGACCCCTCGACCCGTTCGCGCTCGATCCCAACGATCCGGCGGCGGCCCTCGACGACGACGACGGCGGCGAGCCGCTCGAGCCGGCCGAGCGGCACGATGTGCTGTCCGACCTCGAGGATCTCGAGGTCTTCGAGGCGCTGCTCGCGCCGCGCGGAATCCGCGGCGTCGTCGTCGACTGCGAGGACTGCGGTGAGCCGCACTACTTCGGCTGGGATCTGATGCGCGCCAACCTGCGGCACCTGCTCGACATCGGGCAGACACGGGTCCACGAGCCGGCGTACAGCCCGCAGGCCTCGCAGTACGTGTCCTGGGAGTACGCCCGCGGCTATGCCGACGGCGTCATGACCGGCGCCGACGAAGGCCGCCGCTGACCGGCTGGCAGAGTCGCTCGGGTCAGCGGATCAGACCGTCGCGCAGGGCGCGGGCGACCGCCTCGGCACGGTGATGCACGCCGAGCTTGCGGAAGAGCCGGCGCGCGTGCGTCTTCACGGTGTCCTCGGACAGGAACAGCACTCGCCCGATCTGCACGTTCGTCTTGCCCTCGCTGATGCCGCGCAGCACCTGCAGCTCGCGCTCGGTGAGGGTGGAGCGCATCTTGGCGCCGTTCGGGCTCATCGGCGACGGGCTGTCGCCGGAGTGGGCACCGGATTGGCCTCGGGACTGGCCACTGGCCGGCGCCGGCCGGGTGGCAGCGGAATCGCCATTCGCTCCCGGGCCGCGGCGCAGCACATTCATCGGCAGCGCATGCGCCAGGGCGGCCGACACCTCGATCTGCGATGCGTCCGCGCAGAGGAACCCGCGCGCCCCGGCAGACATCGCCGACGTCACCTGCGCGTGCTCGTCGCCGTCGCCGAAGACCAGGACGACGGCGCCCGGATCCCGGGCGAGCAGGTCCCGGATCGCATTGGGGACGACGCTTGGATCTGGCTGAGCGCCCATGAGTACGACGTCGGCACGGGCGGCATACCGGTCCAACAGCTCCGCCACCGCGCTGACTGGCACCACCGGGTCCATTCCGGGCACCGTGGACATCAGCGTCGAGATACGATCCCGAACCTGCTGCCGGGGATCACAGACAACAATGCTTGCCACAACGGCCCTCCCGTCTGGCTCGGGCAGCCGCACCGGAACGACACGTCCGAACCGCGATTATCACCCTAACGGGTGTACGACGGGGGTTCGTGCGCCGGCGGCCGGACGGTTCGTTCGCCGCGGGACTTTTCGCACTGTCAGTGCGCGTGCCCGTGCCCGTCCGCGGCCGGCCCGGCCGGCTTCGGTGCATCGACGACGGCCGCCTCGGTCGACAGCACGACGCCCGCGATCGACGCCGCGTTCACCAGGGCGGAGCGGGTCACCTTGACCGGGTCGACGACGCCCGCCGCCACCAGATCGCCGAACTCACCGGTCTCGGCGTTCCAGCCCGAGCGCGGGTCGTCGTCCGCCCGGACGCGGGCAACGGTGACCGCGCCGTCCCACCCGGCATTGGCGGCGATCGAGGCCAGCGGCGCGGCCAAGGACCGGCGGACGATGTCGACGCCGGTGGCCTCGTCACCAGACTTGCCGCAGTCTCCGTCGAGGGCCGACGACGCGTGCACGAGTGCCGCCCCGCCGCCCGCTACGATGCCTTCCTCGACCGCAGCGCGGGTCGCCGCAATGGCGTCCTCCACGCGGTGCTTCTTCTCCTTCATCTCGACCTCGGTGGCAGCGCCGACCCGGATGATCGCCACGCCACCGGCGAGCTTGGCCAGCCGCTCCTGGAGCTTCTCCCGATCCCAGTCGGAGTCGCTCGCCTCGATCTCCCGGCGCAGCTGTGCGACCCGGCCGGCGATGGCTTCGGCCGGGCCGCCGCCGTCGACGATCGTGGTGTCGTCCTTGGTCACGGCGACCCGCCGGGCCGACCCGAGCGCGTCGATGCCGATCTCGGAGAGCTTCATGCCGACGTCGCGGGAGACGACGGCGCCGCCGGTGACGATCGCGAGGTCCTCGAGGAACGCCTTGCGCCGGTCACCGAAGAACGGCGCCTTGACGGCGACGACCCGCAGCGTCTTACGGATCGCGTTGACGACGAGCGTCGACAGCGCCTCGCCGTCGACGTCCTCGGCAACCACCAGCAACGGCCGGCCGGACTCGATCACCTTTTCCAGGATGGGCACCAGGTCGGCCAGCGCGCTGATCTTCTCCGACGTGAGCAGCAAGAGCACGTCGTCGTAGGTCGCCTCCATCGCCTCCGCGTCGGTGACGAAGTACGGGGAGAGGTAGCCCTTGTCGAACTGCAGGCCCTCGGTGAAATCGAGCTCGGTCGCGATGGTCGGCGACTCCTCGACGGTGATCACGCCGTCCTCGCCGACCTTCTCCATCGCCTCGCCGATGAGCGCGCCGATCGTCGCGTCCTGACCTGAGATGGTTGCGACGTGGGTGATCCCGTCGCGGCCGGAGACGTCGGTGGCGAGCTCGCCGAGCCGCGAGCCGATTGCCTCTACCGCGGCGTCGATTCCTCTGGCCAGTGCGAGGGGGTCGGCGCCGGCGGCGACGTTGCGCAGGCCGGCACGGACGAGGGCCTGGGCCAGCACGGTGGCGGTGGTCGTGCCGTCACCGGCGACGTCGTTGGTCTTCGTCGCGACGTGCTTCGCCAGCTGGGCGCCGAGGTTCTCATACCCGTCCTTGAGCTCGATCTCGCGCGCGATCGTGACGCCGTCGTTCGTCACGGTCGGCGCACCGAACTTCGCCTCGAGCACAACGTTGCGACCCTTCGGGCCGAGGGTGACCTTGACGACGTCGGCGAGCTTGTCGACGCCCCGCTCGAGCGCGCGCCGGGCCTGCTCGTCGAAGCTGATCATCTTGGCCATGAACGTCCTCCGGGACGGCTGTCGTGGACCACGGGTCGGATTCTGCTGCCGTGAATCCGCCCCGGGACCCTGCAGGAGGGCCGCCGGGGCGGAACCGGCCGCGTCGGCGACCGGCGAATTACCGCTTGACTACGGCTGGACCTACTTCTCCACGACGGCGAGCACGTCGCGCGAGGAGAGCACCAGGTACTCGTCCGCGCCGTACTTCACCTCGGTGCCGCCGTACTTCGAGTACAGGACGACGTCGCCGACGGCGACGTCGATCGGCACCCGGTTACCCTTGTCGTCGATGCGGCCGGGGCCGACGGCGACGACGGTGCCTTCTTGCGGCTTCTCCTTGGCCGTGTCGGGGATCACCAGGCCGGAGGCGGTGGTGTTCTCGGCCTCGTTGGCCGTTACGACAATGCGGTCCTCGAGCGGCTTGATACTGACTTTGGTGGCGGTCGACACGATGTGACCTTGCCCTTTCTTGGGCCCTTCTTGAGCCCTCTCTTGGGCCCCTGACGGAGCGGATCGGCATGATGCGGGTTCGGTGGGGCGGTCGTGCGTCCTGCCGTCGCGGGGGGCAGTGCGTCCGAACGCCTTGTAGTTGGCACTCTAACGTGGTGAGTGCCAGCGATTCAACACGGGTCGGTGAACAACCAGCGTGGACCTCGCGGCGTTCCAGCACCTGCGCGGCGAACGGGGGGCCGACGTGCTCGCCGCCGTCGCCGAGCACGGCACCAGCGCCGACGGGCTGATCGGCACCATCAACGCCCTGCGGCGCAGCTATCCGGGCGACGTCGTCGCGGCGGCGGTGACGCAGGTCCGGCTCCGCGAACGCGCCCGGCCCAAGTTCGGCGCCGACGCCGACGTGATGTTCTTCACCCCTGACGGCGTCGAGCAGGCGACCCGGACGTCGGTCGCACGGCATCGCGCCACCCGGCTGCGCCGCCATGAACCGGCCCGGCTGCTCGACCTGTGCTGCGGAATCGGCGGCGACCTGATCGCGCTCGCTCGCGCCGGCATCGCCGTCACCGGCGTCGAGCTCGATCCGCTGACCGTCGAGGTCGCGCGTGCGAACCTGCAGGCGCTCGGCGTCGACGCGACGGTGCAGTGCGCCGATGCGGAGTCCACGGACCTCGAAGGCTGGCCGGCGGCGTTCTGCGATCCCGCGCGGCGCGGCAGCGGCCGCCGGATCTTCGACCCTCGCGCCTACTCGCCGGCGATCGACGTCGTCTGGCGGATGGCCGACCAGGTGCCGCTGGCCGCCGCCAAGCTTGGGCCTGGCATTCCACACGAGCTGGTGCCGGGCGGCGTCGAGGCGGAGTGGGTGTCGGACTCCGGTGCGGTGAAGGAGGCCACGCTGTGGTTCGGTGCGCTCGCGACGACGCCCCGGCGCGCGACCGTGCTGCCGTCCGGTGACACCCTGACGGACTCCGGGCTCGGCGCGCCATCGGTCGGCGCGCCCGGTCGCTGGCTCTACGAGCCGGACGGCGCCGTCATCCGCGCGCATCTGGTCGGCGAAGTCGCCGCGCGTATCGAAGGACGACTACTCGACGCGTCGATCGCCTACATGTCAACCGATTCGCTGGTGTCGACGCCGTTCGCGCGGGCCTACGAGGTCACCGACGTCATGCCGTTCTCGCTGAAGCGCCTGCGCGCGTTGCTACGCGAACGCGGGGTCGGCCGGCTCACGGTCAAGAAGCGCGGCTCGGCGATCGACCCCGCGATGCTGCGGCGAGCGCTGCGCTTGTCGGGGTCGGAGGAGGCGACGGTCGTGCTGACCCGCGTCGCCGGTGCCCCGACGGCGCTCATCTGCCGGCCGGCGCCATCCCCGTGACCGGCAGACCGGGGTCGGTGCGCACGCCGAGGCCGGCCGGCGGCACGCCCGTCGTCACCATCCGGGCGCCGAGTGCGGCGATCATCGCGCCGTTGTCGGTGCACAGGCGCGGTCGCGGCACCCGCAGCCGGATCCCGGCGCCGTCGCACCGCTCTCGCGCGAGGGCGTGCACGCGGGAGTTGGCCGCGACGCCGCCGGCGAGGATGAGGTCGGCGACGCCCACGTCCCGGCACGCACGTACCGCCTTCGCGGTGAGCACGTCGGCAACCGCCTCCTGAAACGACGCCGCCACGTCGGCCACCGGAACCTCGTGGCCGGCCCGCTCGCAGGCCGCGACCCACCGGCCGACGGCGGTCTTCAGACCGGAGAAGGAGAAGTCGTACGGCGCGTCGCGCGGGCCGGTGAGCCCGCGGGGAAAGGCGATCGCGGCCGGATTGCCGGCACGCGCGGCGACGTCGAGGTGCGGGCCGCCCGGGAACTGCAGGCCCAGCAGCCGGCCGACCTTGTCGAACGCCTCGCCGGCGGCGTCGTCGAGCGTGCTGCCGAGTTCTTCGATGCCACCCGCCACCTCGCGCACGTGCAGCAGGTGGGTGTGCCCGCCGGAAACCAGCAGCGCGACGCACGGAGCCGGCAGCGTCCCGTGTTCGACGACGTCGACGGCCACGTGCGCGGCCAGGTGGTTCACGCCGTAGAGCGGCTTGCCAGCGGCGAAGGCATAGGCCTTGCCCGCAGCGACGCCGACCAGCAGTGCACCTGCCAGCCCCGGGCCGACCGTGACGGCGATCGCGTCGACGTCGTCGAGCGCCACCCCGGATTCGTCCAGGGCGCGGTGCATCGTCGGCACCATCGCCTCCAGGTGGGCCCGCGCCGCGACCTCCGGCACCACGCCGCCGTAGCGGGCGTGACTCTCGACGCTGGACGCGACGGCGTCGGCGAGCAGCACCTCGCCGCGGACGACCCCCACGCCGGTCTCGTCGCACGAGGTCTCGATGCCGAGCACCAGCGGGCCCTCACCCACGCTGCATCTCCAGCGCGTCCGCACCGCTGCGCCGGTAGTAACCGCGGCGCACACGCAACGGCCGGAAGCCGCGGCGATCGTAGAGACGCCGCGCGATCTCGTTGTCTGTGCGCACCTCCAGCAGCACCGTGGCAGCGCCGCGCCGGTCTGCCTCCGCAAGCAGATCGTCGAGCAGCGCCGCACCGATGCCGGCGCCCTGAAAGTCCGGGTGCACGCCGATGGTCTGCACGAACGCCTCGTCGTCGAACGCCGCAAGCCCTGCGTATCCGACGATCTGCTCGTCGACGACGGCGACGACGTAGTAGCGCGAGTCGACGAGGTCGAGCTCCTCGCGCAGCATCGCAAGTGTCCACCGCTCGGCGCCGAACAGGATGTCCTCCAGCGCCATCACGTCCGGTACGTGCACGGCTGTCATCGGCCGGAGCGTCGCCGCGACCGGACCGCTCATCGCATGGCCTGCGGCGCAGCGTCTGGACGGCGCAGGTAGATCGGCGTCAGCGCCTCGGGGGGAGCCCGCTCGAGCACCCGGGCGGTGGCCAGGCCCGCGAGCGCACCCACCGGCGGATACGCCGGAGCCACCACCGGCAGCCCGAGAACATCGGCGTAGAGCGCAGCGCCCGCGCCGGCCATCGCCGTGCAGCCGAGCTCGGGCAGCCGCCCGGCGAGGTCGCCGGGCCGCGAGACGTCCGGGTCGCTGCGTCGCCGCCCACCCGCATAGCTGGCCCAGTAGACCTCTCGACGCCGCGCATCCGAGGCGACCAGGGTGCGGCCCGGACCGGCGGCGGCAGCGATCGCGTCCAGCGAGCAGACCGGGTAGGCGGGTATCCGCAACGCGTCCGCGAGCGCCGCGGCCGTGACCAGCCCGACGCGCAGGCCGGTGAACGGGCCCGGACCGGCACCGGCGACGACGGCGGTGAGGTCGCGGCGGTCGATGCCGGCTTCGGCTAGGGCCGCCGCGATGGACGGCGTCAGCACCTCGGCGTGCGCCCGAGCGTCGACGGTCGCGCGGGCGGCCAGCACCACGCCGGATGCGACGTCGACGACACCAGCCGTCACGGCGGGCGTCGACGTGTCGATCACCAGCACAAGCACGGCCTGCAGGGTAGTCGGGACGGTCCTCTCGCAGCGGGCGCAACCGGCGCGAGACGGCGGTTACAGTGTGCGCCATGCGCATTGCCGTTCCCGTCGGCGTCGTGGCCGTTGCCTTCGCGTTGGGCGTCACAGCCTGCACTTCGACGACTGCCGGCACGGCGTCGTTCGCGGGATCGCAGCCGCCGAGCGCACCGACATCCCCGACCACCCCCGGCCCGCCGAGCTCGACCGCGAGCGGCCCGTCGGGCAGCTCCGCGCCGGCCACGAGTTCCGCTCCGCCGACGACGAGTTCCGCGCCGCCGACGTCGTCGAGTCCGGCTCCCGCGCCGTCGTCGGCTCCGGCGAGCAGCTCCAGCCCGCCGCCGGCCACGCTCCAGTGCCCGGCGAAGGCGGTCCGGCCGAAGAGCGCGCCGTACTGCTACGTCGTGCCGGCCGGTTTCCAGCCGGTCACGAGGGCAAGGCTCGGATCGGCGCGATACCCGTCCGGCGTCGCGATCGACGCCAAGAACGGCCTGTTCTTCGGGGTGTTCCGAGCACCAGCTGATACCGACACACTCGATGACACGACGCTGACCGTCGCGAGCGACGCCGCCGTCGCGAGCCAGCTGTCCGGCTCGGTGAAGTTCGACTCCAAGCACGGCCGGCTGACCCACACGCCGGACCAGACCCGCGCGATCACCTACACCGGTGTCGAGAGCGGCACCAAGGTCACGTTCATCTTCGTCTTCCGCGGACACACCAAGGTGCAGCTGAACTGCCAGGCCACCGACAAGGCGGCGATGGTGGCGAGGGGTTGCTCGTCGGCGCTTGCGAGCCTGAAGGTCGTATCGCTTAGTTGAGCACGGTGGCGTCGCCGGCGGATCCAAGGTCCTCGCCCGGGCTCGCGGCGGTGTCGCTGCGGCTCCCGAACAGCGCGGTGCCGCCGAGGACACCACCCATCAGAGCGAGCGGGATCACCGAGATCGTGTAGCGCAGCGAGAAGATCGCGAGCACCGCTGGAACCAGGAGCGCTGCGATCAGCCCGACGCCGATCAGCAGGCTGACCAGTCGCATGCCCGAGCGCCGGGCGCGGCGATTCAGCCCGAATCCGCCCGCGAGCGCGAGCAGGACGCCGACGCCAGCCACCGTTCCCGGCAGGTACACGTGCCCGTACGCAACGAGCATCCTGGTGATGCGCGGATAGCTGCCGACGTGCGAACCGCCGTATCTCGCCACGATGGTGTCCGGGTTCGTCACGACCGCCGGGTAGTAGTTGTGATAGGCAAGGAACCAGTTCTCCTGGTCCTCCGGCCCGCCGCCCCTGCGGTAGTTGAAGTTGTAGATGAAGTCCGCGCCGACGGTCTTGGCGAAGTCCAGCGGCTGATGCACCAGGATCGTGCGGCTGAACTTGCGCGCGATCGCGTTGGCCTGCACGAGCGAGACGTGGTAGGTGACGGTGAGCTGCCACTGCGGCGAGTAGGAGTTCCACATGTAGAAGGACTCCTCCCGCTCCGAGGGCGGCTGAACCGGGCAGAGCGACTGCTCCATCGGGTCCAGGTCCAGTCCGGTGCAGTCGGCGAAGGTCGACACCCGGCCGTAGAGGAACCGGCCGGACCACCCGTAGGTCAGCCCGTATGCGCCGCGGGCGTGATGCATCCAGTCGGCGTAGGCCAGGACGGGCGCCCCGAACGCGATCACGGCGATGAGCGCGTGCCCTATCCGCCGTCGCCAGGTGGTGCGGGTCAGAAGGATGTAGCCGACGCCGACAACGATGAGCAGCACCGACGCGGTGCGGATCAGGGTGGTGATGCCGAACAGCAGTCCCACGACGGCCGCCGTGACCGCGCCCGAGCGGTCGCGCATGCCCGGCGGCGGCGCTACCCGCCGCCAGCCGACGACCGCGAGGCCGATGACGGCGAGCACCTCGGCCGGCACGTCGGTGAGGACGTAGTGCTCCAGGATCACCTGGAGCGGATCGAGCAGTATCGGCGCGGCGGCGATCGCCGACCACCCGTTGCCACACCCCCAGTGCCGCAGGAACTGGTAGATCACGACGGCGGCGACCAGACCGCTGAGGTGCTGCAGAATCTGGATCAGGTCCAGCCCCTGCAATCTGGCCAGCGGCTTGATGATCAGCGTGTAGACCGTCGTGCGCTGGTCGCCGGGCACGTGCATCGGGGTGTCGAGGTAGAAAACGCTGTCGGGGTAGATGAACGCCGGGCGGTAGGCGGCGATCGTCGCCAGGCGCAGCAGGGTGCCGGCGCCGAAGAGCAGGCCGAAGAGCAGGTGGCCCGTCCACAGCCGCCGCCCGATGCGGCGCGGCAACGACGCCGTCGCCGCAGATCGGCCGGCCGCCTGATCGATGAGCATCCCTACGCCATCGCCCGACGGCGCCGGGCCAGCACCGAGAGCCGGGACATCCAGTCCCCGCCGGTCGGAGCCAGTGTCGCCTCGCGCACCCCGTCGGCGCGCCGGGAGTCGAGCTCGACGAGCAGGTGAGCTTCGGCGAGATGCTCCACCAATCCCAGTCCCCACTCGACGACCGTAACCGAGGTGTCGGTGAACTCCTCCAGATCGAGGTCGTCCACCTCGGAAGTCGAGCCAAGGCGGTAGGCATCGACGTGCACCATCGGCAGCCGGCCCTCGAGGTACACGCGGGACAGGACGAACGTCGGCGACGTCACCCGCCGGCGAATACCGAGGCCGGCGCCGAGTCCCTTCGCCAGCACGGTCTTACCGGCGCCGAGCGGGCCGGCGAGCACCAGCAGGTCGCCCGGGACGGCGATGCCCGCGAGGTCGGCACCGAGGGCGAGGGTGTCCTCGGCGGTCGGCAGCAGGATCTTCACGTCGTGCGCTTCCGGCGTCGGACGACCCGGCGTGCGGTGCGAGTGGCCGTTGCATCGACGAACTCCGCCAGCGCACCGGTGACGTCGTCGGCGGCTTCCAGCATCACCAGGTGGCCGGCGCCGGGCAGCACCACCAGCTGGGCGTCCGGCAGCGCGCGCGCCATCTCCTCGCTGTGCGCGGGCGGCGTCATGCGGTCGGCGTCACCGACGATGATCAGCACCGGCAGATCCCGCAGTGCGGCGAGGGCGTCGCGCTTGTCGTAGCCGCCGAAGACCGGCAGGAACGCTGCGATCACATCGGCGGGGGTCGAGGTGATCATCCGCTCGGCATAGGACACCACGGCAGGGCTCACCTCCCGCGAGCCGAACGACAGCCGTCGGACGATCAGCCACGACACGTCGCGCCCGATCCTGACGGCACGGCCGATCAGCGCCGGTTGCGCCCGCAGGCCCGCCACTGCCATCCGCTGCACCGGCGGCCCGATCGGCGCGAGCGGCCCCGGAAGTCCGAAGCTCGCTCCGCCTCGCCCCGCCGAGGTAGCGATCAGCACGACACCTGCGAGACCCGCCACCAGCTCGGGGTTTTGTGCGGTGAGTGCCATCGCCGCCATGCCGCCCATCGAGTGCCCCACCAGCACGATCGGTGCCGTATCCCCGACGTGCCGCAACACCGCCGCGAGGTCGTCACCGAGCTGCTCGATCGTCGACGCGTTCTCGGGTCCGCGTCCGGATCGACCGTGGCTGCGCAGGTCGAAGAACACCATCCGCAGCGGCCCGCTCACCCGGTGCGGCAGGTCGCGGCGCTGGAAGTGCCAGGAGCCCATCCGCAGCGAGTAGCCGTGCACGAACACGATCGCGACGGGCGCGTCCAGCGGGCCCGTCTCCTCGACGTAGAGCGGAACGCCGTCATCAGCGACGACGACACTCCTCCGATCGGCCGGGAGCCGGTCGAACGGCTCGCCGGCACCGGGCTGGCCGGCACCGGGCTGGCCAGCACTGCGCTCTCCGGCACTGGGCTCTCCGGCACCGGGCTCTCCGGCAGAGGGCTCCCCGGTGCGGATCCGGCCAATCGCGTACCGCTGCGCGGCCAGGCCGACGGCGGTACCGGCGGCCACCAGCCCGAGCGCGCCGCCAATGATGCCGGCGCGCCGCCGCCGGCTCACCCGGTGCCTCCGCCGTGGTACACCCGCGGCACCCGGGCGCCGATCCGGGTGACGATCTCGTAGCCGATGGTCCCGGTCGCGCCGGCCCAGTCATCCGCCGTCGGCTCGCCGGCTCGGCCCGGGCCGAACAGGACGACCGGATCGCCGGTGTCCACGACGTGATCGCCGGTGTCCACGACGAACTGGTCCATGCAGACCCGGCCGACGATCGGGTGCCGCACCCCGTCGATGCAGACCTCGGCCCGGTTCGATGCCTGGCGGGGGACGCCGTCGCCGTAGCCCACCGGTATCACTGCGAGCCGGGTCGCGCTTGCCGTCCGGTGCGTCAGGCCATAGGACACGCCGGCTCCTGCGGGGACCTCTTTCGTCAGGGCCAGGCGCGAGACGAGCGTCATCGCCGGGGTCAGCCCGGCGGCAGGCACGGCCGGGCCCGGTGCGAGTCCGTAGACGGCGATGCCCGCCCGGACGGCGTCGAAATGGGTATCGGGAAGGGCGAGCAGCCCACCGGAGTTCGCGAGGTGGCGGATCTGCGGCACGACGCCGTGCCGCCGCGCCGTGTCGAGCGCGTCGCGATAGGCCGCGAGTTGCATGGCGTTGGCCGGGTGCTCGGGCTGGTCGGCGCAGGCGAGGTGACTCCAGACACCGACCACCCGGACGGCGCCCTCAGCTACCGCGCGGGCAGCCGAGTCCACGATCGCCGCCCAGCCGTCGGCCCGGGCGCCACCGCGCGACAGGCCGGTGTCGACCTCGAGGTGGATCGCGGCGGCGACACCACTGGTCCGCACCGCGGCCAGCACGGCATCGAGTGCCGCCGGTCCGCCGACCGAGACCTCTACATCGGCGGCAATCGCGGCACCGAGCCGGGATTCACCGGACCGCAGGATCAGCGCCAGGATCGGGACGTCGACGCCGGCGGCACGCAGGGCAAGCGCCTCGTCGACGAACGCCGTCGCCAGTCGTGGTGCACCGCCGCCGAGCGCCGCGCGGGCGGCAGGCACCAGGCCGTGGCCGTAGGCGTCGGCCTTGACGACGGCCATCAGGGCCGCGGTCGTGCGCCGCCGGAGCGTCGCGACATTGGCGCTGATGGCGGCGAGGTCGACGACCGCCGCCGTCGGCGGGTCCGCCGGTGCCGCCGCGATCGCCTCAGTCACGCCGGCCGCCGCTGCGGGCGTGATCGGCGCCCGACCGGATCCGGCGCGCGGCGGCCGGCAGCGCGGTGATGACGTCGGACGCCCGCAGCGGCGCGCCATCGGCGGCGAGGTCACCCGCGACCCCGTGCAGGTAGGCACCGGCCGCGGCGGCGTCGACCGGCTCGAGCCCGCCGGCCAGCAGCGCCCCGACGCATCCCGACAGCACGTCGCCAGTGCCGGCCGCGGCGAGCCATGGCGTGCCGGTGCGGTTCACGAACGCCCGCCCACCCGGCTCGGCCACCACGGTCGCGTTGCCCTTCAGCAGCACGACGACACCGAGCTCGGCGGCGGCCCGACGCGCAGCCGCCACCCGATCCGGCCCGATCTCGCCGGCCAGCCGCTCGAACTCCCGGTCGTGCGGCGTGACCACGGTCGCGGCGGTGCGCGCGCGCAGCCACTCGCGCCGTTCCGCGAGCAGGGTGATGCCGTCGGCGTCGACCAGCACCGGTACGTCGCTGGCGAGCACGTCGCGCAGCAGCGCGCGCGCGTCGTCGTCGGTGCCGAGGCCCGGCCCGACCGCCCAGGCCTGCACCCGGCCGGCGTCACTCGGCCGGCCGTCGCTGACCACGGCCTCCGGCCAGCTGGCGCGCACATGAGCGGCCGCTCGGCCGCAGTAGCGCACCATGCCGGCTCCGGCGTGCAGCCCGGCACCGACGCACAGCACCGCCGCGCCGCCGTAGGTCGGCGAGCCGGCGACGACACCCAGCACTCCGCGCGCGTACTTGTCCGCGCCCGGGCCCGGCATCGGGAGCAGCGCCGCGACGTCGTCGCCGTCGAGCGCCCGCAGTCGGGCGGCCGGCAGGTGCGGTCGCAGGCCGATGTCGACGAGCTTGAGATCACCCGTGTGCTGGGCGCCCGCGCCGACGACGAGCCCCGGCTTGACACACCCGAACGTCACGGTCACGTCGGCGTCGAACACGGCGCCGTCGACGGCGCCGGTGTCGGCGTCGACACCGCTCGGCAGGTCGACGGAGAGCCGGACCGCGTCGGATCTTGCTGCCGCGTCTACAAGTGCCGCCGCGTCGGGCCGCAGGCCGCCGTGCCCGCCGATTCCGACGATGCCGTCAACGACCAGGTCGGCGCCAGCGACCGCGGCCGGCTCGGCGGGGCGCAACCGCCCGCCAGACCGGCGGAACGCCGCAAGGCCAGCCGGGTGCGCGCGGTCGGGAGGGAGCAGCACGGCCTCGACGCCGACACCGCGGCCCCGCAGCCGCGCGCCCGCGAACAGCGCGTCACCGCCGTTGTCGCCGGCACCGACGAGCAGGACCACGCGCGCGCCGTAGCCACGCCGCAGCACCCGCAGGCAGTGCGCGGCCAGGCCAGCCGCCGCCCGCTGCATCAACGCGCCTTCGGGCAGCGTTGCGATCAACGCGGACTCGGCGGCCCGCACGTCGGCAACGGGATGAACGTCGATCATCGCGCCTCTGCGACGACGACGGCGCTGGCGATGCCGCCGTCGTGCGATAGCGACAGATGCCAGTCCGTCACGGCAAGCTGATGCGCGCGGACGGCCACGGTTCCGGCTACATCCAGTCTCGGCTGGCCGGAACTGTCGACCGTCACTTCGGCGTCCGTCCACAGTAGATTGCCCGGCGCTCCAAGGGATTTCGCGAGCGCCTCCTTCGCCGCGAACCGCGCGGCCAGCGACTCCGCCGACCGCGGCTCGCCGTGCAGGGTGACCCGTTCGGCTGTGGTGAAGAGGCGACCGGCGAGGCCCGGCGTGCGCGCCAGTGACTCGGCGAATCGCCGCACCGGCACCACATCGATACCGACGCCGACGATCATCGCGGCGGCCGGCTCACTCCACCGTCACCGACTTCGCCAGGTTGCGTGGCTTGTCGACGTCGTAGCCCCGCGCATCGGCAACCGCGGCCGCGAACACCTGTAGCGGCACGGTGGTGACCAGTGGTGCGTACAGCGTGGGCGTCGACGGCACCTCGATCAGGTGATCGGCAAGCCGCCGCACCCGCTCATCGCCTGCGGTAGCGATGACTATCGTGCGTGCGCCGCGAGCGCGCACCTCGGCCAGGTTCGAGAGCACCTTGTCGTGCAGCACACCGCGCGCGCCCGGATCCGGGACGACCACGACCACCGGCATCCCGTCGTCGATCAGCGCGATCGGCCCGTGCTTGAGCTCGCCGGCGGGGAAGCCCTCGGCGTGCATGTAGCTCAGTTCCTTCAGCTTCAGCGCGCCCTCCAGCGCCACGGGATACCCGACGTGCCGGCCGAGGAACAGGATCGTCTCCGAGCCGGCCAGCTCGCGGGCGAGCGCCCGCACCGGGTCCATTGTGGACAGTGTCTGCGCGATCAGCCGCGGCATCGCTTCCAGCGCAGCGAAATCGGCCGCCACCTCGTCCTCGTACTTCTTGCCCTGTACCTGCGCCAGCGCGAGCCCCAGCAGGTAGCCGGCCGTCACCTGCGTCAGGAAACACTTCGTCGACGCGACGGCGACCTCGGGGCCGGACCGCGTGTAGAGCACGGCGTCGGATTCGCGCGGGATCTGCGCGCCGTTGGTGTTGCAGATCGAGAGCACGCGGGCACGCTGCTCGCGCGCGTGCCGCACGGCCTCGAGGGTGTCTGCCGTCTCACCGCTCTGCGACACCGCGACGACGAGCGTGTCGCGGTCGAGCACGGGATCGCGATACCGGAACTCCGAGGCGATCTCGACCTCGACGGGCACCCGGGTCCAGTGCTCGATCGCGTACTTCGCGATCAGGCCGGAATGGAACGCCGTCCCGCACGCGACGACGAAGACCTTGTCGATCTCGCGCAGATCCTGTTCGGCCAGCCGCGTCTCGTCGAGCACGATCCGGCCGTCGACGAGATGCCCGCGCAGTGTGTCGGCGACGGCGGTCGGCTGTTCCTCGATCTCCTTCTGCATAAAGAAGTCGTGGCCGCCCTTCTCGGCGGCGGCGAGGTTCCAGTCGACGTGGAAGGGCTGCCCGTCGGTCGTGCCACCCTGCAGGTCGGTCACGGTGTAGCCGTCGGATCGGATCTCCACGACCTGGTCCTGTCCGAGCGCGACGGCCTCCCGGGTATGCGCGATGAATGCCGCCACGTCACTGGCAAGGAACATCTCGCCATCCCCGACGCCGACCACCAGTGGGGAGCTGCGCCGGGCCGCGACGACGACGCCCGGGCGGTCGCGGTGTACGGCCACCAGCGTGAACGCGCCGACCAGCTGACTGCACACCGCGCGCATCGCTGCGGCGAGATCGGTGTCGGTCGAACCGATCTCGACTTCGAGCAGGTGTGCCACCACCTCGGTGTCGGTGTCGCTGGCGAATTCGTGGCCGGCGCTCTCCAACCGCTCGCGAAGCGCGGCGAAGTTCTCGATGATCCCGTTGTGCACGACGGCGACCGCGCCGCTGCAATCGACGTGCGGGTGCGCATTGCGGTCTGTCGGCGCGCCGTGGGTCGCCCACCGGGTGTGGCCGATGCCGACGTTGCCTGCAATCCGCGACCCCTCCGCGAGCTGCTTGTCCAGATTGGACAGCGCGCCGGCTCGGCGCTCCGTACGCATCCCGCCGGCCGGGTCGACGATCGCGACCCCGGCCGAGTCGTAGCCGCGGTACTCCAGCCGACGCAGCCCCTCGATCACGACGTCGATCGCGTCCTGCGACCCGACATACCCCACGATGCCGCACATACATGCCAGGCTAGCGGCGCCGACCGCCGGGCCGCGTGCATTCCGCCGGTCGCAGGCGCCTGGGCGGTACTCGGCCGCGAGCCTCCCTGCCGCGGTCCGGCGCCTGCATCAGGACGCCGCGACGACCCGGGCCAGCCGCTCGGCGATGCGGTGGGCGTCGTCGTCGGTCGGCGCCTCCACCATCACCCGGACCAGCGCCTCGGTGCCCGATGGTCGCAGCACCACCCGCCCGGAGTCGCCCAGCTCTGCTTCGGCGGCGGCGACCGCGTCCAGCACGGCCGGCGCCCGGGCGGCTGTCGACCGGTCGGATACCGGCACGTTGAGCAGCACCTGCGGCAGCCTGCGTACGATCGCCGCGAGCTCGGCGATGGACCGGCCCGTTGCCGCCATCCGGGAGAGCACCGCGAGCGCGGTGAGCAGACCGTCGCCCGTGGTGGCGTGATCGGCGAAGACCAGGTGTCCGCTCTGTTCACCGCCGAGTGAGAGGCCACGTTCGCGCAGCGCCTCGAGCAGGTACCGGTCGCCGACCGGTGTGCTCACGACCGAGATGCCGTGCTCGCGCATGGCGTGATGGAAGCCGAGGTTGCTCATCACGGTCGCGACGACAGCGTCGTCACGGAGCTCGCCGGCCTCGCGCAGCGCCAGTGCGCAGATCGCCAGGATCGAATCACCGTCGACCAGATGGCCGTCCGGCGTGACGGCGAGGCACCGGTCGGCGTCGCCGTCGTGTGCGATCCCGATGTCGGCCTCTGCCGCGGCCAGCGCGGCGATCAGGGCCCGCAGGTCGGTGGATCCGCAGCCCTGGTTGATGTTCTCACCGTCGGGGGCGGTGCCGATCTCGACGACGCTAGCGCCGGCCCGCCGGTACACCTGGGGTGCGACGGCCGATGCCGCGCCGTTGGCACAGTCGACGACCACCCGCAGGCCGGTCAGCGGATGGTGCGGGGTGGTCAGCAGATGGTCGGCATACCGGTCGAGTGCGTCCGAATGCTCCCGCACCCGGCCGATCGCGGCGCCAGTCGGCCGCCCCGATGTCGGCGCCGTGGTCATCGCGGCCTCGATCGCCGTCTCGACGTCGTCGGGCAGCTTGTCGCCGCCACGGGTGAACAGCTTGATCCCGTTGTCGGGCATCGGGTTGTGACTTGCCGACAGGACGACGCCGAGGTCGGCGTCGAGATCGGCCGTCAGGAAAGCCACCGCTGGCGTCGGGAGCACGCCGAGCAGCACCACGTCGATGCCCTCGGCCGTGAGCCCAGCGGTGACGGCGGCCTGCAGCATCTCGCCGGAGAGCCGCGGATCCCGGCCGACTACGGCGGTCCGCCGCCGGCCGTCGCTCCCAGCGCCGAGCACGCGGGCGGCCGCCGATGCGATGGCGAGTGCAAGCTCCGGTGAGAGGTCGGCGCCGACGAGGCCGCGAACGCCGTCGGTCCCGAACAGCCGGCGCACGGCGATCCCGAGGTCCCGTCGGGCCGGTCAGCGCTTGGAGTACTGCGGAGCCTTGCGGGCCTTCTTCAGGCCGTACTTCTTCCGCTCCTTGATCCGCGGATCGCGTTTGAGGAAGCCGGCCCGCTTCAACGCCGGCCGGTCATCGGGATTCAGCTCGATGAGCGCGCGGGCGATGCCGAGGCGCAGCGCACCGGCCTGACCGGTGACCCCGCCGCCGCCGAGGCGCGCGATGACGTCGTAGGCGCCGCCGCGGTCGAGGGTGACGAACGGCTCCCGGATCAGCTGCTGGTGCACCTTGTTCGGGAAGTACTGGTCCATCGTGCGGCCGTTGAGGGTGAACTGGCCGGTACCGGGCAGCAGGCGCACTCGCACCACCGCCTCCTTGCGACGGCCGACGGTCTGGATCGGTCCGTCCGGGCGCGGGACCTGCGGACGGGCGGCAGCCTCCTCCTCTGCAGGCGCGACCGGCACTACCGGCGCCGCGGCCGCCTCGGCAAGCTGTTCCGACAGCACGGCGAGATCGCTCGGCGCGACGTCGGTGTCGACGGTCGGAGCGGACATCACTGCACCACCTGCATCATCTGGACCCCCTGCGTCATTGGGCCACCTGGGAGATCTCGTACGGCACCGGCTGCTGCGCCTGGTGCGGATGGTCGGGGCCGGCGTAGACCTTGAGCTTGCTGCCCATCTTGCGTCCGAGCGTCGTCTTCGGCAGCATGCCGCGCACCGCGCGCTCGATCACCCGGGTCGGCTGCGTCTGAAGCAGCTCGCCGATCGGCCGCGAGCTCAGCCCACCCGGATAGCCGGAGTGGTGATGCACAAGCTTGTCCGAGCGCTTGGCGCCGGTCAGGGCAACCTTGCCGGCGTTCACCACGATCACGAAGTCGCCGGTGTCGACGTGCAGCGCGAACTGTGGCTTGTGCTTGCCGCGCAGCAGGATCGCCGCCTGGCTCGCCAACCGGCCGAGCACGACGTCGGTCGCATCGATGACGTGCCAGGCGGGGGTGACCTCACCGGGCCTCGGGCTGTAGGTGCGCACGCAGAACTGCCTTCTCCATCAATCGGATGTCGCGAGCGGCGGCGTCACCGGCCTATCGAGCGGCGGGCACGCGCACCGAAGGTTGACGATACCGGCCGCACGCGGGCATGGTCAAAGCGCCCAGCTCAGAGCGCCCAGCCGTCCGGCGCGCGGTGACGCCGGTTCGGCGTTGTTGATCATGCGCTTTCGGGACGAAAAAACGGCGTGTCGCGTCCCAGAACCGCATGATCAACAAAATTCAGCGGCCGAAGGTCGCCGTGATCGTCGCCCGGCCGAGGGTGTGCGATGCGAGGTTGAACCCGAGGAACGCCGGGGTGGCGTCCCCTGGCAGCCCAAGACTCTCCACGTCGACGGCGTGCACCACGAAGTAGTACCGGTGCTCGCCATGTCCGGGGGGCGGCGCCGCGCCGACGTAACGCTTCGCCGAGGCGTCGTTGGCCAGGTGCACCGCGCCAGTGGGCAGTGCACCGGCGTCGGGGTTTCCGGCATCGCGCGGCAGCTCGGTGACCGATACCGGGATGTCGACCACCGCCCAGTGCCAGAAGCCGCTCGCCGTCGGCGCGGACGGGTCGTAGCAGGTGACCGCGAAGCTCTTCGTCTGCGCCGGGAAGCCCGACCACCGCAGCTGTGGCGAGACGTCCGCACCGCCAGCGTCCAGGATCCCCGAGCGGTGGGCTGGAGCGAGCTCGGCGCCCTCGTCGATATCGGTGCTGGTCACCTCGAACGACGGAACCGGCTCGAGCAGGTCGTAGGGGTTGGGGAACTGCTCGGCTCGGGCCATCGGGACGGCGCCTCTCTGTTCACTCGTGCTCGCTGGTCGATCCTGCCCATTGGACAATCGTGGTCGCTGGGGTCAGCCCGATGCCGGGAGTTGCCCGACGCAGAACTCGTTGCCCGCCGGGTCGGCCAGCACCGTCCACACCGCGCCCCATTCGTCGTGCTCCGGAGATCGCCGTCGCACCGAGCTCGACGAGGCGCTCGACCTCGGCCACGCGGTCGTCGGCGCACAGGTCGACGTGCAGACGGTTCTTTCCCTGCTTGTCTTCCGGCACCTTGATGAAGAACCACGAGGGCCGATCGGCGACGTGGTCGTCGATCGACGCAAAGAACTTCCCGGTGCGATCGTCGACCGGGCGCGCCAATGCGGCGGACCAGAATCCGGCGAGCGCGGGCGGGTCCGCGCAGTCGATCACGATGTGAGTGAGCCAGAGCGACATGCCATCATCTCGGTGTCTTGGACAGCTGGGCGGCGATGATCGGGTGCATGGCCGTGAAGTCGGATGCGGACCTCTCGAGACCGAACGCGTCGGCGACGACGACGTAGCGTCCCGCCGGGAAGATGCACTCCTGGTTGATGACGTTGCCGGCCGAGAATGTCACGGCGTAGCAGGTCGTGTTCTTCGCGCCGGGCAGCGAGACGATGGTGAGATGACTGCCCTCCACGCGCCTGATGATCGGCACGACGCCTCGGTAGTACGCGGCCGCGCCGCCGGCATCGCGGAAGCGGTACAGCGACACTCCTCGCAGCGCGCCGCGACTGGCCTCGGTCTCGGTGCGGTACATCTCGGTGAAGCCGCCGGAGGTGAGCAGTGGAGTCTCCGCCACCGGATCCCAAGCCATCGCGGGGTAGTACGACGCCGGGTAGCCGCCCTGGTAGGCCGTGCTGGGTCCCGGCGGATGATAGGTCTTGGCGGCCAGCTGATCCGGGTCGTCATCGAGCATGCCGATCTCGCTCGGCGCTGTCGGCTCGAATGTGGCGGACCTCGGTTTCTGGGCCGTGAGGATCCCGGTGAGCAGCGCCACCACCGCACCGAGCTGACCGGCGCCGACGTGGTTGGCTCCGACCCAACCGTAGGAGATCACCCGGCCGTGCGGCACGAAGCCTGCGACGGTCTCCTCGCCGCCCGAGACGAAGCGGACCACCGTCGCATCGGGCAGGCCGTGCAGCGTCACCGGTGTGACGTCGGTGGCCAGTTCGGTGAAGGCGATCCTGGTGATCAGCGGGAGGGCGCGGGCGTCGTCGTGCGCCTCCATGAGCCCGATGATCCCGGAGAGGCGGTTCGACGCCGTGTGGAAGCAGTTGAACCAGCCGCCGTCGTAGCCCGCGTCGACGAACGCGGACGGCCCTGCGTCGAATACCACCGCGTCGACACTGGCCGGCGTTGGATACGGCCCCTGCGGGATGCACGAGTTCACCGCACCCGGCGACACCGACTGCGAGCTCACCAGTACCGAACCGAGCCGGTGCGATTCCACGATGGCGCCGGCAACCGGTGCGGGTGCGGGAGGCAACCCGCTGGGCGACGGCGCCGGTGCCGGTGCCGATGCGGATGAGCGCGCCGTCGGCGACGTCCGCGGAACCGGCTGCGTCCGCTGCCGCAGCGCGGAGTGCGCATTGCCCGCCTCGGTGCTGGTGCATCCGGCCGCCAGCAGGGCGGCGACCGGCCCGCAGAGCAGTCGCCATCGACGGTGCGGCACGCTCACACCCTAACGGGGGCGGCTACCACGCCGGGTCGTCGCGCATCTGCACCGCTCCGTCTTCGGTGAAGACGAGGTAGCGATCCATCGCGCGCGCGAACCAGCGGTCGTGCGTCGCCGCGAGCACGGTTCCGGCGTAGCCGGCGAGCCCGTCCTCCAGTGCCTCGGCGCTGGCGACGTCGAGGTTGTCGGTCGGTTCGTCGAGCAGCAGCATCGTGACGCCGGCGAGCTCGAGCAGCAGGATCTGCAGCCGCGCCTGCTGCCCGCCGGAGAGCAACTCGAACCGCACGTCGGCCGCGGTGTGCAGCTCGTACCGGCGCAGCGCCGCGAGCGCGCGCCCGCGATCGAGCCCAGCCCGGCGGCCGTCGCCGCGCCACAGGATCTCGACGAGCGAGCGTGCCGAGAGCTCTGGATGCGCGTGGGTCTGGACGAACAGGCCCGGATCGACCCGCGCGCCGAGCCGCCAGCCGCCGCTGTGGTCGACGGCCTCGCCGGCGAGCAGCCGCAGGAAGTGCGACTTGCCGGAGCCGTTCGCACCGAGCACACCGACGCGCTCGCCGAACCACACCTCGGCGTCGAACGGCAGCGTCAACCCGGCGAGTTCGAGCCCGGTGCACACCAGCGCCTGCTTTCCGGTGCGGCCGCCCGAGAGGCGCATGGTGACCTGCTGCTGCACCGGCACCGGGGCGGGTGGCTCGGCGGCCTCGAACTTCGCCAGCCGGGTCTGCATGGCCCGGTACCGCGAGGTCATCGCGTCGCTGCGCGCCGCCTGCTGCTGCAGGGTGCGGACGAGTTGCCTCAACCGCTCGTGCTCCTCGTCGTGCCGGCGGTGCAGTTCTTCCAGCCGGCCGATGCGGTCCGCGCGGGCCCGGTGGTAGGAGTCGAATCCACCGCCGTGCACCCAGGTCCGGTTGGCCTCGACCGTGACGATGCGGGTGGCCGTCGCCGCCAGCAGCTGACGGTCGTGGCTGACGAAGAGCACGGTCTTCGACGTCGAGGCAAGCTGCGCCTCGAGCCAGCGCTTGCCTGGGACGTCGAGGAAATTATCCGGCTCGTCCAGGAGCAGCAGCTCGTCGTCGCCCCGCAGCAGCGCTTCGAGGGCCAGCCGCTTCTGCTCGCCGCCGGATAGCTCGCGCACCAACCGCGATCCGGCGACGTCGATCGGCTGGCCGAGTGCGGCGACCGTGGCCGTGTCGAACCCCACCTCGGCCAGGTAACCGCCGGCCTCGCCCCACGCGGCAAGCGCGTCGCGTAGGCCAGCTGTGCCGGTTCGCCGGTGCCCAACGGACCGTGCAGCAAACGTTCGGCCCGCACCAGCGCGCCGGCGGCGGTAGCGAGACGGGGGCCGACGAGGCGCAGCAGGAACTCACGCACGGTGGTGTCATCGGACACGCTGCCGATGAACTGTCCCATGACGGCGAGCCCGCCGGCCCGCGTCACGCTGCCAGAGGCCGGGCTGAGCTCACCGCCGATGATCCGCAGCAAGGTCGTCTTGCCCGAGCCGTTCGCGCCGATCAGCGCCGCCGCCGCGCCGTCACCGACCCGGAAGCTGACGTCGTCGAGCAGGGTGCGCCCATCAGGCAGCGCGTAGCAGACGTTCGATACCTGCAAGAAGCCCACCCACGCATCCTCACTGCCTTCGGCGCGCGGTGCAGCCGGTATTTCGCGATCAGCGCGGAGCGTCCGGCAGCGTGTCGGCGTTGTGCTGTTGCAGGTACTGCGACACCTTGCCGTTGTTGATCGCCGACCAGAGCTGCGGTGCCGCGGCCGGGTCGAGGAACAACACGTCCTGGCGGTCGACGACGCCGCTACCAGAAATAGGGGCGGTCATAAAGGTGACGCCGCTACCGCGCAGGCCCCGCAGCGACAGTGCCAGCGAGCGCAGGTCGCCATTGCTCATCGTGTCATCGACGCTCACCGACTTCGTGATCGCCGACAGCACGTGGTAGAGCTTTAGCGGGTTGCTCAGGGTTCCCGAGGAGATGGTCTGCGTCATGATCGCCCGCAACACCTCCTGCTGGCGCTGCACTCGGTCGAGGTCGCCGCGGGAGAGTTCGTGCCGCTGCCGGACGTAGGTGAGCGCCTGCGATCCGTCCAGGTGGTTGATGCCCTGGTGGAACGTGACGCCGTCGCTGGTCGTGGTTGCTGCGACCTTCACGTCGACGCCGCCGAGCGCATCGGTCATCGACTTGAATCCGGCAAAGTCGATGGCGGCGAAGTGATCGATCCGGACGTGGGTCAGGTTCTCGACAGTCTGGATCCCGAGCGTCGGACCGCCGTAGGAGTAGGCGGCGTTGATCTTCGCCTTGCCGTGACCGGGTACGTCGACCCACGTGTCGCGCGGGATCGACACCACGACGGCCGACTTCCGATCCGGGTCGATCCGCACCAGCATCAGCGCGTCGCTGCGCTGGCCACCGACGGTGAGCGAGCTGGACGCAGCCGAGCCCGTGGTCGGCTGGCCGGATCGGCTGTCCGAGCCGACCAGCAGGAAGGTGACCGCCGTCTTCGACGCCGCGGGCACGGTCGGGCGGCTGCTCGGCGGCAGCGACTTGGTGTTGAAGACATTCGGAATGCGATGCACTTGGCCGGCGAGGTGCTGCGATGCGCCGTAGAGGGTGATGACGGCGCCGCCGATGAGCACCAGCACGATCAGGCAGCAGGCGATCAGGATCCGGCGGCCGCGGCGGCGTCGACGGCCGGGTGATACCGGCCCGGGCCGTGGCGGCTGCTGCCTCGTGCCGACCGCGGACCGGCGGTGCCGGCCCGCGTCGCCCGCTCCGGCGGCGGGATCGCGATCATCGGCGCGTCCGGCCCAGATCGGCTCGTCGTCGTAGGGGTCCGACCCGCCCGGCGGATTGCGATCGTCGGAGGTCATCGGCTCCCTTTCTTCCCTTCGGCCCGTTCACTACCCAGACGCTGAGCTACCCAGACGCTGAGCTACCCAGACGCTGAGCTACCCAGACGCTGAGCTACCCAGACGCCGGGCTACGCCACGCGGGTTGACACCTGTGACAAATGTTCGGTATGCCGTTTGTCTAGCACGCTGTGTGTACGGTAACTCGCAATTTGCGCAACTGGCAGGAGGGACATGGCGTCCACGATGACGGCCCCGCCGTCGCCGCGGCCCTGCGAGCGCACCGGCCCGGCCGCCCGACCCGCGCAGCGGCAGCGGACCGAGTGACCGGTCGCGTCCCGGTCGTGCTGGTCGCGTACGGAACCCGGCCCGAGGCGATCAAGCTCGCCCCGCTGATCGAGGAGCTGCGGCGTGTCGGGGCGGTTCGCGTCGTCGTCGCCGTCACCGGCCAGCACCGGGAGATGCTCGCCCAGGTGCACGAGATCTTCGGTATCACCGCCGACCACGACCTGGACATCCTGCGACCCGGCCAGACCCTCGCGGACGTCACCCAACGCAGCCTGACCGGGATCACCGACGTCCTGGCGGCCGTCTCGCCGGAGGCGCTGGTGGTGCAGGGCGATACGACAAGCTGTTTCGCGGCATCGCTGGCCGGCTTCTACGCGAAGACCCCGGTCGTGCATCTCGAAGCCGGGTTGCGCACCACGCAGCGGTACTCGCCCTTCCCGGAGGAGATCAACCGCCGGCTGACCACCCAGCTGACCACCCTGCACCTCGCTCCGACGGCGCAGTCGCGGGCGAACCTGGTTGCCGAGAACGTCGATCCCGCCGACATCGCGGTCACCGGTAACACCGTCATCGACGCCCTGCTCGGCGCCGTCGACCGGGCGCCCGGGTTCGCGGATCCGCGGCTGCGCGCGGCCGCCGCCGGGCCGTACGTCGTGGTGACGACCCACCGCCGGGAGTCCTGGGGCGAGGCGATGGGGCAGACGATGGCCGCGGTGCGCAGGCTCGCCCAGCAGGAGCCCGGTATCCGGTTCATCGTCCCCATGCACCGCAACCCGCTGGTCCGCGACGTCGTGCTGCCCGCCGTGCACGATCTCGGCAACGTCTTCACCTGCGAGCCGCTCGGTTACGGGGAATTCGCGACCCTGCTCGCCGGCTGCCGGATCGTGCTCACCGACAGCGGCGGCATCCAGGAGGAGGCACCGAGCCTCGGCAAGCCGGTGCTGGTGTTGCGGGACACCTCCGAGCGGCCGGAGGCGATCGACGCCGGCGTTGCGGCACTGGTCGGAACCGACGCCGGGGCGATCGTGTCCACGGTGACCCGACTGCTGCACGACGAGTCCGCCTACGCCGCGATGTCACGCCCGATGAACCCCTACGGCGACGGGCAGGCCGCTCACCGCGCCGCGCGCGCCGTCGGGGCCCTGCTCGGAGTCGGCGAGCGGGCGCCGGACTTCGTCTACCCAGGATCCGGTTCCGGCGACGGATGAGCGAGTTGGCCCACCGCTCTTGGGCGGGATGGCGC
The DNA here is from genome assembly GCA_003244255.1 of Pseudonocardiales bacterium. Classification (GTDB taxonomy): domain Bacteria; phylum Actinomycetota; class Actinomycetes; order Mycobacteriales; family QHCD01; genus QHCD01. The sequence continues at coordinate 25,278 of QHCD01000073.1, read as the reverse complement.
AGCCCCAGGGGCGAACGGTGCAACCCGCTCCCCGTTCGGGTGAATGTAACTCTTTGTGCCGCGTCAATAACACTGCGTGCGTAAGTCTTCGAGGGCGCTTCATTCACGTCTCGCCCTGGGGGGCCAATAATGTACGGACACCATCGTCCACGCACGTCAGTACGCGCCATCGCCCGCCGCGCCGGTGCCGGAGTCGCGGTCGGTGCGGTCGTCGCCGGCGGCATTCTCGCCTCGGCCGGCACCGCATCGGCCACCACACCCACGGTCACCGGCTTCTCCAACGAAGCCTATGGCAGCTACGTCAACGCCGTCGGCGGCACGATCCGCTCCGGCCCGACAGCGCTGGCCGAGATCGCCTGCACCACGCAGGCCGGCCTGAGCAAGACCAATACCGACCTCGGCGTCAACCTGGCGCCGGTCGCGTCGTTCGGCGTCCAGAACTCCGGTGCGTACACCTACGCCGTCACCGGCGGCTCTCGTGAGATGTCCACCAACTCCACGGCGACCATCAACCTGCTCAGCGGGCTGATCACAGCTGACTCGGTGCGGACCACGGTGTCGGCCCAGATCGCCAACGGCCACGGCGCGGTCTCGATCACGCACACGCTGGTGAATCTGGTGGTCGCAGGCCAGTCGGTCGCGGCCAACGTCGCCCCGAACACGCGGCTCAACCTCGGATTCGGCTACGTGATCGTCAACCAGGAGAACAAGACGACCAGCGCCACCCGGGTCAACGGCACCGGCCGCGCGCTCGACGTCGTCATCACCTCGGCCGTCAACCCGCTCGGGCTCGGCATCAACAGCCAGATCGTGGTCGCCTACGCGACCGGCACGCTGGCCGCGGCGATCCAGGGCACGTTCCTCGGTGGCGCGTACGGGACGTATGCGAGCGTCGGCTCGACCGTGGTGTCCGGGCAGACCGCGCTGCGCTCCATCCCGTGCCTGGGCGGCACCTCGAGCAACACCATCGCCACCGTCACCACGATCCCGGGCGTGACCGTCGGAGCCGTTACCACGAACGTGGCGGCGTCGGCGACGACGGCCGGATCCGATGCCATGGCGAAGAACCAGATCGCGGGGGTGAACATCCTCTCCGGTGTGCTCACCTTCGATGCGATCACGGCCGTCGCCCATGTGAACAAGGCCGCGTCGGCGAACAGCGCCACCCTCGACACGACCGGTTCGAAGTTCGTCAACCTGCACGTCCTCGGGCTGCCGGCGATCGATGACAACGTCGCGCCGAACACCACGGTCACGGTGCCCGGGGTCGGGTCGCTCACGCTCTACGCGGTGTCCAAGACCAACTCCGCGATCCGGGTGACGATGGTCAAGCTCACCCTCAGCGTGCCGCTCGGCGGGCTGCTCTCCGGCACGACGATCATCATGGGCTACGCCTACGCCGGGATCCGGCAGTAGGTCCAACCCAGATCCGTTCCGAAGCCGCGGCGTCCCAGTTCGGGCGCCGCGGCTTCGGGCTGTCGGTCCTCGGCCGTCAGGATCGGGCCTCGCCGCGCTGACGTTCGCCCTGCTCGCGTAGGCGGGTCCGGCGCTCGACCCAGCGCTCGTAGCTGCGCACGACGTCGTCGGGATCGCCCTCGCGCAGGATCTGCCCCCGCTCCAGCCAGATCGCGCGGGTGCAGGTGGCGCGGATAATCGGCAGCCCGTGGCTCACCAGAAATACGGTGCCGGCCTGCTCGCGCATCGAATTGATGCGCTCCTCACCGCGCTTGCGGAACTCCGCGTCGCCGGCGTTCAGCGCCTCGTCGATGAGCAGCACGCGTGGCGTGGCCGCCGTCGCGATCGCAAACCGCAGCCGGGCGCCCATTCCCGTGGAGTACGTGCGCATCGGGAAACCCATGTGCGAGCCGATACCCGCGAGCTCCACGATGTCGTCGTAGTGCGCCTGCACCTCCTTGCGCGACATGCCGAGCGCGAGACAGCCCAACACAACATTGCGCTGGCCGGAGAGATCCGGCATCAGCGCGGCGTTGACACCGAGCAGGGACGGCTTATCCGACGTGTAGACGATGCCGCTGCTCGGGCGCATCAAACCGGCGATCGTGCGCAACAGCGTGCTCTTGCCCGATCCGTTCCGGCCGACCAGCCCGATGACCTCGCCCTCGCGCGCGATCAACGAGACGCCGTCGACGGCGACGACCTCGGGGCCGGACCGACGGACCAGGGCGGCCAGGCGGGCCCGAGCAGACTCCGGCCGCACCTTGAAGGTCACCCGCACGTTGTCGACCACGACCGTGGCCGGCGGGGTCGCGCCCACCACCCGCGGCGCCGGTGCGGACAGACCGGACTCGTCAGTAGGCGCGACCATACTGCTCCTCGCCCTGCCAGAACACGAGCAGGCCGATGGTGGCCGCCGCGATCGCATATCCGGCTGCCGCCACCCAGATTCCCGGCGAGAGGCCGCCTCGGTAGAGGACGGAGTCGCGCACCAGGGTCATGTAGATGTGCAGCGGGTTGGCTCGCAGCAGGGCATACGCGGCGGGGTGGTTCTGGAATCGGCTGATGGAGTAGAAGACGCCGGAGAAGTACATCCACGCCCGCAGCACGAACGGCAGCGCGACGGAGATGTCGGAGATGTTGGCCGCCATCCGGGCAAAGATCAGGGCCAGGCCGAGGTTGAAGATCCCCTGCAGCGCGATCGAGGGCAGCACGAGCAGCCAGCGCCAGCTGGCCGTGTGCAGACCGGTGGTGACCAGCACCAGGAGCAGCATCACGCCGATCGCCGGCAGCACGGTCAGTGCCTGGCGCAGCGAGGAGGAGATCGGCAGGATCGCTCGGGGGAAGTGCATGCTGCGCACCAGCGCGACGTTGCTCGACATCGCGCGCGAGCCGTTGGTGATCGAGCGGAGCGTGTACTGCCAGAGGAAGATGCCGCAGGTCAGGAAGCCGAGGTAGCTCGGCACGCCTTTCCCGGCACCGAGCAGCACGCCGAACACCAGGTAGTAGACGGAGCCGAGGAGGATCGGCGTCAGCACGTACCAGAGGCTGCCGAGGCGTTCCTGGCTGTTGCTCGCGCGCATCTGCGCGGCGGTGAGCTCCCAGGTGAAGTGACGTCGTTCGACCAGCTCGCGCAGGTACTGGCCGAACGGCGTGCGCTGGCGGACGGGCGTGAGCCGGTACCTCGTCGCCAGGACGAGCGCCTCGTTGGCCTCCGGGCCGACGGCCCGGTGCCTGATGATCGGGCGCGCCTCGGTGGTCGGGCGGGTCACGCTTATCGCCGTCTCCTCCCGCCCAAGCCGTTCGTCAGACCGCGCGCCCTCAGGCAGCCCCGAGATCGCGATAGAGCTGTCGGTAGCGTCGCGCGTTGGCCGTCCACGTGCGGTCGGAGGTCACCCACCGTCGCGCCTCACCACCCAGCGCACAGCGTAACGCCCGATCCGCCGCGAGCTCGGCTACCGCTGCCGCGAGCGCGACCGCATCGCCGGCCGGCACCAGCCGGCCGCGCTCGGGTGTCACCAGCTCGCGCAACGCCGGCAGGTCACTGGCGATCACCGGCCGGCCGGCCCGCATCGCCTCCAGTGGCTTCAGCGGTGTCACCAGCCGGGTGACGCGGTGGTCGTGTCGCGGCAGCACGAAGATGTCCAGGGCGGCATGAAAGTCCGCCGTAGCGGCCGATGGAACCGCACCTATCAGCCGGGCGGCCGGCCCGAGCCGGAGCGCTTCGGCCCGCGCGCGCAACGACGCGAGCGCCGTGCCGGCACCGACGACGAGCACGGCCACCGACTCCCGGCCGCCGGCGAGCAACGCCACGGCATCGAGGAGCGTGTCCAGGCCCTCGTAGTCGACGACGCTGGAGACCGTGCCGACGACGACGGTGTCCGGCCCAAAGCCGAGCCGGCGCCGTACGCCGTCGCGATCGGTGCTCGGATGCGGCTCGGCATCCTCCACGGCGTTGGGGACGACGACAACTCGCTCGGCCGGCACGCCACGAGCGACGATCTCGGCCCGCATCGCCTCCCCGAGCGTCACCACCCGGTCGGCGGCCAGCATGCACTCGGTCTCCCGCTCCCGGCTGAGCCGGTACCGGTCGGTGGCGGCAGCGTCCGGACCCAGGCGGGATGCCCACGTCTCCTCGAGGAAGCCGCGCACCTCGTAGACGACCGGCAGGTCGTGGCGGCGAGCGACGGCCAGAGCCGCCAGGCCGTTCGGGTAGTGGCTGGTCGGATGCAGCAGGGCCGGGCGCAGCTCTTCCACCAGCGCGTCGGTGAGCTCGACCTGCCGGAGCAACTGGCGATCGGGGGGATCCCGGCGGAAGACGGCGAGCAGCCGGTGATAGGGCACGCCGTCGATGACGTCGGTGCGCCCGGTCGCGAGCCGCCCGACGGTCAGCGGATAGCCAAGCCTGGTAACGACGTGCGGCTCGAGGCCGATGCGGCGTTGCGCGATCGCGAGCTGTTGGGTGCGAAGGCTGTAGCCGCTGCGCGTATGCGGCAGCGAGTTCGTCGTGACGTGCAGTACCCGGCCCCGGACCCCAGCGATGGTGCGCGATCGCCGCGAGCAGGCCCGCCAGCGACCCTGCAGGATCTGCAACTCTCCCGCATAGCGATTGGCCAGCACGCGCGCTCGGGCGGTCGTCAGTCCGTTCTCGTGCAGGAGGTCGTTAGCCCGCCGAAGGTTGCCGGCGTTCCATTCGTACTCCGCGCGGATCTCGGCGGCGCGCTCGCCGCGAACGGCGGCGCTGGCTGCGCGGAAGCCCGCGTGGGTGCCGAGGGCCTGTGCCAGCAGGGCAGCTCGCACGGCGCCGGATTCCGACCGAGGGGCGGCGCCGATGTCGCGCAGTGTCCGCACGGCGGCCACGTGATCGCCGGAGAACCACTCGCAGCACGCGCGCCCGGCAGTCCGCCGGCGGGTGAGCCGGGATCCCGTGCGAGCGAGCGACCTCACCGGCCCCGGCGGCAGCCGTTGTGCGACGAGAACGACCGCGCGGGGCGGGTCGCGACGCGCGGCGGCAACCGCGGCAGAGCCGGCCGACAGCCAGATTCCGGCGACATCGCGGACCCGTCGGACTCCTACCGCGCCGTAACGCGGGCCGGATCGCGCAGCATCCTGCAAGGGCGGCATATACACTCCGGTGACTCAAAATCGGGAGACAGCGGTTGCATTCCACCCTCCGAGGGATCAGGCGGCAAGCCTACCTGCGGCTACGCGCAGCCGGACTGCAGAACCTCCCGATCATCCCGAGATCGACGCGGCGCCGACTCGAGGAGTCGGCGCAGCGGGCCTATGCGCGCGAACAACTCTCCCTCGGCGACGCCCGCGCCGCGCAGCTGACGCTGACGCCGTGGATCCGGCAATCCCACACCGCACCGGAGACCTGGCTGCTCTACGCTCGCGCGCTGCACCGCGGCGGCGATCTCGGTGGCGCCCGGGCCGCGGCGAGGAAGGCCGTTGCACTGTCGCCGGCATACGCCGACGCCACAGAGTTTCTGGTCCTGCTCGCGGACCGATCCGGGGACAGGGCGCACACCGACGAGTTGCTGGATTCCCTTGTCCGCGGGCTGTCACGCGCACCTCATCTGCTGCCCGACGCGGTGCACCTGCTCGCCCGCTACGACCGCATCGATGATCTCGCAACCGTCGTCGACCGCGGCCGCACCGACCAGCGGGCGCAGAGCAGCGACGGCTTCGCCCGGGCTGCCGAGATCGTCGGCCTACACACCATCCGCTCGCACCGGCCGGAGTCTCTCGAGGCCGAGATCGCGGCCGCACGCAGCCGGCTCGACGCCGACGCCGCCGCCGACGTCATCGGCCGGTTCTGGCTACAGGCCGGCGACATCAGCCAGGCGGTGGCCAACCTCGGCCAGCTGACGAAGCTGTCGCTGCCCGCCTCGCTGCTGCGATCCGAGGCGCAGCGGGCGGTCTGGGCGCGCGACTACAGCGGCGCCCGCAAGCTCGCCGCGCTCACGCTGATCGCGCATCCAGGCGATGCCATCGCACGCCGGATCAGCCGCGATCCGCGCGACAACTACACCCTGCTCAAGACCGGCTTCCCCCTGCCGACTCGCCGTCGCGCTCCGGTCTACCAGCCGGTGCCCAACCGGGTCGCCTACCTGCTGCACAACGCCCTGCCGCACACCTCCGCCGGTTACGCCGCGCGCACCCACGGCCTGCTCACCAACATGCGTGCGCACGGCTGGGATATGCACGGCGTCACCCGGCTCGGCTATCCCTACGACCTCTGGCAAGAGGACGACGTCACGCAGATCCCACCGCTCGACATCGTCGACGGCGTGCCCTATCACCACCTGTTCGGCGACGAGCGGATCGTGCACAAGAAGCCGCTGTACTCCTACGTGATGGCCTACAGCCGGCGGGTCGAGGCGCTGCTCGGTGAGCAGCGGCCGGCGATCGTGCACGCCGCGAGCAACCACTGGAACGGCTTGTGCGCAGCGGTTTCAGCCGCTCACCTGGGGTTGCCGAGCGTCTACGAGGTCCGTGGCCTGTGGGAGGTCACCCGCGGCTCGCGCAACCCGGCCTGGGTTGGCACCGGCATGTATCGGCTGGCCGCGCGACTGGAGACCGAGGCGGCGCTGCGGGCCGACCGCACCATCACGATCACCGGTGCATTGCGCGACGAGCTGGTCGCCCGGGGCGTGCCGGAGAACCGCATCCTGATCGTGCCCAACGGCGTCGACACCAGGCGCCACGTCCCGCGCGCACGCGATCCCGAGCTGGCGGCGGCGCTGGGTGTGACCGGCAAGACGGTGATCGGGTACGTCGGGTCCACATTGGACTACGAAGGGCTCGACATGCTGATCACCGCGGCCGCCGCGATGAAGACCCGCCGCGCGGACTTCCACGTGCTGATCGTCGGCGACGGAGCTGAGTGGCACGCCTTCGTCGAGATGGCCGGGCGGCTCGGTGTCAGCGACGTCGTCACGTTCACCGGTCGGGTGCCGCACGAGGACATCGGCCGGTACTACTCGCTGATCGACATCGCACCCTTCCCCCGGTTACCGCTCCCTGTCTGCGAGATGGTCTCGCCGCTCAAGCCGTTCGAGGCGATGGCCATGGGCAAGGCCGTCGTCGTCTCCAGTGTTGCCGCGCTCGCCGAGATCGTGACCGACGGCGAGAACGGCGTCGTGTTCGACAAGGGCGACACGACGCATCTCACTGCGGTGCTGGAGTCGCTGCTGGACGAACCCGCACGGCGCCGCGCGCTGGCCGAGAACGGGCTGCGATGGGTACGCGAGAAGCGCGACTGGCGCTCGCTGGTGTCGAGCGTCGAATCGATCTACGAGGAGCTGCTGGGGTGACACCGTCGGGCGTCGAACACGCGCTGCCCCAGGGGCGAGTCGAGAACCGGCGCTGGGTTGTCGACGTCGAGGCGGCGCGGGCGCAGTGCTTCGGCGCGACCTTCGAGGACCGCCCGGGCGACGACAATGTCGCGCAGCAGCTACTCGCCGGGCAGATCCGCCTGCCGCCACATCCGCCGGCGACGGTTCCGCACCGACCGGACTGGCAATCTAACGCCGGTGACTCGAACTGGCAGTTCCAGCTTCATCGGTTGCTGTGGCTCGACGTGCTGCGGCGTTATGCGAGCCGGCACGACGACGCCGCCGCGCTCGATCGGTACGAGTTCCTGCTGCGCGACTGGATCACCAGCAACCCGCCATACCGGTCGCGCCCTCGGTGGGCCTGGGAACAGATGGCGGCGGGACAGCGCGCGCTCGTTCTCGTACACGCGGCGACGGTGCTCCCCGACCGGTGGTGGCTCGTCCGCTCCCTCGTACAGCACGGCACGGTGCTCGCGGGCGATACGTACTTCGCCGAGGCGAAGGACAACCATGCCTTGCACTGCGCCGTCGGATTGTTGATCGTCGGCGCCGCACTCGACGAAGGGACCTGGACGGCGCTCGCGCGCGACCGCGTCGACGCATTGCTGACGGAGTCCGTCGATGAGCAGGGCGCCACCAACGAGGGCTCGATTGCCTATCAGCTACTCAACTATCGCTGGTACGGCGTCGCCGTCACCCGCATCGGGCTAGCCGGACTGGACCGGCCCGCGCACGCCGGGCGGCTCGACGCAATGCCGCACTTTCTCGCCCACGCCACCCGGCCCGACGGCACGTACGAGGCGATCGGAGACACCGACGAGCAGACACCCGCGAGCCGGCTGGCCGGCACCGACGCGGAACTCGCGGCGAGCGGTGGCCGCGGCGGCCGGACTCCCGCGTCGGCCTTCGCCGTTTACGACGCGGGTTACGTCTTCGCCCGCTCCGGGTGGGGCGAGCGGGAGCGGCCGTTCGACCAGGAGCTCTTCTATAGCGTCCGGACTCGCTCCAGAGCGGCAGCGCATGCACACGAGGACGCTGGCGCGCTCACCCTGCACGCCCACGGCGACCAGCTACTGTTCGACGCTGGAAAGTACGCCTACCGTCGCTCACCGGAGCGCAGGTTCGTGCGCAGTCGGGCGGCGCACAACACCGTCGATCTCGCCGGCGCGGACTATTCACCCAGCGCTGAAACGACCGTGCTCGCCGCGGAGCGGCGCCCGGACCATGACCTGACCGTCGTCCGGGTCGAGTGCGTGACGGGTCTGACCTGGGTGCGCACGATCGTCTACTCCCACACCGGTCGCTATCTACTCGTCGAGGATGCTGCCGTGGTCGACGACGGCGTGGAGCAGCCGGTTATCGTGCAGCGCTGGAACCTGCGCCGGGACCGCGCCATCGAGCTCGCAGATGCGGGCGTCGCCACCAGAGGTTCAGGACCGAATCTCGATCTGGTCTGGCTGGCCGGTGCGCCGCGACTACGGGCCGTGCGTGGGCAGACCGATCCGATGCTCGGGTGGCGCAGCCCGAGGTACGGCGTCATCGTCGACTCCCCCGTCGTCGAGGCGTCCGTCGACGGTCCTCGCGCCAGGCTCGTGACGGCGGTGCTACCCCGCGCGCCCATGCGGCGATCCCCCGACGTCCACGTTGACGGGGTGACGCCGACAACGGCGGGTCACGTCGTGCAGCTGCGGATCGGATCGACGGTCGAGCGCATCTCGCTGATGGGTGCGCAGACGTCGTTCGAGCGGCGCGCTGCGCCCTGACGGTACGGATCAGGCCGTCGCGGGGGCCACCTGCGCGGGGTCGCGCAGGGCAGCGATCTCCCGCTGCGCGGCCGTCAGATCGATGCGCAGCGATTGGATGGTGCGCTCGGCGTCGCGCAGGCCTTCCCGCAGGGCGTCGGCGCTGCGGTCGTCCGTGACCGCGGGCAGCGTGTTGTCGTCGTCGCGGCCGAGGATCGCGTAGATGAAGTCGTGGGCGAGGTCGAACCGCGGGTAGCGACCGAGCCGATCGTGGAAGCGCTCATAGAACGGCTCGTCGAAGAACGGCCGAGACAGCCAGAGCTCCTGCGGCCGCAGGCCGGCCAGGCTGTGGTACAGGCGATAGTGCGCGAAGGTCATCTTGTTCACCCAGGCCGGGATGTTCGCCCGCCCGTGATGCTTCTTGTAGTACGCCTTGAACACGTCGTCGGTGAACAGCAGGTGCGGCCACGGAAAGAAGATCTCGCGGTACCGATGCGAGGCTTTCGCGCCGCGGTAGAGGTTCGCGCTGATGTACGTGCGACCGCCCGGGGCCAGCAGCTTGCGCACCGCCGTCAGCATCCCGAACGGATGCAACACATGCTCGAAGACGACGAACGAGATGATGACGTCGAACGTGCCGAGGTCGTCCATGTCGTCGGTGGCGAGGTCGCAGACCTTCAGCGTCAGCCTCGCATCGCTGATCTCGTCCCAGTTGTCGTAGGACGTGATGTCGACGCCGACGACGTTGCAGCCGTACCTGTCGGCGAGCACCCGGCCGACGTGGCCACGCCCGCACCCGATCTCGAGCACCCGCTTGCCCTGGATGTCGAGCTTCCGGGTGACGCCGGTGAGCCGGCTCTCCGCCTGGGCGAGCAGGCTACTGCCGGCCAGGCTACGCGGCTGCGGGACAACCCGCTTCTCCCGGTACTCTCCGTTCAGCGACTCGAAGAGCGCGAGGTCAAAAGCGGGCACGCAGCCTCCAAGGACCCTGATCAGTCGGCACAATTACCAGACGATCCGGCATGTTACCGGCATCATGGATACCGCCGGCCGGTTCCGCAGCGGTGAGGAGTGTGCGCCACTGTGAGCGCTCCGACCACCTCCCAGCTGCGGCTCTCAATCATAGCCGCCGCACGCAGAGCGGAGCGGCTCGCGGTCCAAGCGGCCGCGCGCGGCGGCGTCTACCTCGAGCGGTTCCGGGCCGAGGTGCATCGCGAGCGGGCAACCATCGCGCTCTCCGAGCACGACCCGGGTGCCGCCGCCGAGCAGCTCGCCCGCGCCGTCGCTCTCGACGGCCGCAACGCGTGGACGTGGCTGCGGCTGGCCCGCGCGCGGCGGGATGCCAACCGACTGGCGGACGGCATCATCGCCGCCCAGCAGGCCGTGGCGCTGCGACCCCACTTCACCGAGGCCTTGGGCTTCCTGGTCGAGGCCGAGGCCAGGCTCGGGCACGGCGCTCGGGCGGTGCGATGGGCCGCCCAGTTCGGTCAGCGCCCGACCCAGCGGCCGGCCGAGCTGGATCGTGTGCTGCTCGCATTGGTGTCGATCAACCGCTTCGATCCCGCGCTGGCGCTGCTCTCGGCGCAGCGGCCGGTCGACCGCATCGGCGCGCTCGATCGGCTCTCACAACGCCGGCCGATCCGCGGACTGGCTCTGCGCACGCTGCACGCGATGCGTTCGGGCGCCGACGCCGAGCACACCCTGTTCGCCGAGGCGATCCGGCGAAAGGCGCTGCCGCCCGCCGTCGTCGCCGCGGAGATCGCCGCGCTGCGACGAGCCGGCGGCATCAAGGGCGCCGCCCGGATCGCGGAGCGGGCGGCCGCGGCCTACCCGGCCAGCTCGATGCTGAGCCGGCTCGCGAGCCAGCTATCCGGTGCCGAGTCGATGCTGATTCAGGGCTACCCGCTGCGGGACCCAGAGCCGGCCGAGCGGATCGTCCCGGCCGCGGGCAGGGTGCTGTACCTCGCTCACTTTTCGCTGCCGCGGCACACCGCCGGCTACGCAACCCGGACCCAGGGGCTGGTGTCCGCCGCCCGCGCCCGGGGATGGGACGTCGAGGTCGTCACCCGCCTGGGCTACCCGACCGATCTAAAGGGCGGCGACACCGAGGAATCAGTGGACGAGCTCGAGATCGTCGACGGCGTTCCTTACCACCGGATGCCGGCCCCGCGGGGCGCCTACCCGACGACCGCGTTCGTTGAGTACATCGCTGCTTACGTCGCCGCGCTGGAGCCCCTCGTCCACCGGAACCGGCCCTCGATCCTGCACGCCGCGAGCAGTCACTGGAACGGGCTGGCCGCCACCGATGCCGGCGTGCGATACGGGCTCCCGACCGTCTACGAGGTGCGGGGTCTGTGGGAGGTCACTAGGGCGTCCCGCGAACCCGCATGGGACGGCTCCGACCAGTACCAGCTGTTCGCGCAGCTGGAAGCCACCGCGGCCAGGCGCGCCGATCGGGTCATCGTGATCACCGAAGCGCTGCGCACCGAGATGATCGCCCGCGGTGTCCCGGGCAACCGCATCGTCGTCGTGCCGAACGCCGTCGACCCGAGTCGGTTCGCAGGGCAGTCCCCCGACGACGCTCTGCGCCGCGAACTCGGCCTCGACGGCAAGACGGTGGTGGGCTACGTCGGCTCCCTTGTCGACTACGAAGGTCTCGATGTGCTCATCGCCGCGGTCGACATCCTGCGCCGCCGACGCGACGACATCGCGGTGCTGATCGTGGGGGGTGGCGCCGCCGCGCGCGACCTCAACGCGATGGTCCGCGACCGCGGCCTCGACGATGTCGTCCGGCTTACCGGCCTGGTGCCGCCGGACGACGTCGCGCGGTACTACTCGCTGATCGACATCGCGCCGTTCCCCCGGCTGCCGCTGCCGGTCTGCCAGATGGTGTCGCCGCTGAAGCCGTTCGAGGCGATGGCGATGGGGAAGGCGGTCGTCGGGTCCGATGTCGCCGCGCTGGCAGAGATCGTCGACGACGGCGTCACCGGGCGCCAATTCGCTGCCGGCGATGCCGGCGAGCTCGCGCGGGTGCTCAGCGAGCTCGCCGACGACCCCGAGCAGACCCGGCGGCTCGGTGCGGCAGGCCGCGAGTGGGTCCGGGCCGAGCGGACATGGGGACACGTCGCGGGCCGGCTCGATGAGGTCTACGCCGAGCTGGCAGATCGCGGGCCTGGTCCGATACCCGACCTGTCCGTGTCGGCGTCGGCATCGTCCGCGATGTGACGGCCAAGCCAACGGCGACACCGGTCCCGATTGCCGCGACACCAAGGCTCGCGCCGCAGCCGGGATTCCGGCCGACGTCCAACGTCATCCTGCACCTCGCGCGCGATGACGATCCGCCGGCGGGTCTGGTCGCGACGCTGCGAGCCGAGCTGGACGCGGGCCTGTTCCCTCGGCTCACCTCGATCGCGCTCGCCGGAGACGGCACGGCGCCGGGCTATGTCGATGGCATCGGCGTCGAGACCCTGGCCGTGCCGGTTGCCGCCGATCCGACGCCGCTGGCGGCACGGAGATGGATGCACACCCTGACCCGCGCGGTTCGCCGCGCCGTCCGGGCGTACCGACCGGCGCTGATCCGGGTGTGGGGCGAGCAGGCGTTCGCGGCAGCGGCGCAGGCCGTCGGTCAATCGGTCGGGATTCCGGTCGTCTCCATCTCTGCGCCGTCCGCCGATGGCGTGATCGGGATGCCGGTGAAAGACGGCCTGGCGCTCTACCGCTCGCTCGGGGCGGTGGACGAGGACCGCCGCCTGGCCGCGGGATCGGTCGGCGTCGACTACGACCGGGTGCGAGCCGTCGCCCGCTCGGGGCACCGCCGCCGGTACGAGCGCATCGGCCTCGGCCGGCGTGGCGACCCGCGAGATGGCTGGCGCACCCGTGGTTCGCCGACTGTCCGGCTCGACCTGCCGATCGACTGGGAGCGGCTGTGTGCCGCGGACCGGTCGTGGGCATTCCGGCTCCACGCCTGGGATTTCGTAACCGCGCTGCTCGCCCGCTACGAGGACGACGACGACCACGACGCGCTGGTCTGGTGCCGGGACCGTGCGCTGTCCTGGCTGGAGGCGTACCCGCACTACGAGCCGTCCACCGCGAGCATGGCCTGGTACGACATGGGCATCGGCCTTCGGGCCATGCATCTCGGCTACGTGGTGCAGGCGTCCGCTGACGACGAGGGCGTCGATGACGCGACCTGGCGGCGGCTGGTCGACGGAGTCCGGCTGCACCTGCGCGCGCTGACCGACGACCGGCTGCTCGCGATGCACTCCAACCACGGGCTGTACGTCGCGGCCGGCGAGCTGGCGCTCGCCGAGCGGCTGGCCGCCATGCCAGGCGCAGCCTGGCATCACGACCGCGCCCTTGAGCGGCTGGCGACGATCCTCGGGAGCCAGTTCGGCTCCGATGGCGGCCACCTCGAACACTCCCCCGGCTACCACCATCAGGTGACCACGACGGCGCGCTCGCTGGTCGATGCCGGGCTGGTCGCCCCCGACAGCGCAATCGCCCGGCAGGTCCACCGCGCACAGGAGATCGACCACTGGTTCGTCACGCCCACCGGGGAGATCGCCGGCTTCGGCGACACGGAGCCGGGACGGGAGTACCGATCCGCCCCGTTCCCGACGTCGGCCGAACTGCTGGCGCTGCCGGTCTCCGGCTACGCCGTCGCGCGGGCACCGGACGGCGGGTACCTCGCCCAGATCACCGGCTTTCACTCCCGCGTGCACAAGCACGCCGACGACCTATCCCTGATCTGGTACGAACGCGGCGCCGAGCTGCTCATCGACCCCGGCAAGTACGGCTATGTCCAGCCGGACCCGAGGGCGCGGGCCACCGGCAACTTCTACGCCGACCCAAGCCGGATGCACGTCGAGTCCACGCGGGCGCACAACACCGTCGAGATCGACGGGCGGGACCACGATCGGCTGCGGGCGCCGACCGGATCCGGTCTCCTCGCAGCGCGCCGCGACGGCACTCGCATCGTCGTCGACTCGGCCACGGATCACGGTGCGGTGCGGCATCGCCGGCGGCTGGTCTACGCCCCCGGCGACTGGCTGCTGATCGTCGACGACGTCGTCGACCGCGATGCCTTGCCGCACGATGTTCGGCAGTGGTTCCTGCTGCCGGACGAGCAGGCGATCGAACCGATCGACGCTGCCGCCATAGCACCCGGCGGTTTCGTCGGAGCCGGCTGCGGCGGTCGGCGGCTCTGGATCGTGCCGCTCGGCGGAGCGACCGCGATCGCGCCGGTGCGCGGCCAGAGACTGCCCGTGCTGCGCGGATGGCGGTCCGCCGCCCCCCTGACCCTGACACCCGCGTGGAGCTGCGGCTTCGGCCAGCTGAGCGTTGCCACGGCCCATTTCGTCACCCTACTGGCACTGGCCGATCACTGTCCGCGACCGAGCTCGGCGGGTCACGCGGGGGTGACGCGGACGGCTCGGTGGTGGCAGGATGGCGGCGTCGTCAGTGCACGCTGCACCGGCTGACCCGAACGGGCGAGCAGGAGAGGGCCTTTCGTCGGGCCGACGAGCCCGTTACCATCTCTCCCACCGGTAACTGCAGCACCACGAAGGGTTTAGCTAGTGGCGCCGTTCGAGCGGATCGCCGTCGTCGGGCTCGGCTACATCGGGCTGCCGACCGCCGTCGCGCTCGCGACCCGTGGGATCGACGTCGTCGGGGTCGACGTGAACGAGTCGACGGTCGCCGCCGTCAAGCGCGGCGAGGCACCCTTCGTGGAGCCCGATCTCGAGGTCGCGGTCACCGGTGCTGTCGCCATGGAGCGGCTCACCGCCACCGTCGAGATGCCACCGGCCGACGCGTTCATCGTCGCCGTTCCGACCCCGTTCACCGACGGCCACCAGCCCGACCTCTCCTGTGTCCGCGCGGCCACCGAGGCGATCGCGCCGAAACTGCGCGGCGGCGAGCTGGTCATCCTCGAGTCGACGTCACCGCCCGGGACGACGGCACTGATGGCCGACTGGCTGGCCGAGTTCCGGCCAGACCTGCGGCTGCCGGGACGCTCGGGCGGGACGCCGGACGTCAACGTCGCGCACTGCCCGGAGCGGGTGCTGCCCGGGCGGGTAATGATCGAGATCGTCACCAACGACCGGATCGTCGGCGGCCTGACGCGCCGTTGCGCCGAGCGCGCCGTCGAGCTCTACAGCACCTTCTGCCAGGGCGAGATGCTGATTACCGACGCAGCGACCGCCGAGCTGTCGAAGCTGGCCGAGAACTCCTTCCGCGACGTCAACATCGCCTATGCCAACGAGCTCTCGCTGATCTGCGAGCGGCTCGGAATCGACGTCCGCGACGTGATCGAACTCGCCAACCACCACCCGCGGGTCGACATCCTGGCGCCCGGGCCCGGCGTCGGCGGTCACTGCATCGCCGTCGATCCCTGGTTCATCGTGGCCTGCGCGCCGGAGGAGTCCCGGCTGATCCGTACCGCCCGCGAGGTCAACGACGCGAAGCCGGTGCGGGTCGCGGCCCAGATCGTGGACCGCGCCCGCGCGTTCGTCGCACCCCGGATCGCCTGCCTGGGCCTGGCCTTCAAGCCGAACATCGACGACCTGCGGGAGAGCCCGGCGATCGAGGTGGTCGAGCACCTCGCCCGCGACCTCGACGGCGTGGACATCGACTGTGTTGAGCCGCATGTCGGTGAGCTGCCGTGGCGACTGGCCAACCTGCCGAACGTCACCCTGCGGCCGCTCACCGAGGCCTTGCGCGACGCCGACATCGTCGTCCTGCTGGTCGGTCACGAGCAGTTCGCGTCGGTGAAGGGCTCTGCGCTCGCCGGCAAGGTCGTCTACGACACCTGCGGACTCTGGCGCCGCTGACCGGTCACACCTCCGCTCGGAGCACCTCGCTGGGCTGGGTGCGGTCGCTGGCGAGGTGTGCCAGACCGGCTGCAACGGCGCCGACGACCACCGCGACCACGGCGGCGCCGGCGGCCTGACTTACGGGGACGGACAGCAGCGGCGGCGGAGGGTGAACCGGATCGAGGTCCAGCCGGCGGTATACGAGCTCGACGGTGACCGCCGACAGGCCGATACCCAGCAGCAGCGCGGTGATGACTAGTGCGAGCTGTTCGATCGCTAGCGACGCACCGTGCGCGGCGCGACGTAGCCCCATCCGCCGGGTGAGGACGTAGGAGATGACCTGGGCGCGTTGCCGGGTGGCGACGTAGAGGAGCAGTCCGCCGGCGGCCACCGCGGCGATCAGCACGGCCAGCGATTCGAGGTAGCCAAACGTCCACGTGACGGCGACGTAGTTGGTCAGGTCGACGACCTGCTTCGGCGAGATGCTGATCAGTTGCCGGACCCCTTGCGCGGCAAGGGCCGCACGGACCGCCGGCGAGTCCGCGTCGGCCCAGAACTCGAACTGTCGCTGGGCAGCTGGATCTGCGATGGCGGCGCGCAGATGGTCCTCGTCAATCACGACCAGATCGTCGTACACGTCCTGGATGCCGGGGAACGACGTGACGGTCCCGGTCGATACAGTCGGGATGCTGACCGCGCCGATCCTCAGCAGGGCAGCCGTCGTGTTCGTCCGTGCTGCATTACGTGGATGCCAGATCACGACCGGCGTTGCGGAACCATCGCGGGCCGCAAGTCCCCTCGCGATGTTCGCTATGGATTGCCCGGCATACTGCCGATGCCAGATCGCGAACCGCGCGAACGTGGCCGGGTCGACGCCCAGTACCTCCGCGGGCTGACCGTTCAGGGTCACGCCCAGTCCAGTCAGCCGGGTAACGACAGTGCCCACCCTCCTGGTCTGTGGTCTACTGCGAATCGGGTCGACGGAGACGACAACGTGTCGAGCGCCCGAATAGACAGCAGACTTTGCCGCAACGGTCTTCTGTGTCGTGCCAGTAACTGCTGTAAAAGAACAGGCTGATGGGCAGCGCCACGACGCCGAGGATGGCGGCGGAGACGACCACCGCGGCCGTGATGCGCCGGGACGCGAGGAATGTGGGGACGCCACGGCGGGCGCCCCAGGCGCGCAATTACGGGTGCCTCGCGCGGCCGAATTGTTATCAATGGCCGCCTCATTGCAGGCGCTCGGGCCTGGCGCTAACCCGTAGGTCAGCCGGACCCGCTGACCGACGTGCTGGCGCTGGTGCCGGTGCTGCCGCAGGCCGGGTCCGGGTACGGGGCCTCTGCGGCCGCAACCTGGTAGGGCGAGGCAAGCTCGCTGTACTGGGAGCCGAGCACCAGCTCGATGCCGCCGCTCTGGCTGGTGCCGACCTCCAGCACGGAGCCCTGCACCTGCGCGGCGATCTCGCGGGCACCGTCGGCGTCGTCGGCCTGGTTGTATCGGACGATTGCGACGCCGTCGTAGAGCGACGTCGCGTTGCCCGGCGGCGACACCGTCTGGAAGCCGCGGGCCTGCAGGTCGGCAGAGGTGTTGGTGGCGAGCAGGGATGTATGGGTCGCGTTCAGCACCAGCACCGTGACCTGGCTCGGATCCGGGATCGACGGCGTGATCAGCGGGCACGATGGCGACGGACTGGGCGAGGTCGACGACGCGCTCGGCGACCTGCTGCCGTTCGGTGTTGGTGTTGGTGTTGGTGTTGGTGTTGGTGTCGGTGCGTGCGTGGGTGTCGGTGTCGGTGCGTGCGTGGGTGTCGGTGTCGGTGTCGGCGGGTGCGTGGTCCTCGGTGCCGGGTGGTGGGTCGCCGCGTGATGAGAGGTCGGGCCGTGTGTCGTGGTCGCCGTCGTCTGGACGCCCGCGATCACGCCCTTGTTACCACCCGGCTCCGGCGCGGTGTCGTGCCCGATGCCCCACCAGATCCCGAGGACGCTCACCAGGAAGACGACGACCGTCGCGCCGACGGCGAGCGTCGATCCCTCCGCGGCTGCCCCGGCGCTACGGTGCACCCGACGGTCCGGGCGCTCCGGGTCACCTGCCATGCCTTGCGCCCTCCATGCCAATCTGCATGCCCGCAGGCGCTTGCCCAGCCTGCCCGCACGGAGTGTAGTCGCGGCGTAGGGTGACGCGGTGTGGCAGCGCAGATCGCCGGCTTCGCACTCGTCGGCCGGCGGGCCGCACCGGCCTGATGCGCATCCTCATCGTGACGCACTACTTCCCACCCGAGGTCGGTGCACCGCAGGCGCGGCTGTCCGAGCTCGCTCGCGCTTGGGCGGCGGCCGGCGACGACGTCACCGTCCTCACCGGGATGCCGAACCACCCGACCGGAGTGATCCCGCCGGCATACCGCCGCGCCGTCCGTCGCCGGGAGCGGGTCGACGGGTATCGCGTGGTGCGGACCTGGCTCTACGCGACGCCGAATGAGAAGGTGCTGCGCCGCACGCTCGGGCACTTGAGCTTCATGGTGTCAGCGGCGCTCCTCGGCGGCCGGGTCGCCGGGCCGGCCGACATTGTCGTAGTCTCCTCGCCGACGTTCTTCTCCATCGGCGCCGCCTGGGTGCTGGCGCGGTGCAAGCGGGCTCGGCTGGTGGTCGAGGTGCGCGACCTGTGGCCCGCGGTCTTCCGCGATCTCGGCGTCGTCACCAATCGCGTCGCGCTGGCCGTGCTTGAGCGGCTGGAACTGGCGGCCTACCGGGCAGCTACGGCTGTCGTCGTCGTCACCGAGGGGTTCCGGGCGAACCTGATCGATCGCGGTATACCGCCGGCGAAGGTGCACACGATCCGCAACGGCGCCGACCTCCAGCTGTTCACCGGTGACACGCCGTCCAACATCGCCCTGCGCACCCGGCTCGGGGCGGGACGTCACGAAAGCCTCGTGCTCTACGCCGGAGCGCACGGCATCTCCCACGCGCTGCCGGTCGTCGCCGACGCTGCCCAGCTGCTGCGCGATAGCGCCATCCGGTTCGCGTTCGTCGGAGACGGCGCCGAGAAGGAGCGGCTCCGGCGCCGGCTGGTCGCGCTGCGGCTATCCAACGTCGTACTGCAGCCGTCGGTGATGCGGGTCCGGATGCCGGCGTTGCTCGCGTCTGCCGACATCTGCCTGGTGTCGCTGCGGGACATCACGATCTTCGACTCGTTCGTGCCGTCGAAGATCTTCGAGCTGCTCGCCGCGGGCCGACCGGTGATCGGCGCGGTGGCCGGCGAGGCCGCCGACATCCTGTCTGCCGCCGGCGCGGTCGTCGTCCCGCCGGAAGACCCGGGCGCGCTCGCTCGGGCGATCCGCGAGCTCGCCGGTGACCCGCACCGCCAGCGGGTTATGTCCGCCGCCGCCCGGGCGTACGCGCAGGTGCACTGCGATCGCGCCGTGCTGGCCGCGACCTATCGCGACCTGCTCGCCGGACTGCCGTGAGCCTGCCCGTCCCCGAGGGCAGCGCAGTCCGCCGGCACGGTGAGCCAGGCCATGGCGTGGGTCAGCGACTGCCGCGCCTCCATCTCGCAGGCGGGACAACGGGTAGCCGTGCGCCATCCTGCTGCGAACACGTGGATCAGCAGGGAACAACGAGGATCGACCGGCCGCACGCCGCGACGAGCGGCCTCATGTCACCAGCGTCGCCAGTCAGGATCCGGTCGCCTGTTGCAGATACGGCCACGACGCTCGCGTCGACAGCGTCCTTCGTACCGGCTCGGCCAAGGAGGACCCCCGCTTCCCTGCCGAGGTGGTCATCGACGGCTTTGATGTCGACGGACTTGAGCAGACGGGCAAGGTTCGCCTGGCGTCCGCCGGGATCCCGCCACACCTGGGTGATCACGACGCCCGTACTGCGCAGCTCGAGCCCTGCTTGCGCAGCCGTGCGGAGCCGCGCCATCATCGCCCGATCCCCCCGGTCCACCGCGACGAACGCTCCGGCGTCGAGCACCAGTGCACTCAAGCCGCAGGCTCGGTGGTTGCCGGCTTCGGCAGAGCTAGTTCGGCTGCAGCGCTAGCGAGCTCAGCGGCGGTTAGGGATCCGTGCTTCACTTCCCAGGCATCGAGAAAGTCGGCCAGCGCCTCGGTCCGGAGCTTGGCCGCCGCTGCGTCCGCCAACCACCGGGACACGCCCGCGCCGCGCTGCCTCGCCGCAGCGCGGACGGCGTCGCCGAGGTCCGGGTCGAATGAGACGCTCAGCTTGTCAACCTTCATCGCAGCATCTTACCGGAGTGTGGTAGACCGCGGTAGGAATGATGGTCGATCTTCAAAGTACTGAGGCCCGGAGTGGACCCGGCGCGGTTCCGGCGCCGGGTGGTGGTGCCGGCCGGAAGTTGTTCGGGGGATGCCGGAGATCAGATGGATGCATCGCAAGGCGGAGGAGGAGCCAGTAGCAGCGCTACTGGCGATGACGACAACGCCGCGAGGCGCCATCTGAGCCCGGCAGACCCTGGACAAACTTCCGGTCGTCACCACTGACCTAGAACGCGAAGCGATCGGGATAGCCGACCGCGACGAGCGTCAGGCCGTGCGCCGCGGCGACCGCTATCGAGTCGGCGCGACGAGTCGCGCTCAGCATCGACGCGGGCCAGTCGGCCGGGCGCCGGCCGTCGCCGACGCAGAGCAGGGCGCCGACGAGGCTACGCACCATCTGATGGCAGAACGCATTCGCGGTGACGGTCGCGACGGCGACGCCGTCGTCGTCGCGACTCCAGTGCAGGTCCTGCAGCTCGCGCCGGGTCGAGGCACCCACGCGGCGGCGGCAGAAGGCGACGAAGTCGTGCTCACCCAGCAGGGCGGCGCCGGCCGTGTTCATTGCATCAAGGTGGAGGCGGCGCGGCCAGCACAGCGTGTCCCGGCGACGCAGCGGGTTCGCCGATGCCGGACTGTCGACGACCCGGTAGCTGTAGCGGCGCCAGCGGGCGCTGAAACGGGCGTCGAACCCGGCCGGCGCGGGGCGGGCGGCGGCGACGCGTATGTCGGCGTCGAGGACGCCGGCGAGCCGGCGCGGTAACGACTCGCCGATCCCCACCCAGGCGGGGATCGGCACGTCGACGTGTGCCACCTGGCCGGTTGCGTGCACGCCGGCGTCGGTGCGGCCGGCAGCCGTGAGGTGGGCTGGCGTGCGCATGATGCGGGCGAGGCCGGCCTCGATCGCGCCCTGCACCGTGCGCTGGTCGGGCTGGCGGGCCCAGCCGGCGAAGTCGGTTCCGTCGTAGCGAATCTCCAGGCGCAGCCGAACGAGCCCGCCGGCTCCCCGCGCCGGCGTGGCTGGGGGGACGACGGGCTCGTCGGGGTCGTGCGTGCTGCTCAGTCGGTCTGCTCCGGATCGCCGTCGGCGCCGGCGCCTTCCGCCGGCTTCTCGGCGGCGCTCTCCTCCACGGCGGCGCTGTCCTCAACGGCGCTGTCCTCAACGGCGCTGTCGGTCGCCTCGATCGATTCGGCGTCCGCCGGGGCGTCCGCCTCGGCGACAACGGCGGCGGCGGTCGGCGATTCGGCTGCCAGCTCCGCAGCGGACTCCCGGGTCCGTCCGCCCGGACGCCGGCGCCGCGCCAGCGGCGTGCGGCGCGCCCGTTCGCCTTCGGCGACCACCTGCCGTGCGGCCGTCGTGGCTTCCACCAGCTCGATCACGGCCATCTCGGCGTTGTCGCCCTTGCGTGGCACCGTCTTGATGATGCGGGTGTATCCGCCGGCCCGCTCCGAGTAGCGCGGCCCGATCTCGGCGAACAGCTGGTGCACGACGTCCTTGTCGCGCACGACCGAGAGCACCTGGCGGCGGGCATGCAGGTCGCCGCGCTTGGCGAACGTGATGAGCCGCTCGGCAAGCGGGCGCAGCCGCTTGGCCTTCGCCTCCGTCGTGGTGATCTTCCCGTGCTCGAACAGAGACGTCGCGAGGTTCGCGAGCATCAGTCGCTGGTGCGCGGGACCGCTGCCGAGGCGATGACCCTTGGTGGGCGTGGGCATGGTCGGTGCTCCTTAGAGCTGCGCAGTCATGGCAGCCGGCTCGGTTACAGCTGCTCGGTCTCGGCGAAGTCGGCGTCGCCGCCGCCCTCGTCGTAGGTGTCGGTGCCGTAGGTGTCGACGGCCATCTGCGGATCGAACCCGGGCGGGCTGTCCTTCAGCGCGAGGCCCATGCTGCCGAGCTTCATCTTGACCTCGTCGATGGATTTCTGGCCGAAGTTGCGGATGTCCAGCAGGTCGGCCTCGCTGCGGGTCACCAGCTCGCCGACCGTGTGGATGCCCTCACGCTTGAGGCAGTTGTAGGAGCGCACGGTCAGCTCCATCTCCTCGATCGGCATCGAGAAGCTCGCGAGGTCGGCGGCGTCGGTCGGCGACGGGCCGATCTCGATGCCCTCGGCCTCGGCGTTGAGCTCACGCGCCAACCCGAACAGCTCGACCAGCGTGGTGCCCGCGCTTGCCAGTGCGTCGCGCGGTGCGATGGACGGCTTGGTCTCGACGTCAACGATCAGCCGGTCGAAGTCGGTGCGTTGCTCGACGCGGGTGGCCTCGACGCGGTAGGTGACCTTCAGCACGGGCGAGTAGATGGAGTCGACCGGTATCCGGCCGATCTCCTGACCGGATTGCTTGTTCTGCGTCGCCGGTACGTAGCCGCGGCCGCGCTCGACGATCAGCTCGATCTCCAGCCGGCCCTTGTCGTTGATCGTCGCGATGTGCAGGTCGGAGTTGTAGACCTCGACGCCGGCCGGCGGCGCGATGTCTGCCGCCGTCACCTCACCCGGGCCCTGCTTGCGCAGGTACATCGTCACCGGCTCGTCGGCGTCGGAGGACACGACGAGCTCCTTCAGGTTCAGGATCAGGTCGGTGACGTCCTCCTTCACGCCCGGAACGGTCGTGAACTCGTGCAGCACGCCGTCGATGCGCAGGCTGGTCACGGCCGCGCCGGGAATCGACGAGAGCAGGGTGCGTCGCATCGAATTGCCGAGCGTGTAGCCGAACCCCGGCTCCAGCGGCTCGATCACGAACCGCGAGCGGTGCTCGCTGATCGGCTCCTCCGACAGCGTCGGTCGTTGGGTAATGAGCATGTTGTTACCTTTCGTCGGGGCGCCCGCCATATGACGCCCGTGAGTGGTGCAATATTCAGTTCTCTTTCAGGTCAGCGACCGACGACCACCGGGAGCATCTGCAGCGCGATCCTGGCCTTCTTACTTTGAATAGAACTCAACGATCAGCTGCTCCTGGACGGCCGTGTCGATGACCTGGCGGGCCGGCAAGGAGTGCACCAGGATCCGCATCCGGTTGGAGATCACCTCGATCCACGGCGGTGTCCCGCGGGAACCGGCCTCCGCCCGCGCGACGACGAACGGCGTCAGCTCGCGGGAGGCCTCTTTGACCTCGACGATGTCGTTCGGCGAGACGCGGTAGGAGGGGATGTCGACCTTGCTGCCGTTCACCGTGATGTGGCCGTGCGAGACGATCTGGCGAGCCATGTCCCGCGACTTCGCGAACCCCGCCCGGTAGACGAGGTTGTCGAGGCGGCTCTCCAGTATCTGCAGCATGACCTCGCCGGTCTTGCCGGTCTGCCTGTTCGCCTCGTCGTAGTAGCCGCGGAACTGCTTCTCCAGCACACCGTAAGTACGGCGGGCCTTCTGCTTCTCCCGCAGCTGCAGCAGGTATTCGCTCTCCTTGCTGCGGCCCCGGCCGTGCTCACCCGGCGGGTACGGCCGGATCTCGATCGGGCACTTGGGCCCGTCGCACTTGGAGCCCTTCAGGAAGAGCTTGACCTTCTCACGACGGCAGAGCTTGCAGTCCGGGCCGGTGTATCGAGCCATCTGGGTTCTCTCCTCGGTCCCGGCTCAGACACGCCGACGTTTGGGGGGCCGGCAGCCGTTGTGCGGCTGCGGCGTGACGTCCTGGATGGTTCCGACCTCCAGGCCGGCGGCGGTCAGCGACCGGATCGCCGTCTCGCGGCCGGACCCGGGGCCCTTGACGAAGACGTCGACCTTGCGCATACCGTGCTCCTGCGCCTTGCGGGCCGCGTTCTCGGCGGCCATCTGCGCGGCGTACGGCGTCGACTTGCGGGATCCCTTGAAGCCGACGTGGCCGGAGGACGCCCACGCGATCACGTTGCCCATCGGGTCGGTGATCGAGACGATCGTGTTGTTGAAGGTGCTCTTGATGTGAGCGTGCCCGTGCGCGATGTTCTTCTTCTCGCGCCGACGAGCCTTCTTCGCGCCGGTGCGCGGTTTCGGGGGCATGTGGCCTGGAACTCCTCATGAGGTTGCCGTACGTAGCTGGCGGGGCACTTGCCGAGGGCAAGTCCTTCTTGCTAGTTCCGTCCTGACCTTTCCGACGAGGTTGCCGTACGTAGCTAACGAGCCACCGCCGGGGCAAGTCCTTCTTGCTTACTTCTTGCCGACCTTCTTCTTGCCCGCGACCGTCTTCTTCGGCCCCTTGCGGGTGCGCGCGTTGGTGTGCGTGCGCTGGCCGTGGACGGGCAGGCCGCGGCGGTGCCGGATGCCCTGGTAGCAGCCGATCTCGACCTTGCGCCTGATGTCCTGGGTGACCTCGCGGCGAAGGTCACCCTCGACCTTGTAGTTGGCGTCGATCCAGTCGCGCAGCGCCACCAGGTCCTCGTCGGTGAGATCGCCGGAGCGCAGGTCGGGGCTGACGCCGGTCTCGGTGAGGGTCTGCCGCGCGCGGGTGGGCCCGATGCCGTAGATGTAGGTCAGCGCGATCTCCATCCGCTTCTCGCGGGGCAGGTCGACGCCGGAGAGACGTGCCATCCGGTGGTGCTCCTTCTCCTTCGCGGGGCCTCTAGTGGTCTGTCTAGCCCTGACGCTGCTTGTGGCGTGCGTTCTCGCAGATGACCATGACCCGGCCGTGCCGGCGGATCACCTTGCACTTGTCGCAGATCTTCTTGACGCTGGGCTTCACCTTCACGGTCCTACCGCCACTCCTTTCGCTTGCGGGTGCTACTTGTAGCGGTAGACGATCCGACCGCGGGTCAGGTCGTACGGCGAGAGCTCGACGACGACCCGGTCCTCGGGGAGGATCCGGATGTAGTTCTGGCGCATCTTCCCCGAGATGTGCGCGAGCACCCGGTGACCGTTCTGCAGCTCGACGCGGAACATGGCGTTGGGCAACGGCTCAACGACTCGGCCTTCGACCTCGATCGCTCCGTCTTTCTTCGCCATGTCCTCCGCTGTTCTCCGATTGCTGCCCATTACTGCCGACGAGGCGACATAAAGTCCGTCCGCACGCCCGCCGGTTTCGCCTGTCGATGTTCCGTGCACGCTGAGGGCCATCTACGCGTCTCGCGGCCACAGCAAGACGATCGGCGGCGCATGCACCGGTACGCCAGTGTACGGGGTCCGGGCTATCCGGCCAAGTCCGCGCGGCGGCCGCACCCTGAGCCTGCGGGCAGGTAGCTAGCGAGGCTCCGCCTCGGACC